>JACPQR010000068.1 GCA_016190375.1 Deltaproteobacteria bacterium
AGCGTCCACGTGACCCTCGTTCCCTTCATCACCGCCGCCGAGGAGCTCAAGACCAAGCCCACCCAGCACTCGGTCAAGTAGCTCCGGCAGATCGGCATCCAGCCGGACATCCTGTTGTGCCGCGCGGCCGGGCCCATCCCGCGGCCGCTGAAGGAGAAGATCGCGCTGTTCGGCAGCCTGTCCGTCGAGGCCGTGATCTCGGCGCCGGACGTCGAGTGCATCTACGAGCTGCCGGTCCGCTTCAGGGACGAGGGCCTGGACGACAAGATCGCCGAGCTCCTGAACATCTGGTCCCGCGGCGCCGAGATGGACGAGTGGCGGCGTGTGGTCGAGAGGATGAAGCACCCCTCGCGCGGCCGTGCCGTCATCGGGGTCGTCGGCAAGTACGTCCACCTCAAGGACTCGTACAAGAGCCTCCACGAGGCGCTGGTCCACGGCGGCCTCGCCAACGACTGCGCGCTCGAGCTCCGCTACATCGACTCCGAGGAGGTGGAGCGGAACGGCGCGACCGAGATGCTCGCGGGCATCGACGGGCTCCTGGTCCCGGGCGGTTTCGGGGACCGCGGGATCGAGGGCAAGATCCTGGCCGTACGCCACGCGCGCGAGAACGGGCTGCCGTTCTTCGGGATCTGCCTCGGGATGCAGGTCGCCGTCATCGAGTACGCCCGCAACGTCTGCGGCCTCGCGGGAGCGAGCTCGAGCGAGCTCGCCGAGAAGACCCCGCATCCCGTGATCGATCTGATGCCCGACCAGCGGGGCGTCACCGACAAGGGAGCGACGATGCGGCTCGGTTCCTACCCCTGCGTCCTGACTCCCGGCACCGTCGCGTTCGACGCCTACGGGAGCGCCGAGATCGGCGAGCGCCACCGGCATCGCTACGAGCTCAACAACTCCTACCGCGACGAGCTCACGAAGAACGGCCTCGTGCTGTCCGGGCTCTCCCCCGACAGGCGGCTCGTCGAGATGATCGAGCTGCCGGGGCACCCGTACTTCGTCGGCTGCCAGTTTCATCCCGAGTTCAAGAGCGGGCCCCTCATGCCGCACCCCTTGTTCACGCGCTTCGTCAAGGCCTCCCTGGACCAGGTCGCCCGCCGGAAGAGCGAGGCGGCCCGGAACACGGTGGCGGTGAACTGACCTCTATTGCATACTGAATGTTCCATTGACTTGCCCCAGGGGGTCGACCTACACCTCTGGGCCCGAGGAGGACCGAAAAATGAGGCTTTCACGAACGTTCCTGGCCCTGTTGGCGCTCCCTCTCGCGATCGGGGGCTGCTCGAAGAAGGGCGGCGACGACGACGATGACGACATCGTCGACGGCGACGCCGACGCCGACTCCGACGCCGATGCCGACGCGGACGCCGACGCCGACGCGGACGGCGATGGCGACGGTGACGGCGATGGCGACGCCGACGGTGACTGCCCGGACGATCCCTGCGACATCTACGAGCAGTGCGGCTGCGAGAACGGCCAGGCGTGCGACTTCGGGCAGGGCGGGGCAAAGGCTTGCCATCCCGCGGGCACGGGCGAGCAGGGCGACGACTGTGGCCAGCCGAACCCCTGCAACGCCGGCCTGACGTGCCTGGCCGACGGCAAGTGCGCCGCGTTCTGCGACCAGGGGGTGCACGAGTGCCCGCCAGGGGCGCAGTGCGCGATCCAGCTCAACGACGAGAACAACAACCCTCTGGCGATGGTCTGTCTGTCGCCCGACAACTGTGACCTCCTCGCCGAGGAGCCCTGTCCGGAGGGCGAGGCCTGCATCATCGTCGACCCATCGGACGGGACCACCGACTGCACGCCGCCGGGCGACACCGCCGTCGACGCCGAGTGCCAGTACACGAACGAGTGCGTCGAGGGTGCCACCTGCATGCAGTTCAACGACGAGGAAGTGGGCCATTGCCTGCAGCACTGCAACATGGAGGGCGAGCCGGGCTGCCCCGAGGGCCACACCTGCACGGTGATCGCCGAGGGGCCCGCGGGCGTCTGCAGGATCAACCCCGAGGAGTAGCCACTCGTCACGAGCTCGCGACGAGGATGTCGCGGAAGGTGACGAGGACGAGCAGCGCCAGCAGCAAGAGCAAACCCACCCAGTGGACGACCGCCTCGAACCGCGGTGGCACGCGGCGGCGGGTCACCACCTCGTAGCCCAGAAAGATCAGCCTGCCTCCGTCGAGCGCGGGGAGCGGCAGGAAGTTCATGACCGCCAGCGCCACCGACAGGCCGCCCGCGAGATGGACGAAGGCCCTGAGGCCCCGCTCCGCCTGCTCCTTGGCCATCGCGATTATCCCGACGGGGCCCATGAGCCCCTCCACCCCCTTGCCGGTGACCGCGCGCGCGAGCTCGAGGACGAGGACCGCGCAGTCGGAGGCGGCTTGCCGCGCTCCGGCGGCGATCGCGCCGAGCCCCGGCCGGCGCTCGAGCCGCACGGCCGGGGCGATCCCGATGAGCCCCTGGCCGGTGCGCCGATCCCGCCGCGGCTTGACGCGGATCTCGAGCACCTCGCTGTCGCGGCGCACGCGCAGCACGAGCCTGCGGCCCGCTGACTCGCGAGTCCGTCCCGCGACCTGCACCCACCGCGTGACCCTCGCGCCGTCGATGGCCAAGATCCTGTCGCCCGGTCGCAGACCGGCCTTCTGGGCCGGGCCGTCCTCGGTGACCTCTCCGATCCTCGTCCCTCCTTCCGCCTTCGGGAAGCCGATGCCGTAGAGGAGGGAGAACGCGGCAGCGGCGACGACCCAGTTCGCGACCGGGCCCGCCATGATGACGGCGGCCCGCTGCCACAGGGGTCTCGACGCGTAGCTGCCGGTGTCGCCGGGAAGGACGGGCTCGTTCGGGTCCATTCCCGCGATCTGCACGAAACCGCCCAGAGGGATCGCCGCGATCTGGAAGGTCGTCTCGCTCCACCTCGGACGAAACCGTGCGATGGCCGGGCCGAAACCGATCGAGAACCGATTGACCCGCATCCGGCACATCCGCGCCACGAGGTAGTGCCCGGTCTCGTGCAGCAGGATCAGCACCGCGACGAGGAGCGCCGAAACGGCTATCGACACCCGTGAAGAATAGCAGCACGGCGGCCCCGATCGGCCATAATGACCGCTGATGCGCGGACGGGTGCTGCTCCTTGTGCTGGCCGCACCGCTCCTGGCCCACTCCGATGGCGGGGGCCCTGGTCCGATTCTCCACGAGTTCGTACCGGAGGATCCGGGGGCGCGCGCCGGCGTGATCGGAGCCGAGGCCCGGACGGGACAGAACCCCGCCGCGATTCGCGTCGGGAGCGAGATCGTCGCCGAGCCCGAGGATCCCGCCCAGCCCGAGGGCGACGAGCCGACATACTCCGCGGACGATCAAGGCGCGAACGTCGGGCGGCGGCACGATCGCTTCAGCCCGGACGACGACACGCTGCTCGAGTCCCAGCTCGACTACGCGGAGGCCTTCGACCCAGCGATCGCGCCGTTCAAGCGGCTGAGCGCCTTCGACGCCGTCCGGCCGGACTTCACGCTCGGAGTCGGACGGTCGACGCTGGAGGAGGTCCCCGTGGTCGGGTCGAGCGCCGCGACCCCGGACCGTGACCTCTTCTGGGGCTCCGTCGTGGTCGATCTCGCGCCCGGCGAGCCGACGCCGATCCCCTCGGTCGCTCCCGATGCGAGGATCCTCTCGTATCGCGCGACCCCGGGCGTCGAGGTCCACTTCCTCAGGGACTCGGCAGACAACTTCTTCGTGACCGCCCGGCACCGCGGGAGCGCACGCCTCGTGTTCCTGACGGACGCGCCGGCGGCCTACTTCGGGGCCGAGCTCCCCGCGGATCGGCGAGCAGCGGACTTGCCGCAAGGCCTTCTGGTGAGCGTCCCCGGGAACGTGTCGGCCTCGGCGCTGCGGGTGGCTGGCTCGCTCGGACTGTCCGCGAGAAGCTCGCTCCGCGAGATCCTCTCGAGGCTAGCGGGGCACTTCCGTGCGTACGAGGAGTCCTCATCCCCGCCGACGGGGTTCGGCAACCTGTACGAGAACCTCGCGCTGGGCGGCAAGGGTGTCTGCCGCCATCGGGCCTACGCGTTCATGGTCACCGCGAACGCGCTCGGCGTGCCTACCCGGTTCGTCATGAACGAGGCGCACGCCTTCGTGGAGTCGTTCCTGCCGGACACGGGCTGGTTGCGGATCGACCTCGGCGGCGCCGCGCGCGGACTGTCCGTCCACAACGCTGCCCAGAGGATGCGGCACGAGCCGCGCAGAGCCGACGAGCTGCCGCAGCCCGAGGCGTATCGGCGGCAGTACTCGCTCCTCAGAGGCCAGGGAGTGACGGGCGCTCCGAGGATCGGGGCACCCGGCCCGACCGGAGCGCCGCAAGTGGGCGGTCAGCCCATGGGGCCGGGGCAGGCCGGGGCCGTGGTCCGGCAGCCTGGGGCGAGGTCCGAGCCCGGCCAAGCCTCCGCCCTGCCGGCGGTCGATCCGACCTCGATCGGCCCTCGGACGGGTCCCTCCCTGCAGCCCAGCTTCACGGTCGTGGATCAGGGCGACCGCCGCCCTCGCCGGGGCGCATCCATGCACGTCGAAGGCCGCGTGCTCGACCGCTCCGGCCCGCTCTCGGGCGCCCACGTACAGGTCTTCCTTTCCAGGGACGGCCACACGATGCTCCGCTGGCTCGGGACCCTCGTCACGGGGCCGGACGGCCGCTGGGCCGGCGAGGTCCTGGTGCCACCCGACGTCGATACCGGTCCGTACCACGTCGTCGCCGTCACGCCCGGCGACACGGGCCACGCGGCCTCGATGTCCGCTCCATGAACGGGCCGCGAACGGTGGACCTTCGGCAAGCTCGCTTGACACCGATCAGGTCGCTCTCTATATACACGGCACGCCTCGAGGCGGGACTGGAACTGCCGTGATCGTCGCAAGAGAGGGTCAGCGAGTCGCAGACGTCGTCGGCCCGATCCCGCAAGTCAACCGCTACGCGGAGAGCGAGCTGCCCACGGAATGGGGCTCGTTCCACGTGACGGTGTTCCGGACCGCGGAGGGCCAGGAGCACCTCGCCATCCAGCTCGGCGAGCTGGTCGGGGCGACGGCGGCGGCGGTTCGCGTCCACTCCGAGTGCTTCACCGGTGAGGTCCTGCACTCGCTCCGTTGCGACTGCAGGGAGCAGCTCGCGGCGGCGTTCAGGTACATCGCCTCGGCCGGCCTGGGCACCGTGGTGTATCTCCGGCAGGAGGGCCGCGGGATCGGCCTCGGAAACAAGATACGGGCATATGCCCTGCAGGACCGCGGGCTGGACACCGTCGACGCCAACCGCTTCCTCGGCTTCGACGACGATCTTCGCGGCTACGGCGCGGCCGTGGCCATCCTGCGCGCGCTCCAGGTCTCGTCAGTGCGTCTCATCACGAACAACCCGTCCAAGATCGCAGCGCTCCGGGCGGGCGGGATCACCGTCGCCGGACGCATCGCGTCGACGGTCCTTCCGAACCAGCACAACAGGAAGTACCTGGACACGAAGCGCCGCCGCATGGGGCACCTGATAGAGCCCGTGGCGATCGTTCCGGACGACGACTGAGAGCTCACGCCCCGAGGGCTACCCGAACACGTCGATCACCGACCCCGTCAGGGCATCGGGAGCGTCCGAGGCCAGGAACAGCACCACTCGTGCGATGTCCGAGGGAGTCATGTCCGCCCCGGCCCCGGGCATTCCGGCCTGGAGCATGTCGGTCGCGACAGATCCGGGTGCGATCGCGTTGACCTGGATCGAGTGCTCGCGGACCTCCTCGGCGAGCGCCTTGGTCAGTCCGACCAGCGCCCACTTCGAGGCGCAGTAGGCCGCGAGCTGCCGGGTGCCCAGGCGTCCCGAGATGGACGCGATGTTCACGATCCGGCCCCGCATCCTTCGGATCATCCCCGGCAAGAAGGACCTGCAGCACAGGAAGGCGCCCTTGACGTTCGTCGCCATCACCGCGTCCCAGTCCTCTTCGCTCGTCTCGACCAGCGGTGCTCGCACGACGATGCCCGCGTCGTTGACCAGGACCTGGGGAGGGCCGAGCGCTGCCTCGGTGGCGCGCGCGAGCTCGTCGACCTCGCCGGCTTTCGTGACGTCGGCCACGAGCGCCAGCCCGCGACCCCCCGCCGCGCGGATCTCGTCGACGACGCGGTCGAGCTCTTCGGCGGTTCGAGCGGCGACCGCGACCGCGGCCCCCGCCTCGGCGAGCGCCAGCGCGATTGCCCGCCCGATCCCCCGCCCGCCTCCGGTCACGACCGCGACGGATCCCTGGAGCTTCACGGGACGTCCCCAGGCAGCTCGTGGATGGTGGCGCGGTTCCACGCGTTCGCGAACAGCTCCCGATCGGGCCCGCCCTCGAACGTTCCGGCGAAGCTCGAGGCCACGACCCGGGCCGCGGCCTGACGTGTCCCTCGGGCGATCATGCACGTGTGCCGGGCCTCGAGGACGCATGCGGCCCCGGGCGCGCGCAGGTGAAGGGCAAGCGCCTCGGTCACCTCCTTCGCGATCCGTTCCTGCAGGGTCAGTCTGTGCGCGAAGCAGTCGACCAGCCGCCCCAGGCACGACAGACCCGTGACGAGGCCTGCCGGCCGGTACGCGACGTGCGCAACGCCGTGGAACGGCAAGAGATGGTGGGCGCAGACACCGTGAAAGGCCAGCCCCGTGACGACCACGACGTCGCTCTCGAAGGTGGCGACGGGATCGAGGATCGTCCTCGGGTCCATCGCGTAGCCGTCGAGCAGGTCCCTCGCCCAGGTGTCCGCGACGCGGTCCGGCGTTTCCTCGGTCTCCTTCGACTCGCCGGGGTCCACGCCCAGGGCGACGAGGAACTCCCTGATCGCCCGCGATGCTCGAGCCTTGTCGATGGTCAATTCAGGGCCGGTACGGCGGACAGCGTGGGGAGAGGCTTTCGAGCCGCGTAGCCCGTGTCCACCGAATGAAAGTACCCGATCTCCGGCTCCCCGTACTGCCAGCACAGAAAGACGGTCTCGCCGTTCACGCGCCCGTAGAAGTCGAGGAGGCCCAGCCGCGGGTCCTTGATCAGCGCTCCGGTCTCTTCGATCTTCGACCATCCCTCGCGATAAGCGTGGACTGCCTGGGCGAGCGCCTCCTTCTTCTCCCGGACGATCGGCGGATCCGCCTCCGACGGGCGCGCGCTGGCCTCGTCGATGGGACCGATGAGAGAGCTCAGCGCACGCACGTGCTCCTCGATCGCGACGAGGAGCTTCATCTGTTCGCCCATGAGCATCGAGAGCTGCGGGACGAGATCGTTCGCCTCTTCGACCGTGAAGTACCGCACGCTGCCCATGCGGCAAGTGTAGCAGGGGACGCTCTACGGGGCGCTCGGTTTGACGACCGCGCGGCGGCCGGCGCCGTCCTCCAGGGAGAGCTCGGCGACGGGCAGAACGGTCGCGAGGGCGCCGAAGATGTGAGCTGCGACGCGCTCCAGGGTCGGGTTCTCGATCAGGTCGTTGAGCACCCCGTGATCGAACGGAGCGAAGACCAGCTCGCGGAGCAGCGCCTCCGCCCTGGGAGCATCGACGACCGTGCCGGACACCGGGTCGATCTGGCCTTCGAATGCGACGCGAACCCGGAAGTTGTGGCCGTGAAGGAGGCCCGCGCAGCTCGCCCGCGGCGAGTCGACCCGGTGGGCCGCCGAGAAACCGACCTCCAGCTCCAGGCGGGCGATCATCGTCACGAAGGTGAAATATCGACGAGTCGTCTTTTTTTCGCAACCAATCCGGCAGGGCGCCGATAACCCGGTCCAGAAAGCGTTTCGAAGAGCGAAGGAGGAGTCCATGAGCATCCAGGTCGACCCCGGAAGCATGACAATCCGCGTGACCAGCCAGCGCGAGACCCCCCAGGGGCCCTCGCGGCGCTTCGCAGAGGCGCTGCGCCAGGGAGCGCAGGTCCTGGCCTCGGGCGTGTCGGGCGCCGCCGGCGCCCTCCCCGGAGCGCCCATCCTGTCGGCGGCCGTGCGGGGGGCAGCCTCGGCGGGTTCGGTCAACGACGCTTCCTCGGCGGAGGCGCCCGGGGCGAACGCCGCGCCGGGAACCGAGCAGGGCCAGTCGGACATCGAGCGTCTGATGCAGGAGTCCCAGTCGTTCAACATGTACTACCTCGAGATCCAGGAGGGCATGAGCCGGGAGAATCGGCGTTACTCTGCGATGTCGAACGTCATGAAGGCGCGCCACGAGACGGCCAAGAGCGCCATTGGCAACATCCGGTGACGACGCGGTCCGGTCCCTGCAACCTTGGCAGATCGCGACGCTTATGGGATAAACGAGAGGCAAGCCGCCATGAAGATCGACCGACCGGCGGGGCTCGGGGAGCCCGAGAAGGCAGCGGACGGCCGCGTCGAGCGGGCCGACAAGCCCTCCGAGTCGTTCGCCGACAAGCTGCACGGAACGTCGCCCGCCGCCGAGGCGGTGGCGCCCCCCGGGATTGACGACATCGAGGCCCTGGTGGCCCAGGTCCGGGCCGGTGAGCTGACGATGGATGGGCTGCTCGAGACGCTGGTCGAGCGAGTTGCCAGCAGCTCTCCACTCGGACCCCACGGTCGAGACGAGCTCCGCTCGATCCTGATGGCCGTCCTCGACAGCGACCCCACCCTGCGCGGGTTGACGCGCGCGATCGAGCAGGCACCGGGCGGAGGCCGCTGACTCGAGGGTATGCGCCGGGCCGCGCTGATCCTCTCCGCCTTGCCCGGGCTGACCTGGTCGGCCACGACGCGAGCCGATCCCCCGACCGGGTATGTCTCGGCCGTGGCTTCGGAGCCGGACCTCGAGCCCTTCGCGGCCCAGGTGGTGGATTCGGTTCGAGCAGAGCTGGAGAGGGGAGGGCACCTCGCCCTCGCGGCCGCCGAGGCGAGGGTCCACGGCCTCGAGGCCGAGACCTCGAGCGACCTCGACCGCGCCCGCGGGCTGTACGCGGCCGGTCGAGAGGCGTACGACGACCTCGAGCTCACGGAGGCGGTCACGAAGCTGACTCGCGCGATCGCGCTCTTCGACACGCACCTTCGCGCCCTCGACGATTTCGACGTCTACGTCGACGCTCTTCTCCGACTCGGCGCAGCCCGGGTGCTGAACGGCAACGCTCGTGACGCAGACGCCGCATTCGTGCGGGTCTACACCCTGGCGCCCCAGCGAACGCCCGACCCCGAGATCTATCCGAGCGAGGTGGTCACGCGCTTCGCCGAGACGGTGGCGCGAGCCCGGCGAGCAGGGTCCGGCGCC
This sequence comes from Deltaproteobacteria bacterium, assembly GCA_016190375.1. Lineage (GTDB taxonomy): Bacteria > Myxococcota_A > Polyangia > JACPQR01 > JACPQR01 > JACPQR01. The sequence goes on from JACPQR010000068.1 coordinate 9,205, forward strand.
CTCGAGGTTCAGAGCGAGCCTGCAGGCGCGTGGGTGTACGTGGACGGTAGCCTCCGTGGCCGCGCCCCCGTGCGAGTCGACGACATGGCGGCAGGGAGCCACGTCGTTCGGGTGAGGTCCCCCGGCTTCGCGGACAGGGCGGCGGCCGCGTCGGTGCGCGCGCGGCGCTCGGAGTCGCTCACGCTGGAGCTCGAGCCGGTGGACGGCATGCAGGAAGTCCCGTCGCTCGTTTCCCGGCTGTCGATCGACGTTCCTGGTGGCACCGTCGAGGAGCTCGGGCGCGCAATCGAGGTCTCGCGGGTCGTGCTCCTCGTCTTCTCGGCGGGGCCCGAGGGGGAGGTCGCGCTCGACGTGCGTCGATACGACGTCGGATCGGGTGCCGCGCCAGTTCGCCGGACGGCTTCGCTCAGCCAGGACGCGGTCGGGGTCGAGGAGGTGGTCCGCCTCGCGCTGGAGGTCGTCCGAGCGCAGGCCGGCGAGGTCCAGACTCGGGTGCGCGTCTCGAACCACCTGCCTCCGCCTCCACCCCCCCCGGCCACTCGAGGTGGTATCACGACCCGGTGGTGGTTCTGGACCGGCGTCGGTGCGGTCGTCGTCGGCGGCGTCGTCTTGACGGTTGCGCTGGCCTCGTCGGGCGGCGGCCGTCCACGAGGTGATGGCTCGATGGGCGAGGTCGTGATGAGCTTCCGATGAGAAAGACCACGATCGTCCTCTCAGGGCTCCTGTGCTCGCTCTGGGCGCGCGCCCAGACACCGCCACCGGAGCTGCCTGCCGCTGGGCCCGAGAGCTCTGCCTCGACCGACGCGGCGTCCGGAGAGGAGCAGCACAAGGTCTCCGTGACCGCGTTCTTCTTCGTGAACGGGCAGACGACTGCGCCCGCCGCGGTGGGCGTGACGGCGGCGCTTCGCCGCGGACTGCTCGACAACGACGAGCTGGAGTTCAAGGACCCGACCGACGCGATGAGCACCACCGAGCGACGCGACGCGGCCGATGCCGCGGTCGCGCTCCTGCAGGAAGCACGCAGGCTGGTCGAACAGGGGTCCTACGCCGAGGCGCAGCCGCACCTCACCGAGGCGCTCAGCCGGTTCGAGGAGAACCTGGCCCTCATAAAGAAGAAGGACCTGACCGACGCCCTGATGCTGCTCGGCGTGGTTCAGTGCGGCACGCGGCGAAGGAACGACTGCGTCGACACCTTCGTCCGCGTTCTGACCTTCCGCGACGGACTGGTGTTCGATCCAGCCCGCTATCCGGCGATGGCAGCCCCCGCGTTCGAGCAGGCCCAGGAGAGGCTGCGCCGGATTGCCAGAGGATCGATCGAGGTCCGGACGGAGCCGGAAGGAGCCGAGGTCTTCGTCGACGGGCGTTCGCGTGGCGCCTCGCCGCTCGTGATCGAAGGGCTGCGAGTCGGCGATCACTACGTGACGATCAAGCTGCCGGGCTACGAGAAGTTCGCGGCACGTCTCTCGGTCGCACGCGACTTCCAGCAGACGTACGAGTACCAGCTCGAGCGTTCGGACCAATTCGTGGTGCTCCAGCAGGCGCTCCGAAGGGTGCCGCCCGAGATCGGCGCCGAGCGTGCCGGGCCCGCGATCCGCGAGCTGAGGGACGTGCTCTTCGTCGATCAGGTGGTCCTGGGAAAAATTGACGATCAGGCGGGCCAGCTCGCGATCGACGTCTGCCTGTACGACCTCAGGACCGGGCTGAGGCTCAAGCAGCTCCGCCTGAACGGCCGGCTTTCGGAGCCCAATTCGCTCGCGGACCTGGCGCGACGGCTCTACTCGGGAGTCGACCTTCGAGGCTTCGTCGAGGCTCCGCCCCCTCCGCCGCCGCCCCCACCGCCGCCTTCACGCTCCGTCTTCACCAAGTGGTGGTTCTGGGGAATCGTGGGCGTCGTCGTCGCCGGCGGGTTGGTCGTCTATGGGTTCTCGGACGAGCTCGCGCCAGACGTCGAGAGCGGCACGACCAGGGTGGACTTCCGGATCCAGACCTCGAGCGGTGAGTGACCGTCCGGCTCAGGCTCTCAGGCCTGGGCGGGGGGCTCGTCCTTGGCCTGCGCGCGGTAGAAGTCGGCGTCGTACTCGCGCCCGGTCCCCAGCTCCCGTGAGCGGACCATGAGGAAGTGGACGATCTGGTCGATCACCTCGAACCGGGTGGTCAAGGCGTAATAATCCTCGACCCGCACCGGGGCGGCACGCTCGAGCTGGGCGCGCAGGTCCGCGAGCGCGTCGTCGGAGGTCACGATGGTCGCTCCCAGGCCAGCGGTATCCTCGAGCTGGATGGCCTCGACGGCCATTCCGATCGGGTTGAAATAGAGAAAGCACCGGGCGAACTCCACCCTCCAGGAGGAGAACTCGGAGCCGGGGGCGTGCCAGCGGCAGTCGAAGGACCTGCGGAGGACCTCGCCGAAGTACGCGCCCACGGCGGGTGCCACGAGCCGCACGATCTCCGCCTGCGCCGTGCCCCGGGCCTTCCTCAGGTACTCGTCCAGGATAGGAAGCGTGTCGGGGGTGTAGTCGAGCTCGGCGCCGACAGCCCGCCGCACGTAGTCGACGCAGGCGAGGGCCAGCTCGGCCACCTGGCTGGGCGGTGCCGTCCGTGCGGACTCGGTCATGGTCCACGAGCAGTCTACACCCCCTGGCCCGATCGGCGAGCCGCGAGGGCCCTCTCGCGATGGACACTGGCAAGGGCGCTCCCCTATAATCTGCGGGCATGCGCCTCGGCATCTTCAGCGACGTCCACGCCAACATCGAGGCCCTGTCGGCCGTGCTCGAGGCGTACCGGTCGGAACGGATCGACGTCTACCATTGTCTCGGCGATACGGTGGGTTACGGAGCATCGCCGAACGACTGCGCCGACCGTATTCGCGGCCTCGCGAGGCACACGATCCTGGGCAACCACGACGCGGCGGTCGCGGGTCGGATGGACTACTCCTACTACTACGAGGCGGCCCGGCACGCGCTCGACACACACGCCGCGCTCTTGAGCTCGGACAACATGGAATGGCTGAAGTCGCTTCCGTACTCCATGCCGCTCGACGACGTCGACGTGATGCTCTCGCACGGCTCGCCGATCCGGCTCGAGGAGTTCGAGTACATCTTCGCGCCGGAGCAGGCTCGCGAGTGCCTGCCGTACTGGGACGAGCTCAAGCAGGTGACCTTCATCGGACACTCCCACCTCTGCAAGGTGTTCGCCTTGCAGCCCGGTGAGGCGACGGAGCTGACCGCGAAGAAGATCACGCTCAACCGGAACCAGAAGTACATCATCAGCGTCGGCAGCGTCGGCCAGCCGCGCGACTACGACAACCGGGCCAGCTACGTGACCTTCGACACGGACACGCGCGAGTTCGAGTTCAAGCGGGTCGAGTACGACATCGAGTGCTCGGCGCAGAAGATCTTCGACGCGAAGCTCGAGCGCAACTTCGGGCACCGTCTCTTCATCGGCGTCTAGAGATCCCAGTAGAGAAGCCGGCAGCGGATCGGTCCGTTCCGGACCTCGCGCGACCAGCGAGGCCGAGGGCCGATCGCCCGTTCGAAGCGAGGATTGCCGCTGAGCGCGACCAGACTCACTCCTGCCCGCGCCCTGACGCAGCGCGCGAAGTCCTCGTAGAGCGAATCGAGGTCGCGCGCGGCCAGCCGGTCGCCGTACGGTGGGTTGACCGCGATCAGCGTTCCGGCCCCGCCGACGTCGACGGCGCGCGCGTCGCCGCGCTGAAAGACGATGTCCCGGTCGACACGAGCCCGAGCGGCATTCGCCCGGGCGGCCTCGAGGGCGGCCGGGTCGGAGTCGATCGCGACCAGCGGAGCGGGCACGCGGGGCAGCTCGGCGGCGCGGGCCTCGCCGCGGATCCTCTCGAGCGCGACGCGCGCCCCATCGTCGAACGACGCCCAGCGCTCCATTCCGAGACGACCGGCTCGCGGCGCGATCCGCCGGGCGATCCGCGCGGCCTCGATCGCGAGCGTGCCGGAGCCCGTCATCGGGTCCAAGAAGCTCCTCGTGCCGTCGTACCTGGCCGCGAGGACGACCGCCGCTGCGAGCGACTCCTTGAGCGGGGCGGCCGTGGGGGCGACGCGGTAGCCACGCCGGTGCAGCGGCCCGCCGGCCAGGTCGAGAAAGAGCTCGGCGCGGCCGCGGCCAATGTGCGCGATCACGAGGACATCCGGGTCCCTCCGGTCCACCGACGGTCGCTCGCCGCCCGACGCATCGCGGATCCGATCGACGATCGCATCCTTGATGACCTGCGCCGCGAAGATCGAGCTCGCGAAGGGGCCTTCGTTCTGGCTTGCCGACTTCACCTTGACCGCTATTGTCGTGCGAGCCGTCGCGTGCTCGGTCCAATCGATCGCGCGTGTGCCCTCGTAGAGCGCCCGCTTCCCGTCCCCGTCGAGCACGAAGACGCCGACCTCCTCGAGGACGCGCACCGCCACCCTCGAGTGGACCGCGGCGCGGGCGCCGTCGAGGCGATTGCCGTCGAGCTCGACGGTGCCCGCGCGGCCCGCCCTGCAGTCGAGGCCGAGCGAGCGAAGCTCGTGGACCAGGAGCGACTCGGTCCCTGTCGCGGCGGTGACGATCAGGCGGCCGGTCATCGCCCGATGATCTCGAGCGGCCGGCGGGGCGGCCCCACCCACTCGCTGTCGACGTCGAAGAACCGGTAGGGATGCTCCATGCCTCTCGAGAGGCCGATCCGGCGGCTGACGCCGATCCTCGGGGCCCGACCGGTCCTCGCCAGGAAGTAGAGCGGACCCTGCTCGACGTCGGCGCCGTAGAGCTCGAGCCCGATCCCAAGGGCCTGCGTCAGCTTGCCGGGGCCGTTGGCGAGCGCGGGATCCACGGCGCCGCCTCGATTCTGGCGCATGCCCTCGATGCCCTCGAGGGGCTCTACCGCCCGGATGAGCACCGCCGCGCACCGACCGTCGGCCTCCGTCACCACGTTGAGACAGGTGTGCATCCCGTAGGACCGGTAGACGTAGATGTGGCCGGGCGGACCGAACATCACGCTCGTTCGCGGAGTGATGCCGCCGTGTCCGTGCGCTCCCGGATCGGTACCGTCTCCGACGTAGGCCTCGACCTCGACCACCCGGACCATGGCGCATCGCCTGCCATTCGGTGCGTGGACGAGCCGCGTCCCGACGAGGTCCTTGGCGACCTCGACGCAGGGGCGATCGAAGAAGGGGCGGCGGAGGCGGCGACGCATTCGGCGCCGGCATGATAGCCTGCGCGCCCAGGCCCGCCAGAGCTCATGCACGACGAAGGCGTCATCAAGTTCAGCACCGAGCATCGGAGCTGTCCGGCGGCGCGGGACCGCACCGGCGGGCTGGCTTGCGCCCTGTCGGCCTGGCGAGAGATCCTCGCCCAGACCGGGCTCGTCGGTCAGGACCCTTCCCGCTACGACGGCCTTGGCTTCGGCAACGTCAGCGGGCGGCTCGGCCCGTTTCCCGGCGACCGGGGCCGGCGGAGATTCCTGATCACCGGAACGCAGACCGGAGGAAGGTGCCGGCTCTCGGTCGAGGACTTCTGCATCGTCGAGGCGTACGACGAATTGCGAAACTGGGTTCGCAGCGCGGGCCCCGTCCTCCCCTCGTCGGAGTCGCTGACGCACGGGGCGATCTACGATCTGTCCCCGGCCATCCGGTTCGTGCTCCACGGGCACTGCCCCGTCATCTGGAGGCAGGCGGCGGCGCTCAGGCTGCCGACCACGGCCCAAGATGTCGCGTACGGAACGCCCGAGATGGCTCGCGAGGTGCGCCGGCTCTACCGGAGCTCCTCCTTGCCGGACACGCGGATCCTGGCCATGGGCGGGCACGAGGACGGCGTCATCACGTTCGGCTCGTCGGTCGACGATGCGGGCAAGACCCTCGTCGCCGCGCTCGCGCGGGCGTACCAGCGGATCTGCCTGGTCTGCTGAGTGGCCCGAGGAGAGCCGCCTTGGGATAAGATCCTCCGCGTGCGCGGGGCAATGGCGCTCATGGCCGCGGTCTGGCTCGGTGCGTGCGGTGACGCAGGCGGGCGCGCCGACGCGGGCGGCGGCGACGACGCGGGCGATCCTCTGTGCTCCGGCGTGAGCTGCGCGCCCGGATCGGAGTGCGACGACGGAATCTGCGTGCCGGTCGATCCGTGCACGGGAGTGGTCTGCGAGAACCCCGGGGACGTGTGCTCGGGCGGCAGGTGCGTCTCGGGCAGCGCGGACGCCGACGGGGATGGATTCGCGGCGCGCGACGACTGCGACGATTCCGACCCGGCCACGAACCCCGGAGCGCTCGAGATCTGCAACGGACGGGACGACGACTGCGACGACCGCATCGACGAGTGGCTCGACGCGGATGGTGACGGCGTCTTGCCCGAGTGCGGCAGGACCGTCCCGTGGGACTGCGACGATGGCGACGCGGACGTGCGCCCCGGCGCCGACGATCCGTGCGACGGCCGCGATCAGGACTGCGACGCGATCGACGGCGACGCGCAGTCGTGCTGCTCGGGCCGGAGCACGGACCTCCAGACGGATGGCGCGAACTGCGGAGCGTGCGGCGTCGCGTGCGCGTCCGGCGAGACCTGCGAGGGCGGAGTCTGCGGCTGCGGCGGGCAGCGGTGCGCCGAGGGCTCGGCCTGCTGCGACGGCGATTGCATCGACGTGCAGGCCGATGCGGACAACTGTGGCGCCTGTGACAGAAGGTGCATGCGCAACAACCTCTGCGTCGAGGGGCACTGTGGGTGCGACAGGGAACAAGACTGCCTGGGCGAGACGATCTGCTGCGAGCCGACCTGCGTGGATACGACCTCGGATCCTGCAGATTGCGGCGCGTGCGGCGCTCCCTGCGAGCCGGGCGAGACCTGCTGTGACGGGACGTGCGCGGACATGGCGGCCGATGCGACGAGCTGCGGCGCCTGCGGAGTACCTTGCGGCCCAGGCGAAGCGTGCGTCCAGGGCGAGTGCCGCTGTGGCGAAGGAGCCGTGGACTGCGACGAGGCGCGCGGCGAGACGTGCTGCGGGGACTCGTGCGTGCGATCGAAGAGCGACACCGGGAACTGCGGCGGCTGCTCCGCCGCCTGCGGTCCGGCAGAGGTGTGCTGCTCGGGGATCTGCCGTCGACTCGACGACTTCTCGACCCAGGCGTGCGGGAACTGCAAGACCACCTGCGACGCATCCGAGGGCTGCTTCGAAGGATCTTGCCAGTGCGGTCGGGGCGGTCCCGATTGCGACGGGAGCCCCGCCTCGACCTGCTGCGCGGACGAGTGCCTCGACGTTCGCGCGGACACCTCCAACTGCGGCGGCTGCGGAGTGACGTGCGACGCGGGCGAGGCCTGCTGCGAAGGATCCTGCGTCGACCTGGCGGCCGACCCGGCGAACTGCGGGGTCTGCGGCCTTTCCTGCGCCGAAGGCGAGGTCTGCTGCAGCGGGAGCTGCGCGGCGCTCGGCACGGACGAGGCCAACTGCGGGAGCTGCGGCACGGCGTGTGGCGCAGAGGAGTCGTGCTGCGGCGGCGGCTGCACCACGCTCGACGGCGACGAGGCGAACTGCGGGGGCTGCGGGGTCGTGTGCGGCGCCAACGCGACCTGCTGCTCCGGCGGTTGCGCCATCCTCGCGACGGACGAAGCCAACTGCGGAGCGTGCGGGAGCTCCTGCGGGGCGCGGACCTGCTGCGCCGCGGTGTGTAGCGCGATCAACTCGGACGAGCAGAACTGCGGCGGTTGCGGCATCGCATGCGGCGGCGCCCAGACCTGCTGCTTCGGCGGGTGTGTGAACACGAGCATCAGCACCCAGCATTGCGGCGGTTGCGGCAACGCCTGCGGGGCCGGCCAGGCATGCTCCCTGGGGACCTGCGTCCCGCTGTGATCAGGGCCCCGGGCTCGCGGGGCACGCCTCGCCGGGTGGCGGACGGAGCTCTCCCGAGCGAAGGAAGCGCAAGGCGTGGGACCTGATCCGCCGAGCCTGCCGCTCGTCGAACGACGAGGTCGCACCGCGCCCGACGTAGCTCATGAGGTTCTTGGCGACCCGCGTGTGGGGGTTGCCGAAGAAGTGGCCCAGCTCGTGGGCGAGCGTCGTGGGCATGGCGTCCGAGGACAGGATCACGAAGTGCTTGCCCCTACGGCCGCGGGGGCGCCAGTGGACGCCCATCCTGAAGAGGCTCGGGTCGTCCACGTCGCGCAGCGTCGCCACGACGAAGACGTTGATCACCGAGTCCAGAAGGAGCCGTCCCAGCGCGTGACGATCGGCCCTGGTCTCGAGCGCCGGTGGAGCCTCCTGGGGCGCGAGGAACCTCGTGCTCACCACCCGGAAGCAAACCCCGTGCGGCAGGAAGAGACGGTTCGCACTGCCGACCTCGAGGTCGAGCCACCCGGCGTCGACGACGGGCTCGTCTCCCTCCCGGGTCAAGGCGATCGAAAGCGGCAGCACGGGCACTTCCTGGGCAACCAGGGCGACCGGGCGCAAGACGACTGCGGCGAGCGCGCCGAGGGCGACAACACGCATCCGCAGGGAAGACGCGCAGGCTCCGACGGCGTAACGCACCGTTGCACCGCGCGTGGCAGATTGCCTCACGGGCGCCCCCGGATTCAACAGGAAGGCGGGAAGGCAGGAAGGAACACCCTCGATCCGGTCTTCCTTCCTTCCCGCCTTCCTGTTCAACCTCCGGACGAAACCGTGATGACGCCCTCGTCGCCCCGGGCGGGCGACACCATCGCGGACCCCGACGGGGAATCTGCGGCGAGCCGCCGGTGGCACGTGCACTGCATGCCCGAAGGAGCGGGCTCCAGGGACGCGCGCGAGGTGGCCGCAGAGCGCAGATCCGGATTGAGGCACGAGCTGGTTCCGGCCGTGGGAGGGGGGCTCGTGGCCGGCGTCGCCGGCGGAGCGGTCATGGGCATACTCATGATGTTCCTTCGTGCCCTGGCCCAGCGTGACATCTGGACCTGGCTCAAGCTCGCGGCGATTCCATTGCTGGGCGACCGCGCGACGAGACCGGGCCTCGATCCCGGCGCGGTCCTGGTTGGCGCCGCCGTTCACTTCGCGATCTCCGCGACCTGGGGTCTCGTCTTCGGGATTCTGTTCCACGGGCTGACACGCGGCGTGACCGTGATCGCCGGGGCCGTCTGGGGGATCACGGTCTGGCTGGTCATGTTCTACCTCGTCCTGCCCGTCGCCGGCGCCGGCCAGGTCGTGCGCACCATGCCGGTCGCGCTCGCCTTGTTCGAGCACCTCGCGTTCGGCCTGTCCGTCGGCGCCGGCTTCCTTCCGTTCCAGCGACCCCTCGTCGCCCGAATTCCCGTGACGCCGTGACGGGGCTGGCTGCGGCCATGACAGTCCTCCCCGAATGGCCTACTTTCCGGGGCCAGTTGACCCCGCCGAAGCGCGAAATCATTGGGAATATTTTCTGCTCCGGGGTGGCGCACCGGATGCTCATGGTGGGGTCATGCGCCACCATTTCTGGGTTTCCCTCTGCGCGGTCCTCATGGCTTGCAGCGCCGAGTTCGGCATCACGGTGCCCGAGGGCGGAGGAGGCGGTGGCGGCGGAGGGGGAGGCGACGACGACGACGACGAGCCGGCGGTGGATTGCGAGGATCCCGACGGAGACGGCTTCGGGAGCGGCCCGGACTGCGCTGGCTCCGACTGCAACGAGTCGGTCCCCGCCATCCACGACGACGCCGAGTGTGAAGAATACTGCGCGGCAAGCGGCAATCTGGCGCCGGGCTGCGCCTGCGACGGCGGCGACCCGCAGCCCTGCTACGGCGGCGACCCCGGTACGATCGGCATCGGACCTTGCCGCGGCGGAACCATGGCCTGCGAAGGCGGGCGATGGGGCGCCTGCGTGGGCCAGGTCCTGCCCGTCGACGAGATGTGCGACGAGGCGGACAACGACTGCGATGGAGCGGTGGACGACGGCGCCCTCTCGGCCTGCGGGAACTGCGACGCCCAGTGCGAGCTCGATTGCATCGGGATCGGGTGCGACGATGGGTTCGACCCCGAGGCCGACGGCGCGCAGTCGGTGATCCTCACGGACGAGGGCGGAATCACCCTGGGACGCACCGAGGGCGTGCGCAACCACGTGATCTGGGTCGCCAACAGCGGCCACGGGACCGTGACGAAGATCGACACGCGCACCCGCCTCGAGACCGGCCGTTACGTCACCGGCTGGGGAGGCGCGGCCGACAGCCCGTCGCGAACGACCGTCAACCCGCGAGGCGACGTGGCCGTGGCAAACCGCGGCGCGGGCGGCGAGGTGACGAAGTACCTCGCGAGCGATTGCCCCGATGTCGACGGCGACGGCCAGGTCGAGACGTCCACGGGCGCCGCCGACGTCTATCCCTTCCAGCAGGACGAGTGCTGGGCCTGGACGACCGCGGTCGGCGCGGGCGCCCGGGGCAGCGCCTTCGAGGTGCGCGTGCAGCTCGACGGCGGGATCGAGGAGTACCTCTGGGTGGGCGACTACACCCACAACGACATCCACGAGATCGACTCCGACACGGGCGCGCTGACCGGCCGGACCGTGGGCGGCCTGAGCCCCTACGGCCTGGCGCTCGCTCCCGATCACAAGCTGTGGACCTTCGGTGCGGGCGGTCTGGTCTCGATCGACACCGACGACCTGACGACCGTGACGGTGCCCTTGCCCGCCGGCGAGTCCTGGTACGGAATCACCGCGGACCACCTCGGCCGCGTGTGGATCGGCGGGACCGTGGCCCGCTACGACCCGGCCGCGGGGACGTGGTCGTCTCCCGGAGCCCACGTCTGCGGCGGCGGAATCGCCGTCGACGCGGAGGGCAACGCGTGGGTCGGCGAGGGAGCGACGGGCTGGGCCTCCTACTGCACTCGTGGTGCCTGGCGGGTCGACGCCGACACGATGGAGGCCACTGACATCCCGGGCGCCGGCGGTCACGGCTGGGCGATCGACTTCGATGGCTCCGCGTGGTCCATCGAGTTCGTGGGCACCCGGGCCTTCGTCGTCGACCCGGACACGCTGGCGGTCGAGACCGTGCAGCCGCCCTTCGGAAGCGCCTACACGTACTCCGACATGACGGGCTTCCAGCTCGTCAACGCGGTCAACCCGCTCGGGACGTACCCTCACGTCGTGTCGGCCTGCGGCACGGACCCGGTCCACTGGGGCCAGCTCACGTGGGATGCGGACGTCCCGGCAGAGACGTCGATCACGTTCCGGGCGAAGACCGCGGACGACGTGGCGGGGCTGGCGGCCGCGACCGCGATCGAGCTGGGGATCACTCCCGACGCGGACTCCCCGCTCTCGATCGACGACGCATTCACCGCGGCCGGGGTGCAGTCCAAGAACTTCCTCCTCGTGGAGGCCACTCTGCTGGCGACCGGGAGCGAGAACGCTCCAACGCTGAACAGCCTGCAGGTGAGCTGGAGCTGCCCGCCAGTTCTCGAGTAGCGTTTCTCCCGCTTCTGCTACATTCCCGCCCGTCGATGACCGACTGGTCCGGCGACATCGCCATCATCGGCGCAGGGATCGTGGGCCTCGCCACGGCGCGTGAGCTCCAGCGTCGCCGACCTCGAGCCCGGATCGCGGTCGTCGAGAAGGAGGACGGCATCGGCCGGCACCAGACCGGGCACAACAGCGGCGTCCTGCACTCCGGTCTGTATTACTCGCCCGGCTCGCTGAAGGCTCGGACCTGCGTGGCCGGCGCCGCGGCGCTCGCGCGCTACTGCGACGAGCGGGGAATTCCGCTCGAGCGCTGTGGCAAGGTGATCGTCGCGCGCGACGATTCGGAGCTCGACCCCCTACACGAGCTGTACCGGCGAGGTGTGAGGAACGGCGTGGACGGTCTGGCGATCGTCGGGCCGGAGCGGCTGCGAGAGATCGAGCCTCACGTCGAGGGCAAGTCGGCGCTCTACTCGGCGGGCACGGCGATCGTCGACTTCGGCCTCGTCGCCGCGTCTCTCGCGGACGACGTCAAGGGCGCCGGCGGCGCGATCCTCACCGCGCACGAGGTCGTCGCGGTCAGCGAGACCTCCCGGACCGTGGCCGTCGAGACGACGTGGGGCGATCTCGAGGCCGGGCGGGTGATCGCCTGCGCGGGACTGCAGGCCGACCGGGTCGCGGCCCTGACCGGGTCGGCGCGGGAGCCGGCCATCGTGCCTTTCCGCGGCGATTACTGGCTCCTCCCTGCCCAGCGGCGCCACCTCGTGCGCAGCCTCGTCTATCCCGTTCCCGATCCGAGGTTCCCTTTTCTCGGCGTCCACTTCACGCGCCGGCTCGACGGAGAGGTGTGGCTGGGACCGAGCGCCGTGCCCGCGCTCGCGCGAGAGGGCTATCGCCGAGGCACGATCGAGCTGCGCGATGGGCTCGACACCTTGACCTACCCCGGGTTCTGGCGGCTCGTCTCGCGCCACGCGGCGGCGGGGCTGGGCGAGATGATCCGGGACGCCAGCCGCCGGACGCTCCTGCGGTCCCTTCGCACGTTCGTGCCCGAGCTCGAGCTCTCGGATCTGCTGCCCGGCCCCTCGGGGATCCGTGCCCAGGCGCTGGCGCGCGACGGGACGCTCGTTGAGGACTTCGTCGTCGAGCACAAGGGCCGCGTCACGCACGTGCGAAACGCCCCCTCGCCAGCCGCGACCTCGTCGCTGGCCATCGCAGACCTCGTGGCCGACGCCGTGGAAGTGGAATGACGGTGCCCAGGGACGGAATCGAACCGCCCACACGAGGATTTTCAGTCCTCTGCTCTACCTACTGAGCTACCTGGGCCGAAAAGCGTCGTAGGTGTAACCGGTCGACCGTGAGGTGTCAACGACCGGGTCGGCTTGGCCGAAACGAGCGGTCGCTGTCCTGGTGCGAGGCGGCGGAGGGCGGTGTAGATTCGGCGCGAATGGACGATCGACCGCTGACGGACGTCACCGACACCACAGCGCCCACCCAGGAGCATCGCCTGCTCAGGCAGATGGTCCGCGATCTCACCCAGGCGGAGATCGAGCCGCAGGCGGACGAGCACGACAGGCTCGGCAAGCTCAACGTCGGCCTGCTGCGACGGTGCGGCGAGCTGGGGCTCCTGGGGATCACCGTTCCCGCCGAGGACGGCGGCGCCGGGATGGACGCGCTCGCCGCGGTGATCGCCCACCACGAGATGTCGAAGTCAGACCCGGGTTTCACGCTCGCTCACCTCGCGCACTCGATCCTCTTCGTGAACAACTTCTACCGCGGATCGACGCCCGAGCAGCGCAGGCGCTATCTGGCCAAGGTCCTGTCGGGCGAGTGGATCGGAGGGATGGGCATGACCGAGCCCTCCGGCGGCACGGACGTCCTCGGGATGCAGGCGAAGGCACGCCGTGACGGCTCGCGGTTCCTTCTGACCGGCCGCAAGACGCTCATCACGAACGGGCCCGAGGGCGACGTGTTCATCGTCTACGCGAAGGTCGACGACCGGATCACGACCTTCATCGTCGAGTCCGGTTTCCCGGGTTTCTCGAAGGGCCAGAAGATCGACAAGATGGGAATGCGCGCGAGCACGATGTGCGAGCTCGTGATGGACGACTGCGTCGTGCCGGCAGAGAACGTCCTGGGCAAGGTCGGCGGTGGGCTGACCAACATGATGCGGAACCTGGAGATCGAGCGCCTCGCGCTCGCGGCGATGAGCCTCGGAATCGCCGACCGGTGCCTGGACGTGATGGTGCGCTACTCCGTCGACCGCATGGCGTTCGGCAAGGCGATCGCCTCGTTCGGTCAGGTCCAGCGCTACATCGCGGACAGCTACGCCATGACCGAGGCCGCGCGCGCTCTGATCTACGGCGTGGCCCGATCGCTCGACCAGGACCGGAGGAACCGCCTCGGCTCGGACGCCGCGAAGCTCTTCGCCGCGCCGGTCGGCAAGCAGGTCGCCGACGCCGCGATGCAGGTCCTCGGTGGGTGGGGCTACTGCACCGAGTACAAGATCGAGCGGTTCCTCCGCGACGCCAAGCTCCTCGAGATCGGCGGCGGGACGCTCGAGTCGCACCAGAAGAACATCACGCGAGAGCTCACGGGCCTGCGCGAGTAGGATCGCGGCCTCAGAGCCGCGACGGATCGGGGGCTGCATCGTCGCCGGGCTCGACCTCGACGGCTCGCCCCCCGGGGACCGTGCGATCCGTCACCGGCTATCGTCCCTTCTGCATCGCGGCCTTCTGGGACAGCCACGTCCTCTGCAGAACGTCGACGATCCCACCCAGGCGATCCACCTCGGGCGTGCGGCGCTCGAGGACCTCGGTGAAGAAGAGCGCGTAGTCGTGGTCGCGACGCCGGCGCACGACGCCCGTGAGCGACACCTGCTCGCCGTCCTCGATCGATAGCTGCAGCCCGACGGCGCTCTCGAGCGCCAGATCGGGATCGAGCTCCGGCGTGAACTGGAGCAGGATCCCGCCGAGGCTGATGTTCACCGGTCTGGGCCAGAAGGCCTGACCGCTCGCCCTGACCTTCACCCTCAGGCGGGAGCCCGGCATCACCGGGATCCGGGCGGCGCGCCGGACGTCGGCAGTCGCGATGGACAGCGGCAGCTCGAGGACGAGCAGCGAGGCGCTCGCCTGGTAGTCGCGGATCCTGGTCATGAACATGCGGCCGAGGTTCCCCTGGTGGAACGACACGGAGCCGACTCCGAGCGGCCAGATCACCGCGCCGTCGGGCACCGAGAAGAGCTCGATCGTGACGGTCTCGTCGGCGACCTCGGTGAACCGCCCCTGGCAGAGCACGGTGGGCTCACGGGTGATGATCGCGGCAGGGCAGAAGCCTCGACAGGAGCTCTCGAGCACCACTCGGACGTCGGACTCCTCGGCCATGGACGAAGGATATCCTAGTGGCGTGCCCCGCGGCGATATCCCGATCGGGGCTCGCCGGGTGGCGCCTCATGGTAGGCTTCCGCCACCGGGTCCATGCGACTCCTCCATGCACTCGCGTCGCAGTCCGACAACACGACGCTCGAGGAGTGCGCCGAGTGCCAGGGGAGCGTGTGCGCAGGCGAGCCGAACGGGCGATCCGGTTGCCAGAACTGGGAGGTCCCCTGCGTCGACGGGCACGCCCTCGTCCGGTCGTGCTGCGAGGACCAGGACTGCACCGACGTCGGCGCGCTGTGCGGGGCGCACACGGGGCCGCACCGGATCTGCACGTTCGGCGACGACATCTGACGGGGTCCTTCGCGTGTTCTCCAGACGGACCGGCTGGGACCTCGCGCCGAACCGGCTCACGCTGCTCCTCGAGGAGCGCCGGCGGTCGGGAGCGCCGATCCTCGACCTGACGGAGTCGAACCCGACGGCCGTCTGGTTGGACGTGCCGGGCGACGAGATCCGGGCCGCGATCAGCCTGCCGGGCTCGCTGCTGTATGCCCCCGATCCCATGGGCCTGCCGTCGGCCCGCGCGGCGGTCGCGGCCAGGTACGGGATCGACCCTGGCCGGATCGTGCTCACGGCGAGCACGAGCGAGGCCTACTCCTGGCTCTTCAAGCTGCTGTGCGATCCGGGGGACGAGGTGCTGGCCCCGACACCCTCGTACCCGCTCTGCGAGTACCTCGCGATGCTCGAGAGCGTCGTCGTCCGGCCGTACCCGCTGGGCTGGGACGGGAGCTGGCACATCGAGCTCGGCGCGCTCGAAGCCGCGATACGGCCGACTACCCGCGCGGTCCTGGTCGTCCACCCGAACAACCCCACCGGGGCGTTCCTGAAGCGCGAGGAGCTGCGCGCCCTCGACGCGATCTGCGCGCGCCACGATCTCGCGATCGTGTCGGACGAGGTCTTTCACGAGTACGGCCTGGCCGACGACGACCGCCGTGCGGGGATGGTGGCGCTCGAGAGCGGCGTTCTGAGCTTCTCGATGTCGGGCCTGTCCAAGCAGGCGGGGCTGCCGCAGCTCAAGTGCGGGTGGATCGTCGTCGGCGGACCCGAGGAAGTCCGCTCCAAGGCGCTCGAACGCCTCGAGATGATCGCAGACACGTACCTCTCGGTCGCCACGCCGGTGCAGGTCGGGCTCGCGCGCCTCCTCGAGCTCGCCGACTCGATCCGCGCGTCGATCCGGTCCAGGCTGGCCAAGAACCGCGCCTCTCTCTCGCGCGCGCTGTCGGCTGCTCCCTCCGTGCAGCTCCTGGATAGTGAGGGCGGCTGGTACGCCGTCCTTCGGGTGCCGGCGATCCGGTCCGAAGAGGAATGGGCTCTCGAGCTCCTCGGCAGCCAGGGGGTTCTCGTGCAGCCCGGCTATTTCTTCGACTTCGCCACGGGGGGCATACTCGTGCTGAGCCTCCTTTGCCGCGAGGACGTCTTCACCGACGGCGCCCTGCGGATCGCGCGGAGCGCGAGCGGGCTCTGAACGCGAAGGGAGGTCGACCGTGTATCATCGCGCCGTCCGGAGGCCCATGCGAATACGAGCTCTCGTCGCGCTTCTCTCGTCGATCGCAGTCGTCGCCCCTGCCTGTGGCTCCAGGGACGTCGGTCCTCCGGCGCCGTCGACGCAAGGCCCACCGCCACCGCAGCCGAGCGCCCCGGCCGACACTCCGCAGCCAGACGGGGCAGCGACGCTGGCAGCCCCACCCTCCGATCCGGACGGCACCGTCATGCCCGCCGACGTGCCGTCGCGGCCCCCGCTCGCGGTGTGCGTGGAGCAGCCGGGCGGTTCGCTCCGCCCGGCGCTCGTGCGCGGCAGCATCGCCGGAGTCTACGACGCCGAGGCGCCGCTGCGGCTGGCGCACCTCAACTGGATGGCCGCAGGCGTCGGCTGCGTGACGTACCCCGGCAGCTCGACGCGCCGGGCCAGGTGCGGGTCGGCCGTTACCGACGCGCCCGTCGTCACGCCGACACCGTGCGGGCAGTAGCGGCGGGCGCACGACGAAGGAGGTTCTCATGGGCAAGGTCGCACTGATCACGGGTGGAGCCAGAGGGATCGGAAGGCAGATCGGCGAGGCGCTTGCGCGCCAGGGGAGCAGCGTGGCCGTCTGCTACCGGACGAGCGAGGAGGAGGGGCGGGCGGCGAGGGCGGGCTTCGAGGCCCTCGGGGCACGCGCGATGGCGGTCAGGGCCGACGTCTCTCGTCCAGAGGAGGCCCAGACCCTTGCCGCCGCCGTCGCGGCCGAGCTCGGCCCCGTCGAGATCCTGGTGCACGCGGCGGGGCCCTACCACAGGGTCAACCTGCTCGAGGAGACGGTCGACGGGTGGAACGCGATGTTCGCCAACAACCTCCACTCGCTCTTCTACATGATCAGGGCCGTCGCCCCTGCGATGATCGAGCGGCGGCACGGTCGGATCCTCGCCTTCGGGATGGCGAACGCCGACAAGCTGGCCGCCCAGACGGAGGTCACCGCCCACTACCTCGCCAAGGCCGGCATCCTCGGCCTCGTGCGCTCGTACGCCAAGGCGCTCGCCAAGCACGGAATCACGGTCAACGCGATCTCACCGGGCTTCATCCAGTCGGGGAGCGCCCCGGGCGAGGAGCTGGAGAAGATGAAGAAGAACATCCCGGCCGGCTACGTGGGCTCGACCGACGACGCGGTGGCCGTGGCGACCTTCCTGCTCTCGGATGCGGCCCGGTACGTGAATGGAACCAACGTTCACCTCTCGGGCGCGTGGGGGGTCTAGATCTCAGTACGCGAGGGCGCAGCCGTCCTTGCGCGGGTCGGAGGACGCAGAGAGCGCGGCGCCTTCCATTCGGGCGACGACCTGGCCCCCGCCGAAGACGTGCTCTGCGCGGGCGACCTCGTGTCCCCTGACGGACAGAGCGTCGCGAACGACGTCGGGCGTCCCGTCCTCGACGAGGACACGGGCGCCCTCGGTCCAGCGGAAGCGCGGAGCTTCCAGGGCGCGCTGCCAGTCGAGGCCGTGGTCGACGACGTGCGAGACGACCTGGACGTGTCCCTGTGCCTGCATGGCTCCGCCCATCACCCCGAACGCCGCCCGTGGAACGCCGTCGGAGTCGAGGAGCATCGCGGGGATGATCGTGTGCAGCGGGCGCTTGCGGGGACCAGGGGCGTTCGGATGGTCGCCCACGGGCGCGAAGCCGAACGCGCGGTTCTGCAGCACCACTCCCGTCGACCCCGCGACCACTCCGCTGCCGAAGCCGTAGTAGAGGCTCGCGATCAACGAGACCAGGTTCCCCTCCGCGTCGGCGGTCGCCAGGTAGACGGTGCCCGACTGCGCGATCCGAGAGCGTGGTGCCGGGTCGGCGCGCCACGGGTCGATTGATCGTGCGTGAGCCGCGACGGGGGCGTCGTCCAGGAGGTCCCGCGCGCCCAGAGTCATGGATGCTGGATCCGAGACATGGGCGTCGCGCTCGGCCATCGCTCGCTTGACCGCCTCGATCCGGAGGTGCCACGCGAGCGGATCGTCCCACCCCCGACCGAACAGGTCGAAGCGCTCGAGGATCCTCAGCGCGACGAGGGCCGCCACTCCCTGGCCCGGCGGCGGCAGCTCCGCGACCCGCACGCCGCGGTACCGCGCGTCGAGCGGATCGACCCACGCGCCGCGGTGCTCTGCGAGGTCCTCCGGGGTGAGGACTCCGCCGGCCTCCCGCACGGCCCGCGCGATCTCGTGGGCGAGCGCGCCGCGATACATCTCTTCGCGGCCGCCGCGCGCGACTCGCTCCATCGTCGACGCGAGAAGGGGCAGGCGGACGGTCTCACCCTCGCGCGGGGCCGGTCCCTGCCAGCTCGCGAAGGGCCGTGCCGTCGCCCAGGACCGGGCCACGACCTCGCTGGCCGCAAATCCCGCGCGCGCGATGCGGATCGCCGGGGCGAGGCAGTCGGCGAGTGTCCGTGTTCCGAGCCGGGTGAGCAGCGCCGCGTATGCGTCGATCGCGCCCGGCACCGTGATGGACAGGGGACCCCGCTCCGGAATGCGGTCGAGGCCGTGGCCCGCGAGGAGCCCGGGCGTCAGCCCGGCGGGCGACGCGCCGTTTCCCGCGTATCCCACCAGGCGGCGCTCGGCAGCGGACCAGAGAAGCGCGAAGGCATCCCCCCCGATCCCGACGCTCATCGGCTCCACGACACCGAGTACGAGCGCGGCAGTGACGGCCGCATCAATCGCGTTCCCACCCGATCGCAGGACCTCGATCGCCTCGAGCGACGCGAGAGGATGGCTCGTGGCGACGGCACCCGCGAGCCCGAGCGCGGCGGATCGAGTCCGGAGCACGCAAGGAAAATATCAGACCCTGGGCAGCTCGGCGCGCGACAACAGATGATCGAGCCAGAGATTGGTCAACTTCTCCTGGACGCTGTTCGTCTTCAGGCGGGTCGCCAGGTTGCGCCAGTCCACCCGGTCGAGCGGCTGGTCCTGGGAGAAGCAGGTGAAGACGAAGGACTCCTCGCCAGTCCGGGGGTCACGGTGCTTCTGCAGGCACTGCGCGCAGACCTCCTTCATCATGCACTGCATCGTCGAGTTGATGCTCCCGATGCCGACGTGGCAGGGATCGAGGTGGGGCCCGAGCACCCCGTGGCGCGCTCGCGCCACGGCCGCCATCATCCGGTCGCTCCCGATCGCGATGATTCGGGCGGCACGACCGAGCGGGATCGCAGGCTCCCCGAGCTTCCCCTCGGCGTACGCGAGCATGGCCTCGACCACGTTCCCGACGATGGTACGGTCCTGGGGCCGGCGCGGCGCGATGGGTGGCCCGACGTCGACCGACCAGACGAGCTGATCGCTCGCTTGCTCGATGTCGTCCACGTGGTAGACGTCGTCGGGCCTCTTGTAGCCCGCGAAGTACAGGACGCGGCACCCGTTGTTCCTCAGCGCACGGCCGATCGAGAAGAGGACGGCGTTGCCCAGCCCTCCGCCGACCAGCACCACGTCCTCGCCCCGGGGAATCTCGGTGGGTGCGCCGGTCGGTCCCATCAGAACGACGGGCTCGCCTGGGCGCAGCGCCGCGCACAGACGCGAGGAACCCCCCATCTCGAGGACGATGAGAGCAACCAGGCCCTTCTCGACGTCGACCCACGCGCCCGTGAGCGCGATGCCTTCCATGGTCAGGGCACGCCCGGCGACTCGCGGCGCGGTCGCCTCGAAGTTCTGCAGCCGGTAGAACTGGCCCGGCTGGAAACGGCGCGCCGCGGCCGGGGCACGCACCACGACCTCGACGATGCTCGGAGTGAGCCGGATGACCTCGACGACGCGGGCCGACAGGTCATCGTCGAGCCGCTCGGCGAGCCGAGCCCACCGGGTGTCTCGCCCCGGCTGGCCCGACGGGTCGAGACCCTCCGTGTCGTCGTCGAAGAGCCGCCGTATCTCGAAGGACCCGTCACGCGCGCTCGCCATCGCCTTGACGACGCTGCCCGCGTACCTCGGGTGGTTGTCGCCGTAGAAGGTGACGTGGTGGCATCCGTCGTCGAACGAGGTGAAGAACCCGTTGCCATCCTGCGCCGGGACGAGCCGGCGGGACCCATCCGGCGCCTCTTCCATGCGATGCGCCTGGAAGAACTGGCCGCGCGCGTCGAGCCTGAACGTGCCGGGATGCTCCCTCTCGTACACGACGTTCGGGCTCGTGCCGGCGGCGACGAGGACTGCCCTTGCGGGCAGCTCGATCGTCTCGCCCGTGCCGACGAGCTTGCCCTCGCGCAGTGCCTGCCGCTCGAGCCTCAGCGAGCGGACGGCGCCCCACTCGTCGGGGACGATCTCGGTCGGGCTCGCGAGCTCGAGGAACCTCACGCCCTCCTCGAGGCCCTTGATGATCTCCTCGTGGTTGAGCCGGTAGGCAGGCGACTCCTTCATCGTGCGGCGGTAGGCGATGGTCACGCCGCCCCAGGAGGCGAGAAGCTCCTGCAGGCGGGGCGCGCGACCCTCGCGACGGGCACGTTCCTTCTCTGCGCGGATCTGGCGGCCGTGCCCGAGCAACTCCTCTGCGAGCTCCCTCTCCTCCGCGTCGTAGGTCGAGGCGAGCCGAGCCTCGCCGACGGCCTCCCACCGCGCCAGGAACCTCTCGGCCTGCACGACGTAGTACGCGAGCGCCTCGGTCGCGGCGTCGATTGCCGTCAGCCCTCCGCCGATGACGACGGCCGGCAAGCGAAGCTGGAGGTTCGCCAGGCTGTCCACGCGCGACGCGCCCGTGAGCTGCAGCGCCATCAGGAAGTCGCTCGCCTTGCGCACGCCCCGCGCGAGGTTGTTCTTCATCGGCACGATCGTCGGCTTTCCCGCGCCGGCGGCGATCGCGACGTGGTCGAAGCCCAACTGCCAGGCGTCGTCCAGCGTGAGGGTCCCGCCGAAGCGGACTCCTCCGAAGATCCTGAAGGTCCGGTGGCGCGCGAGGACGATGTGGAGGACCGTGAGGAAGTTCTTGTCCCACCGCGCCGTGATCCCGTACTCGGCGACGCCGCCGAACCCCGCGAGGACGCGCTCGTCGAGCTCGCGCCTCACTTCGGCGGCGAAGTCGCGGATCGGTCTCGGCAGGAGCGAGTCCGACGGCCGACCGACCCAGGCCTCGGGGAGCGGCTCGATCTTGAGCCCGTCGATGCCCACGACGCCGAAGCCGTACCTGACGAGATGCTGTGCGAGCGTGTAACCCGCGGGTCCGAGACCGACGACCAGGACGTTCTTGCCGTTGTACGGGAGGCAAAACGGCCGCCGCACGTCGAGCGGGTTCCACCGCGTGAGGAGCGAGTAGACCTCGAGCCCCCAGGGCATCGCGAGGACGTCCGTCAGGACGGCGGTCTCGATCTGCGGGATGTCGACCGGGTCCTGCCTCTGGTAGACGCAGGCCTTCATGCAGTCATTGCAGATCCGATGGCCGGTGCCGGGGAGCATCGGGTTGTCGATCATCGCGGTGGCGAGCGCCGCCAGCGAGTCGCCGTCCTGGCGGAGCGCGTTCATCTCGCCGATCTTCTCGTCCAGCGGACAGCCGGCGAGAGGGATCCCGAGCGGGTTCGGGCGGACGCTGCCGTCCTTGTGCCGCAGGCCCTTGGAGCAGGAGTCCTTGTCGCGCTCGTGGCACAGCACGCAGTAGTCGAGCTCCCACTGGAGGTTCCTCGCGTCCATGCGCGGGTCGGTGAGCTTGAAGTCACCCCGCTGGCGGCGGCGTTCGACAGGGCCGGCCAATAGCTCCGGGAGCTGCGGATCGGGCCGGAGGTGCCTGACCAGCGCCTCATGGTCCAGAGGCCGGGCGGCCCGCGCCGAGATCCAGCCTGCAAGGCGGTCGGGACGCGAGGCCAGCCACGTCTCGATCGCGTCCTGCAGCGCCGCGACGAAGCGGCCGGGCGCCTCCTCCGCGCATGCCGCATCGCCGCCCAGTGCCTCGCGCAGGCGTCGCAGCTCCCCGGCGGCGGCCGGGCGGAGCTCCCCCGAACGCCTGACCTCGGCTTCGAGGTCGTGGAGCGCCAAGGCCCGGGGTGCGACGTCGGACTCCTCCAGGGTCGCACCCTCGGCAACGGCCTCGAGGACTCGCAGGGCGCGCGTCTCGATCGCCTCGATGTCGGCGCTTCCAGGAGGAGGGGCCCGCTTGAGGACCCTGCGCCGCACGATCTCCTTTCCGAAACGCTGGATCACTGCCTCCGCGCCGACGCGGCGGAGCAGCAGCGCCTGCTCTGCCTGGATGC
Source organism: Deltaproteobacteria bacterium (assembly GCA_016190375.1). Taxonomy (GTDB): domain Bacteria; phylum Myxococcota_A; class Polyangia; order JACPQR01; family JACPQR01; genus JACPQR01. The sequence continues at coordinate 31,663 of JACPQR010000068.1, forward strand.
CGAACAGGCGGCCGAGGAAGCGCGAGAGGTGTGGGGCCGTGCGCACGATGAGCGTGGAGGTATCGACCGGGCCTCGCGAGTCCGGGTCGGCCGTCCATGCCGAGTAGGCATCGGCGAGGCCGGGATCGTCCTCGCGGAAAATGGCGACGAAGCGCTCGTACAACCGGCGCAGGCCCTCCGGAAGGAAGAGGTCGCGGTAGCGAAAGCCCCATCCCAGGGCAAGGTCTCGATCGCGGTCGCTGCAGGACGCCGGGGCTTCCATGGCTGGCTCGGGCACGTGACGGGGCTGGATACCCTTCGTGTAGAGCGCTGCAGCCGCTCTGTCCAGCTCCTACGAGAACCTGAACGCCGACGGACAGACGGGTGCGCAGGCGCAGAGATCGCACTTCGGCTTGCGGGCCGTGCAGGTGTAGCGGCCGTGCAGGACGAGGCGGTGGCCCAGATCGATCCATTCGCTCTCGTCGAACAGGACCATCAGGTCCTGCTCGATCTTCAGGGGGTCCTGGTGCCGGGTCAGCCCCAGGCGCTCCGCGACCCTCGTCACGTGCACGTCCACGACGACCCCCGAGGCGACGCCGTAGGCCGTGCCGAGGACGACGTTGGCGGTCTTGCGCGCGACTCCCCGGAGCTTGGTCAGCTCCCCCATCGTGCGGGGCACCACGCCTCCATGGCGCTGGGCGATGGCGCTCGAGACCTCGCGGATCGCCTTCGTCTTCTGCCTGAAGAAGCCAGTGGAGTGGACGAGCTTCTCGACCGCCGGCTGCGGCGCAGCCGCCAGCGCCCGTGGCGTCGGGTATCGCGCGAAGAGGACCGGCGTGACCTTGTTGACGCCGCGATCGGTGGACCGGGCCGACAGGATCGTCGCCACGAGGAGCTCCCAGGCGTTCCGATGGACGAGCTCGCAGCGGGGCTCGGGCACCTGCTCCCTCAGGGCGGCAAGGACCTCGCGGGCGTGAGCCAGCTTCTTCGGCGAAGGACGTGCCATCGGCCCGGGCCTATCATTTCTAGAGGGGAGTCGCACGCTCCTCGAGCCAGGCCCTGATGACCGGGTAGACCTCCGTCGGGGCGCCCCGGCCGAAGACGAGGTCGCCGTGTCCGTAGTCCTCGCCGTCGCCGCGCTCGCGGCCGAAGATCACCAGGCTCTTGTCGCTCGAGCCCGCGAGCTCGTGGGCGAGCGTCACCGATGGGGGCGGGGCGAGCCGGTCGCAGCTTCCTCCCGCGCACAGGATCGGCGTCGTGATCGTGCCGAGCCCCTCCCGGTAGTCCCGCTCGCCGTCGAACGAACGGAATGTGCCCGTCGTGACCCAGTCGCGAAACTGGAGCAGGGTCTTGCGACCCATGGCGCTCAGCAGCGTGACGACGAGCTGCCGCTGCACCGAGGGGGCGATGTGCCTGGTATTGGCGATCACGTCCGAGAAGGGCAGCCTCACCCAGCCTACGAAGGGCGCGAGGATGGTCGCGACGAGCTCGTAGCGGAATGCGTAGGGGGCGGCGAGGAGCGCGCCGGCGCCCATCGCGGTCCTCATGAGCCACGTCCTCTCGAACGAGACCGGCGACCCGAGCGTGACGAGCCCGTCGAGCAACGCCGCACCCGGGCCCTGCGCGACGCCATAGCCCACGAGGCCACCCATCGAATGCCCGATCCAGAACGCACTCGACGCACCCGTTTCCGCGAGCGCGTGCCCGAGGAGAGCAGGCCCGTCCTGGTCGATGTGGTCGTCGACGCAGAACGCGGCCCCGTTCCTTCCGGCCGGCGGCCGACGCGACCCCCGCGTGCCGCGCCACTCGACGACGAAGCAGTCGAACCCCGCGTCGGCGAGGAAGTGGGAGACGGAGTACGGCGGCTCGAAGTCGAAGTTGCGGCGGTTCGACGCCAGGCCATGGCAAAGCACGACGGGCTGCACCCACCGCCGGCGTCCGGCGGGCCGTCTGTACACCGCGATCTCCCAGCCGTCCGCGCAACGCACCATCGTCCGCTCGGGCCGCGGCCTCCCGAGGCGATAGGTCCGCCGCACCAGCCAGCGCCAGACCGCCAGGGTCGCCGCCACGACGGCCGCAAGTGCGAGCCAGAGGGCGAGGTCCGGGAGCGAACGGAGCACTGCCCGATAGATAGCAGGTCTCGCTCAGTCCATCCTGACTAGCGTCCGGAAAAGCGGGGGGCGCGGGACTCCCTGAATGCCCTGGCGGCCTCCAGGAGGTCCTGCGACGCGAACGTTGCCGCCTGCTCGCGGGCTTCGCGCAGGATGGCGTCCTCGATCTGGGGCAAGAGCGAGTGGAGCAGGGTCTCTTTGCACCGGACCACGGCGATCGGGCCGGCGCTCGCGATCCGCTCGGCGGTCGCGGCGGCCAGGGCGTCGAGCTCCGCCGCGGGGACCGAGCGGTTGACCAGCCCGATCGCCTCGGCCTCTTCGCCGGTGATCGACGCGCCGGTCAGGAGGAGCTCCGCCGCGCGCGCGGCGCCGACCAGCCGCGGCAAGAGCACGGTCGCGGCCATCCCGGGGTGCAGCCCGATCCGGACGAAGCTCGCGCCGAGCCGGGCGTCGTGGGCTGCGTACCTCAGGTCGCAGGCCGCCGCGAAGCACAGGCCCGCGCCGATCGCAGGGCCATGCAGGACCGCGATCGTCGGCACCTTCACTCGCAGGATCGAGAGGAACCTGCCGTAGAACTGCACCATCGCCGCGCGGTTCTCCTCCTGGGTCCTCGAGGCGGCCGCCTCGATGAGCTCGAAGTCGCCACCGGACGAGAAGGAGCGCCCCTCGCCGCGCACGAGGAGCGCCCGGACGTCTTCGTCTGCGTCGACGGCGCCCAGAGCCTCGACGACCTCCTCGCTCATCTGGAGGTTCATCGCGTTCAGGCGGTCCGGCCTGCAGAGCCAGAGAGTGGCGATGCGGCCCTTCTCGAGTCGGATCGTCTGCGTGGAGGGTTCCGTCATGTCACACCAACGTCGGGCGTCCCGCTTCCTCGTCCGGGCGAGGTCGGGCGAGCAGCACCTTCGCCACATCCCCGGGGCTCGGGTCGTAGACGCCGATTCCCGCCGCGCGCGCGAGCTCCAGGAAACGAACCTGGCTCCTGACCGCGGACTCCGCGTCGGCCGGACGGCGGCGCGTGTAGGTCCCGTCTGGCTCGAGGACCCTCGCCTTGGCGTTGTCGGCGAGCGTGAGCCCGAGGATCTCGTCGACCAGGCGCTGGCGAATCGCCTCGTCCTCGACCGGGAACATCACCTCGACGCGCCGGACGAAGTTGCGCTCCATCCAGTCGGCGCTCGAGAGGTACACCTCGCGGTTGCCGTCGTTGTCGAAGACGAAGATGCGGCTGTGCTCGAGGAACCGGTCGACGACCGAGATCACCCGGATGTTCTCGGACTTGCCGGGCACGCCAGGCCGCAAGCAGCAGATGCCGCGCACGACGAGGTCGATCTGGACGCCGGCCTGCGACGCGCGGCAGAGCGAGCTGATGATCTCGCGGTCCGACAGGCTGTTCATCTTCGCGATGATCCGGCCGCGTGGTCCGTGTGACGCCTCGCGGTCGATGAGCTCGCGAACCCGTTCGGAGAGGCCCACGGGCGCCACGGCCAGCCGGCGCCAGGACGGGGGCATGGAGTAGCCGGTGAGCAGGTTGAAGAGCGCGCTCGCATCCTCTCCGAACTCGGGCCGGCACGTGAAGAAGGACAGGTCGCTGTAGACCCGCGCGGTGATCGGGTTGTAGTTCCCGGTGCCCAGGTGGACGTACCGGCGAAGGCGCTTGCCCTCGCGGCGCACGACCAGCGCGACCTTGCAGTGGGTCTTGAGCCCGATCAGGCCGTAGACGACGTGGACGCCCGCCTCCTCGAGCGTGCGGGCCCAGCGGATGTTCGAGCCCTCGTCGAAGCGTGCCTTGAGCTCGACCACCGCGGTGACCTGCTTGCCGTTCTCCGCGGCGCGGGTCAGCGCCCGAACGACCGGGGAGTCGCGGCTCGTGCGGTACAGCGTCTGCTTGATCGCGAGGACGTCCGGGTCGTTCGCCGCCTCCTCGATGAACTCGACGACGTCCTCGAACGCCTCGTAGGGGTGGTGAAGGAGCACGTCCCTCTGGCCGATGATCCGGTGGATGTACTCCTGGCGCGGGAAAGCGGGCGAGTACTGCTGCGAGAAGACCTCGTCGCGGTCCTTGGGCCCGAGCTCTTCGGCGTTCACGATCGGCGCGAGGTCGGTGAGGTTCAGAGGCCCGTCGATCTGGTAGACGTCGAGCGGTTCGAGGCGCAGCGCCTTCTGCAGGAAGTCGACGATCGACTGGTCAGTCCCGACACCGACCTCGAGCCGTACGGCCGCGCCTCGCTCGCGGCGACGAAGCTCCTTCTGGATGAGCGGCAAGAGGTCCTCGGCCTCTTCCTCGTCGATGAACAGGTCGAAGTTGCGGGTGACGCGGAAGGGATGGCACTGCAGCACCTTGAAGCCCGGGAAGAGGTCCGCGGCGTGAGCGGCGATGACGTCCTCCAGGAATGCGTACGCCCTCGCGCCCTTGGTGGTCGAGGGGATCTCGACCAGGCGCGGAAGGACGCTCGGGACCTGAACGACGCCGAACATGGTGACCTTCGGCGCGAGCTTCTCGACGCGCCCGGCCTTGGAGAGCACGACGGCGACGTTGAGGCTTCGGTTGCCCAGGTGCGGGAACGGATGGTTCGGGTCGACCGCCAGCGGGGTCAGGACCGGGAAGACCTCGTTGATGAAGGAGCTGGCCAGGAACTGCTTCTGCTCGGCCGTCCGTTTCTTGAGCCGGATGAGGCTGACGCCGGCGCGTTCCAGCGCCGGCTGGACGTCCTCCGTGTAGCAGCGGTACTGCGCCTCCACCATCAGGTGGGCCTTCGCGGAGATGGCCGCGAGCTGCTCCTGCGGCGTCCTCCCGTCGAGCGTGGTCTCGATCACGTTGGAGGTGATCTGCTGCTTGATGCCCGCGACGCGGACCATGAAGAACTCGTCGAGGTTCGAGGTGGCGATCGCGAGGAACTTCAGCCGCTCCGCGAGGGGAACTGTCGAGTCCAGCGCCTCCTCGAGCACGCGACCATTGAACTCGAGCCACGAGAGCTCGCGATTGATGAACTCGGACGAGAAGGACATCCGGGCGGCAGTATAGCCTCAACGGGGCTGCCGAGACCCGGTCGGTCGCAGCTCCTGCGCGATCTCCGCTTCCAGCGCGAACGGCACCACGACACGGTAGGTGCTGGATCGGGCGACGAACCTCGTCAGCCGCCCGAGCTCGGCGAGATCGCGGGCACCGGAGCCCGTCAGCCGCTCCAGCTCGGGCAAGAGCGCCCTCCAGGCACGGCGGAACGACGCCTCGGCGTCGGCGCGGGCGGGCTCGAGGCGCGAGTGAGTCTCGGCCATGGCGCGAATCATGGCCCGGCCGGAGAGGTTGGTCGCCGCCCAGCCGCGAAGCTCGACGCGCACGAGTGGGAGCGGCGCTCCCTCGATGGCTATCGGATCGATTACCGTTTCGCCGTAGCGCGCCCCGAGCTGCCGCGCGCTCGCCAGATCCTGCTCGAGGAGCGCCGTCTCGGCGGCGGCGTCGAAGACGTGCGCCAGGTCCTCGCCCAGGAATGCCTCGCGCACGAGCCTGTACGCGTCGGTCCCCGTGAAGCGCCCCGCGCTCTGCTTCGCGATCCGGGCGATCACCTGGGCGGCCGGCAGCACCTGCGGCGCCACGAGCGTCTCGCGCTCGTACGCGGCGATTCGCGGTCGCGGCCGACCGGCAGGCTCGGGCCTCGCGCCGGCGTCAGGCGCGCGCCTGGTCTCGGCGCGCTCGCGCGACGAGGAGCAGGTCACGATCAACGCCGAAAGGAGGAGACAAATGGCGAGCCGGGGAGCCACGGGTCGGACGATACAGGCATTCGAGTCGTGGCGGCGCGACTGCTGTCATGGTCTCCCCGTCAGCCGCGCTGCCACTCGGAGCGCTGGACGACGGGGAGCTGCAGGGCGCGCTCCCGCTCGAGATCGAGGTTACCGATGTGCAGCGAGAGCGGGGCCTGCACCCACTTGTAGATCGACGCGGTGAACAGGCGCGCGAACCTGGCCGTCCAGGCCGCGAGCCGCGAGGGGTCTTCATCGGGGAAGAGCGCGCGGACGGCGGCGAGGACCTCGTCCGGCGGCATCTTCTCGCCGGCGTAGAGCGCGAAGCAGGCGTCGAGGACCGGGAAGGGCATGAGCTCCCTCTCGTCCTCCTGGTCCGGAGCGAGCTCGGCCGATGCCGGGTAAGCGAGCGTCAGCCGGATGCAATCCCAGCCGCGGGTCTCGAAGAGGTAGTCGAGCAGGTAGGCCACGACCGTCTTCGGGACGTTGGCGATCACCGCCAGGGCGCCCTCGAGATCGCCGCCGATGGTCGTGTACCCGACGGCCTTCTCGCTCATGTTGCTGGTCTGCAGGAACAGCCCCGCCGAGGAGTTCGCCCAGGTCCACATCCGCTCCGCCCTCAGGCGCGCCTGGATGTTCTGCAGCGCGATGGCGGTCAGCGACTCGCCCGGCTGAAGCATACTCGAGACCGCCTCGCTCTCGCGGGCGAAGGCCTCGTCGACCGACACGACCGAGAACGGAGCGTCGAGGTCCCGCGCGGACTGCTCGGCGGCGGCCCTCGTCTGGGGCGACGAGTAGCGCGTGGGCATGTAGAACGCGCGGAGGATCTCCCGCGCCCTCGCGGACCGCTCGGGCGCCCCGAGGTCGCGGAACATCACGTCGACGGCCCGGCGCGCCAAGACCAGCGCCAGGAGGCTGTCGCGGCCGCCGGAAAGCGCGACGCCTATCGTGCGGAACGCGCCGATCTTGCGGAAGTAGTCGGCGATCCCGAGCGCGAGCGCGTCGAGGATCTCCTCGCAGAACGCCGTTCGAGCCGGCACGCGCGTCTCGGGCGCGGGCAAGAAGAAGCTCCGGTGGGGAGGCACGGGGTAGGTGAGGCGGGCCCGTCCCACGGTGGGCTCGTCGATGGGCACGCGGCCGATCGCCGTCCCGGGCGTCCAGGTCTCCTGGTCGATGCGCCAGGTCGTGTTCTCCGCGCGGAGGCGCCGCGTCCGGTCGAGGTCCACGGTGACGGCCGAGATCCCCTCGCGAAAACGAGCCGCCTCGAGGACGAGCCGTCCGTTCTGCGAGACGAAGCCACCGCCGTCGAACACCAGGCCGTCGTTGGCTCCGACGAGGTTCGCGTAGGCGACGACGGCCTGGTTGTCGGCCGCGCGCGTGCAGATCATCTCGCGGCGAGTCGCCTGCACGCCCACGCGGAAGGGCGAGGCCGACAGGTTCATCACCACCTCGGCGCCGGCCCAGGAGCGGCGGCGCATCGGCCCGTCGGGGGACCAGATGTCCTCGCAGACCTCGAGCGCCAGCGTGCCGAAGTCGAGATCGAAGACGAGGTCGCCGAACGGCACGCCGCCGACCGTCCCCGCCAGCCCCGGGCCGCCCCTGGCGAACGTCCGGCCCTCGTAGAAGACGCTGTAGGTGGGCAGCTTCTCCTTGGGCACGAGCCCCCGGATCCGACCGCGGAAGACCAGCGCCGCGCAGTTGTAGATCATCGCCCCCCGCGCCGCCGTCACTCCGATCGCCGAGGCGACCCCGAGGTCCGCGGTCGCGGCGGCGAACCGCTCGAGCTCGACCCACTGCGCGTCGACGAACGCCCTCCACTGCACGAGGTCCTCTGGTGGGTATCCGGACACTAGCTGCTCCGGGAAGGCGACGAGCGTCGCCCCGTCGGCCGCCGCCTCCCGCGCGCGCGCGACCGCCCGGTCCACGTTCTCGCGCACCGCGCCCACGGTCGTGTCGACGCTGGCCAGCGCGATGCGGACGAGCCTCATCGCACAGACATTACCTCAGCGCGCGCCTTTCACCTACCTTCGGCGGAGCCACGGGTGCGTTGCACGGTCCCGGGTTTCGCCGGTCGTCGATGTCGCCCTTGACGTGGACCTTGACGGCGACGTGGACGTGGACCTTGACGGACCCCGGTTGACTTTCCCTGCGGACCGCCGCGGCGAGGGCGGGTCCCGACGAATGCGGGTCGCCGACGTTCACGTCGTCGTCGCCGTCAACGTCCACGCCTACGTCTATGTCTACGTCTGGCGAAACCCGGGCCCGTGCAACGCACCCCGGAGCCACCACCCGAGCACCGCGAGACCCACCAGCCACGTCGCGCCGATCCGACCCGGCGCTGCCCTGCAGCCGGATTCCCCAGGTCCATCGTAGGCCATCCCGTTCCCATCGTCGCCACCGTCTGGCCCAGGGCCGTCATCGTCGTCGTCGCTCGCGAGGTCATCGGCGAGGGCATCGGGCGAATCGGGATCGGCGTCGCAGGGATCTCCGATGCCATCGCCATCTCCGTCGCTCTGCTCCGGGTCGGCGGTGCCCGGACAGACGTCGACGTCGTCCAGAACGGCGTCGCCGTCGGCGTCGACGTCGCACGCGTCGCCCCGGCCGTCGCCGTCCGTGTCGCTCTGCTCGGGATTCGCGACGGCACGGCAGTTGTCGGTCGCGTCGTCGGCGCCGTCGCCGTCTCCGTCCGGATCGCACGCGTCGCCCCGGCCGTCGCCGTCCAGATCATCCTGCGCCGGATCCGCGGCGCCGGGGCAGAGATCGAGATCGTCGAGCACGCCATCGTCGTCGCCGTCGTCGCAGGCGTCACCTTCCCCGTCGCGGTCCGCGTCCGCCTGCTCGGGATTCGCCCGCTGGCGGCAGTTGTCCTCCTCGTCGAGGACGCCGTCGCCGTCGTCGTCGTCCTGGCAGCGGTTGCCCCGGCCGTCGCCGTCCGTGTCCACCTGCTCCTCGTTCGCGACGCGCGGGCAGTTGTCCTCGGCGTCGGGGATGCCGTCAGCGTCGTCGTCGTCGTCGCATGCGTCGCCGCGCCCGTCGCCGTCCGCATCGAGCTGCGCGTGGTTCTCGACGCGATCGCAGTTGTCGCAGGCGTTTCCGCGCCCGTCACCGTCCGCGTCATTCTGCTCGGGGTTTCGCCCCTCGGGGCAGTTGTCGCAGGCGTTGCCGATCCCGTCGCCGTCGCCGTCCCGCTGTCCGGCATTGTCGTCGCGCGGGCAGTTGTCGCAGGCGTTGCCGACGTCGTCTTCGTCCGTGTCGGCCTGCCCGCGGTTCTCCACGGCCGGGCAGTTGTCGCGTTCGCCGCGGACGCCGTCGCCGTCGCGGTCGTTGAACCACGGTGTGTTCCTCGCCGCGGCCTCCTCGGTCACCTCGAGGTGGATGTGATCGATGTGCGGGTTCGGGCCGCCGTAGTCGCTGTCCTTGCGGCCATCGCGGTGCGCGCCCCAGTCCGTCCGATCCCACACGATGTACTGCACTCCGACGAGCTCGGAGTTGACGACCCCCCAGTTGGCGACGGGATCGCCCTTGTCGTTGTCGGCCGCGCCGCCGTCCATCGGGACGAAGATGTCGAGCGCCCGCCCGGTCCCGTGCACGGAGAGCTGCGAGGCGTCGGCGGTGTTCTGCCGGCACGAGTAGCCGCCCCAGCGGCTCGGCCCGCGGAACTGGTCGAGCAGGTAGTCGCCGAGCTCCCTGGTGCCGGCAAGGACTCCGCCCGAGCAGCCTGCGCCGCCACGCCACGCTCCGGCCGGATCGTAGTGCAGGTACTGCGCCTCGCCGGCGACTCGCACGTCGTGCGGCAACGTCCAGTCGCCCGGCTCCGAGGAGGCGAGCTCCCGGCTCTCGAGCGCGCCCTCGTCGCCGACCTCCCCGATGCACCCCGTCAGAACCAGCTGCGCCACCACGATCCCGGCTCGTCGCGTCATGCGAGCCAGTGTAAGCGGGCTGGTGCGCGGCCGATCTTACGGCGCTTGCGCGGGTCCGCCGAGGAGCGCCATACCCTCTCGCAACAGAGCGCGCGCGAACGGGGCGTTGTGCGCCCCCTCGGAGCCGTCGAGCGACACGATCGCCAGGAGCGTCGCGGCGCGGAGCACGCGGTCGGAGCCGGCTGGTGCCGCGAGCGGCTCGCCGCCGCAGCCCATCACGGTGCGGCCGAGCGCGTCGAGGAAGATCATCCGACCCTGCTTCGCGGCGAGGTCCACCGCCGGCGAGCCGTCGCACCCTCGGACCTCGAGCGCGACGACCGCGGCGCGCACGCGTCGCATGAGCCTGTCCGTCTCCTCGGCGAGCTGGCGCTCGGCGAGCCCGCCGCGAATCCTCAGACCGCGGGCGTCCGGGTGACAGCCGCGGCAGGCCCCGTCGAGCGGCTCGCGCCCGGAGGCGAGCGAGAACGTGTGCCCGCCCGCGTCGGTCTTGCCCGGCTCGTGGAACATGTGACACCCGACGCAGAGATGGGTCACGCCGGCGTGCGGGGGCCGCGACCCGCGCGCGGCGCCGAGGAGAACGTAGGCCTGGGGCGCGTGGGGCACCTTGGCCGGGTCACCGCCGTCCCACTGGCCGTGGCAGGCGAAGCACACCGCGCTCTGGCCCGCCGCGACGCTCCTCCCCGAGAAGTCGACGAGCCCAGACAGCCGGAGCTGACCCCGCCCGCGCTCCGCGTGAGGCTCGTGGCAGACGGGGCAGGTGACCGCCTGCGCGACGGGCTCCTCCTTCGGGGCAGCCATCGGACGGCCGCGGATCCGACCGATCGCGCCGTGTGCGGTGTGGCAGGACGCACAATCGGCGCGAGCGGCGGCAAGCCCGGCCGGCGGCACCGACATCGGGCTCCTCCGCCACTGGGAGACCGTGAGGTAACGCGGCGGAGCGTCGTGGCACTGCGCGCATGGCTCCGCGGATAGACCGGTCCAGAACCGCCCCGGGCCGTGGCACTGCTCGCACTGCACGTTGGCCCACAGGCGTACGCCGGCAGGCATCTCGTCCGCTGCTCCCGCCCTCGGCAGCGTCGGCTGCTCCCACCCGGCGACCTCGGCCGCGCGCCTGAAGCCGATGCTCCGCGTCGCCGGGTCGCTCCCCAGAACGTGACAGACCGCACACTCGGGGCCGTACGCCGCTCCAAGCCCTCCCTCGATGCCGCGCTCGAAGACGGAGGCGTGCTTCGTGTTCTTCCAGCCATCGTGCTCTACGGGATGGCACTCGGGCCGGCCGCACTCCTCGTGCCCGACCCAGTCGCCGTACCAGAAACGGATGCTCCGTCCACTCGTCTCCTCTCGAAGCAGGTAGTGACCGTTGCGATCGGCGCGTACCCGCGCGAGGCATCGCTCCGGCTCGAGGACGAGGGCCTTCGACGCCGCCGGTGTCTCGGCGAGCCGCCAGCGCGCGGGCGTGTCCTCGCGGTCGCCGCAGTAGACGGTGAGGTCCAGCCCTGTCTCGGCGCGAGGCCAGCCGCCGGTGACGGCCGCGGATCGGACGCGGGCAAGGGTCCGGTCCTCGCTCGCTCCGTCGGAGACGGCCAGCTCGATCTCGTAGGTGGCCTCGCCCCAGCGGGGGATCGGGAGCGGGCCGAAGAGCGGCCGGAGCGGGAAGAGATCGCTCGCGGGCCTGGTCGTGAACGTCATTCTCGGTCGGTTCGCGTGTCGGATCGAGCGCGACACGTCGGGACCGGAGACGAACCGCCAGCGATAGGTGAGGGGATCTCCGTCCGGATCCGACGAGCCCGACCCGTCCAGCGTGACGAGAGCACCGTAGCCCGCCCTGAGGGTGGCGCCCTCGATCCGCGCGACCGGTCCGCGTTGCCGCGGTCGCTGGTCCGAGCACGCGATGAGAATCACGAGGAAGAACTGGGCGCGGCGCAGGGCCCGTACGATACCAGAACGCGCCCCACGCGCAGGGGTGCGCTGCACGACCCCGGTTTTCGCTGGTCGTCGACGTCGTCGTTGACGTGGACCTTGACGGCGACGTGGACGTGGACCTGGACGCTCCCCGGTTGACGCAGGCGGGTCGCGTGAAACGTGGGTCGCCGACGTCCACGTCGTCGTCGCCGTCAAGGACCACGTCAACGCCCAAGTCTACCTCATGCCCATCCGGTTTCTTGCCAAGCCGGGATCCGGATGGGCAGGGATCGAACAGGCAACAGGCGACAGGCAGCCGGCGACGGGCAATTCCGGACCCGGACGAGCAGCGCGTACGTCCGGCGGCTGCCAGTTGCCAGCTGCCTGTCGCCTGTCGCCTGTTGGGCCCGCGTCTGGCAAGCAACCGGATGGGCATGGTCTACGTCTGGCGGAACCCGGGCTCGTGCGACGCGCCCTGCGCGCAGCCATCGCTGGACGCCGCCCGCGACGTGAGATAGACCCCCTGGGTCCCCGGCGAGTGGAAGTACGTCCGGGGCGGATCGCTCTTCCCACCTGGCATGGCAATCAACGAGCTACAGCCGCAGGATCTCCGCATCGAGTGCACCCCCGACTCGCTCGGTTTCCGAACGACCGAGGAGCTCGAGCCTCTCGACGACTTCGTCGGGCAGGAGCGCGCCATACGGGCCCTCCGCGTGGGGCTCGGAATCGACCGCGAGGGCTACAACCTGTTCGTCGCCGGCTCGCCGGGCACCGGACGGGTCTCCTTGACGATGCGCCACGTGGAGCAGGCCGCCAAGGGCCGCCCGGCGCCCGAGGACCTCTGCTACGTCCACGATTTCGGCGATCCCCACCACCCGATCCCGCTTCGCCTTCCCGCCGGACAGGGGCCGCGCTTCGCGGCCGACGTGGACCGACTCGTCCGCGGCCCCGCCGCGGAGCGACCGGCACGTTTCGAGGTCCTCGTGCGGCGCTGGGGAAGCCACCCGCGGGTTCCCGAGGTCGTGGCGCGGCTGCACGACGCGGTCCAGGAGCCGGGCCAGACACCCGCGTTCCTCGGAGTGAACGTCCTCGTCACGAGCGACCCTGACTCGACTGCTCCCGTGGTGATCGAGACCAACCCGACGCTCCGAAACCTGTTCGGGCGGATCGAACGGCGGGTGGAGATGGGGGCGATGGTGACCGACGTCGGCCTGATTCGCCCGGGATCGCTGCACCGCGCGCACGGCGGGTACCTCGTGATCTCCGGCGGCGCGGACCTGGCTCGCCGATCGGACGCCTACGAGGCGCTCAAGCGCGCCCTGCGGGCCCGGACGATCTCGATCGAGGAGCCGGAGGCCGACGGCCACCCCCTCGTGTCGGGCGGCCTGCGTCCGCTCCCCGCGCCACTCGACGTCAAGGTCATCGTGATCGGCACGACGGGCCTCTACTACCAGCTCCTCGCGAGCGACGAAGACTTTCCCGAGATCTTCAAGGTCAAGGTCGAGGTCGACGACCGGATGGACCGCACCGCGACCACGGTCGCGCAGCTCGGGCGGTTCGTCGCCGGCGTGTGCCGCCGCGAGGGGCTCGTTCCGGTCGATGCCTCGGGTGTCGCGCGCCTCGTCGACTTCGCCTCCGAGACCGTCGACGATCGCACGAAGCTGTCGACGCGTTTCGCCGAGCTCGCGGACGTCGTCAGGGAGAGCGAGCTGTGGGCGCGCGGAGATGGCGCACCGACCGTGGGCGCCGCGAGCGTCGACCGGGCGATCGAGGAGCGGCGGCACCGCGTCGACCTCTACGAGGACCGAGTGCAGGAGTGGATGACCCGTGGAACGATCGCCATCGACCTCAGGGGCGAGGTCGTGGGACAGGTCAACGGACTGTCGGTGATCGACCTCGGCGACCACGTCTTCGCCAGGCCCGCGAGGATCACGGCCTCGCTCGGTCCCGGCCGCGAGGGCGTCCTCGACATCGAGCGCGAGGCGGAGCTCGGGGGCCCCTTGCACACCAAGGGAATGCTGATCCTGCAGGGCTACCTGCAGCAGCTCCTCGGCTGGGACGAGCCGGTTGCCCTCCGCGCGAGCCTCTGCTTCGAGCAGAGTTACGGCCCGGTCGACGGCGACAGCGCCTCGGTCGCCGAGCTATGCGTCATCCTCAGCGCCCTCGCCGAGGTCCCAATCCGCCAGCCCATCGCGATCACGGGGGCGCTGAGCCAGCGCGGTGACGTCCAGGCGATCGGTGACGTGAGCTGCAAGGTGGAGGGCTACTTCCGCGCCTGCCATGCGGCCGGCGAGCTCGACGGGAAGCAGGGGGTCGTCATCCCCGCCGCGAACCGGGAGCACCTGCTCCTGAGTCGCGAGCTCTGCGACGTGGTCGCCGAGGGCAAGTTCCACGTCTGGACCGTCGAGCGGGTCGAGGAGGCGCTTGCGCTGCTCACGGGCGGCGTGGTCGGCGAGCCCAGCCCCGACGGCTTCCACCCCCGCGACTCGATCCTCGCCAAGGCACAGCGCCGCCTGCGCCTGTTCGCGGACAGGCTCAGCCGGATGAAGGAGTAGTCAGGGGAAGAACCGGAGCACGTAGCGGCCGGACGCTCCGTTGTAGCCGTCGAGGACCACGACGTACCGACCGCGCTCGAGCCACCCATCCCACTGCTCGCCTCCGGCCGTGCTGTCGACGCACGCGCCGTCGACGGCCACGCCTTCGCAGTCGTCGCGACGAACGTACTGCACCACGTCGAACTCGCTCTCGGTGGTGCTGACGCTCACCTGGCCGGGGTTGCCCAGCTCGAGGCGGAAAACGGCCTCCGGGCCCGACACGTCGCTGCATGGGCCGGTTTCGATCACGTTCGGGCCCTCGGTCCTTCCGATCACGCTACCCCCGCCCGAGATGTCGAGGGCCTCTCCGCAGGACGGAGCGCGCGGGTCGGCGCGCCGAGCGCGGAGCCGGTAGTGGCCCCCGCCGTCCGCCGAGTCGACGAAGACGTAGTACGTGCCCGCGTGGAGCGCCTGCAGCCACAGGCGCGAGTCGAGCATGCCCCTGTTCTGCGACCGGTTGTCGCTGCAGCCGATTTCGGGCCCGTCGCATCCATCGCGCACGTAGAGCACCGTGTCGAAGTCGGATCCCTCCGTCTCGAGCACGACGTCGCTCTCGCGGTCCAGGATCAGCCGCACCATGGTCTCGGGCCCCGTGCCGCGCTGGCAGACCTCGCTGTTCGCGGCGCCGCCTCCGCCCATGTCCCCCTCGACCTCGCCGGCATTCTCGATGGTCTGCACCGCGCCGCACGGATCCACGTCGCAGACCGGGTCATCCGCATCCGTGCTGCCGTTGCAGTCGTTGTCCAGGCCGTCGCCGCAGACCTCCTCCTCGTCCGGGTTGACGGCGCCCGCCCCGTCGTCGCAGTCGCCGCCGCATCGCGGGAACTCGTCACCGTCCGCGTCGATGGGCCGGACCTCGCACCGGTCGTCGACGCAGCTCGCTTCGTTGCAGCCGGTCCCGTCGTCACAGTCCACGTCGTCCGTGCAGTCCCGTGGAGCCTCGCAGCCCTGGCCGGGGACGCACCTCTGACCCCCGCACCGCTCGTCCCGCGGCTCGTGCTCGCAGTCGCCCGTGCCGGCGTTGCAGAAGTCGTTCGTGCAGTCGATCGCGTCGTCACAGCCGGGATTCTCGTCGCAGTCGCCCCCCGAGCCCGGATCACCGCCAAGCCGGTCGGTGTCGGCCTCGACCAGGAGCGAGCAGGCGCTGAGCCCGAGAAGCGTCACGAGGAGCAGGCGGCCGGCGTTCGATCTCATGGTGCGAACCTCAACCTGTACCTGCCCTCCTGCCAGATGTCGGTCGCATCCAGGAGGACGAAGTAGCTTCCCGCGGCGAGCGCCTGCCGCAGATACGCCTGGTCGCTTCCTTCGACGTCATCGTTGCAGCCGACCTCGGTCCCGTCGTCATCGCAGAGCTCGCGCATGTACAGGACCGTGTCGAACTCCGAGTAGGTCGAGTCGAGGGTGACCGTGCGCGGGACCGCCAGATCGAACGCGAGAACCCGCTCCTGCCCGTCGCCGCCGCAGGTTCCGACCTCGCCGCTCACCGCGTCCCCTGCGACGAACGTGCCGGTGAGCGTGCCGCCGCCGGAGATGTCGAGCCCCTGGGTGCAGTCGTCATGGCCGGCGGCGGCCTCGATTCCGACGTTCAGGGTCCAGGGTCCGGAGTCGTCGCCGGCATAGCCGTCGAGGAGCACGAAGTACGTGCCAGCCTCGAGGCCGAGCAAGCCCACGCGGGAGGCCAGGACCTGGCCCGGGACCCTGTCGTCGTTGCAGACGAGCTCCTTGCCGGCGCAGGTTTCGGAACGGACCGTCAGCACCGTGTCGAAGCTCGATCCGCCGGTGCGGAGAGTGACGTCCGAGACCTGATCGATCGTGAAGACGAACACGGCGTCCGGGCCGTCGCCGCCGCAGGTCTCGGAGACGTGCTCGTTGGCGAAGCCAGCGGTGCTGCCGGTGAGCTCTCCGGCCGCGCCGATCTCCAGGGCGGCGTCGCAGGAGTCGTTCAGGGGGCAGTCGGGATTCCAGGTCGAGCCGCAGCCGTCGATCCCCTCGTCGCATGCCTCGATCGTGCAGTCGTCGAAGTCGCTCGGGCACATGGGATCCATCCCGTCCTGGCACCCCTGAAGCTGGGAGCAGAGCTCCCTCCCGTCGCAGTACAGCCCGTTGTCGCACCGCCCGTTGTCGGGCCGGTGCTCGCAGCTATCGGTGCTCTCGTGGCAGCTATCGACCGTGCAGTCGATGGCGTCGGGGCACGGGTTCGTTCCCGGCAGGCACTGGCCCGACGAGCATTGCTCGGAGCCGTTGCAGAATAGGCCGTCCGAGCAGTCGGAATCGGTCCCGCAGTCTGCGTCACCGTCGCCGTCGCCGTCACCGTCGCCGTCACCGTCAACGTCACCGTCAACGTCACCGTCGCCGTCGCCGTCACCGTCGCCGTCGCCGTCGCCGTCGCCGTCCGAATCCGAGTCCGAATCCGAGTCCGAGTCCGAATCCGTGTCGGTGTCCGAGTCCGAGTCCGAGTCCGAGTCCGAGTCCGAGTCCGAGTCTGTGTCCGAGTCTGCGTCCGCGTCCGCGTCGGCGTCCGAGTCTGCGTCCGTGTCGGCATCGGAGTCCGAGTCGCCATCGCCGTCCGCATCCGGTGTGAGGCGGTCGAGGTCCGGATCGACGAGCGCCGAGCACGCGGAGAGCGAGCTGGCCAGCACGAGGAGCGAGCAGGCGAGGAGCGTGGGTAGGCTCGAGTGAAGCGCTGCCTGCTGTCGCATCCCCATGACGGACCGGCGCGAGTCTCGATGATAGCGCGGATCCGGACCTGGATCCGCCTCTAGAAAGTTCCGGTCACTCGCACCGCGGCTCCGCCTGCCAGCCTGCAGACGTCCACGCGGGCTCCCGCTTCGACCTCGGCACGAGGGGTCGCGACGAACAGGATCACGGTCGCCGTGGCGGCGGCGGCGGTCACGCCCAGCATGACGTCGGTCCAGAGCGCGTAGGCATTGGCCCGGTCGGCGTCATCCACCGCGCGGCGGCGCAGCTCGTCCGCCTCGGCGCCGTCCACGCCGCCGCGCTCGATTCGCGAGGCTGCTTCGTCGAACCGAGAGTTGGCGTCGAGCGCGAGGCTTCCCAGGACGCCGGCTGCGGCCCCCGTCGCGGTCGCGAGACCGAGCGCTCCCCAGCGGAGCCACGGCGCCGGACCGGAAGGCGGCGTCTGCGCCCGATCCTCGACCGGCGGCCGAGATGCCGCGGGCGGCGGCGCCAGGGTCTCCAGCGGTGGCGCTGGAGTGGGGAGGGAAGCAGGCGGAGCGGGCTCGGGCGGCGGCGCTTCGGCCTCGAGCCGCACGGTCACCGAGGCGGTCGCTCCGGCCACGATCTCGACCGAGCGACTCGCGCTGAGCCGGCCGGGTGCGGCGACCACGATCGCGTGGTTCCCCGCGGGCAGGAGGAACGTCCGCCCATCGCGCGCCTCGGGCCGGTCGCCGTCGATCGTGACCGTGGCGTCGTCGGGTGCCACCGCAAGCTCCAGCGTTCCCACGCTCCGCTCGAGCTCGGCGAGCTCGCGCTCGATGTCCCTGCGCGCGTTCCTGGCGATCCGCGCCTCCGGGTCTCGCAGGTACGCGCGGAAGTGCAGCACGGCGGGAGCCGGACGGCCCAGGCGCGAGTAGCAGTTGGCGAGGTTGACCCGGATCGAGGGGTGGGGATGCAGCTCGTACGCTCTCAGGAAGTGGGCGAGAGCCTCGGCGGTGCGATCGGACTCGAACGCCTCGACCCCCTGGGCGAACTCCTGTCGGGCCCGTGCGACGGCGTCCTGCGCGGCAGCGGGCCGAGGAAGGAGGAGCGCGACCAGAGCGCCGCAGGCGGCCGAGCCGATTGCTCTCAGAACGGGTTCTCCCGGATGAAGCCACCGCGCGGTCGAGGTGGCCGCCGGGGTGGCCGCGAGGCGCCGACCTTGGTCTGCGCCGCCGCCTGACGCGCCTCGCGTGCCTGGCGCCGCGCTTCCGCTCGCACCGCGCGCGCCTCCGCGGCGATCTGGGCCGGCGTCTTGGTCGGGGGCTGTTGCCCTTCCGGCGGCTGCGGAGCGGCTTGCCGCTCCCGTCCCGCGCCTGGTGTCGGCGCTTCGGGTGGCTGTTCGCCACCGGCAGCCGCAACGGCGCCGGGAGCGATCGGAGCGGCAGGGCTCGAAACGGTGGCGGCGCCCGGCGCCGGCGGCGTGGGCGCCGCCGGGGTAGGCGCCGCTGGCGCAGGCGGGGCTGCGGCGACCGGTGGCGCCGCCTCGGCCGCCGGGCGGAGCGCGATCTCGAGGTCGACGTCGCGCTCGAAGGTGATCTGCCGCTTCTCGGGCAGGTGCCCCGCGGCCGCGACCCGGATCTCGTGGGCGGCCTTCGACACATCGTGCGGCGCGGAGTAGGGGTTCTGCACGCGGGCGCCGTCCAGCTCGATCGTCGCGCCGGCGGGTTGCGTCCGGATCGCGACGTGGATACGGCTGAACAGCGACGCCGCCGGCTCCTCGGTCTCGTCGCCGCCCCGACCCAGCACGAGGACCAGGACCGCCGCCACGGCCAGCACCACGCCGCCGCCGATCACCCAGGGCAGCGTGCTCCTGGCCGCCGGCAGCTCCTCCTCGGACGTGACGACCTTCTTGCGAGCGGGCGCCGGCGCGCTCGAAGCGACGCGGGCTCGCGAAGGGCTCGGCGTGACCGAGCGAGCGCGCTCCTCCGGCGCACCCTGGACGTCGAGCAGCCCCGAGAGCTGCGACGCGCGCGCCTCGAGGGCCGCGATGTCCAGGTCCGCCGGCTGCGCGGCGAGCACGCCCGGTGGAGGCGCGGACACCCGGATCGTGTCGCTCGGGTCCTGGCCGGGCCCTGCCGGCAGCGGCGCGGCGGTCGCCTTGGCCCCGGAAGGCGAGATCTCGCCACCCGGCTGGGAGAACGCAGCCGCGGGCGTCCCGGATCCGTTCGAACCGGCGGCCGCGCCGCTCTCTCGTCTACGCCGAGCCGTGCCCCTGGCCGGGGCCTCCTGGGTCGCCTGTGCTCCTTGGGCGGCCAGGGCCCCGGCCGGCGTCGTCACCGCCGTGCCGATGTCCGCCTTCTCGGGCGTCACCGCGGCCCGCGCCGCCGCAAGCGCTTTGCCGAGATCGGCCGCGCTCGCGAATCGTCGCGTCGCGTCCTTCTCGAGCGCCTTGTCGAGCGCGCTGGCCACGTGAATCTCGAGCAGGCTCTGCAGCGTCTGTGACCCGGGTCTGATCGCACCGTTGTCCGAGGTTGGCCCCCTGCCGGTCATCGCCTCGTACAGCGTCAGGGCGAGCGAGTACTGGTCGCTCCTCGCGTCGCCCGGGGCGGACGGGCTCTGCTCGGGGGCCCGGTACGGTGCACCCTCGGCCGCCGCGGTGAGGTTCGCGGCACCCCAGTCGAACAGCACGGCCCTGTCGTCGGCGAGGAAGATCCGCGACGGCGTGATCGCGCGATGCGTGACGCCCTTGGAGTGTGCGACCGCCAGCGCGCCGAGGATCTGCTCTCCCATCTGGAGCGCACCGACGGCCGACAGCGGGCCCTTCTCGGCGATCCGCTTCGCCAGGCTCTGGCCGGACTCGTGGCGACGCACGACGTACGGCGCGCCGCCCTCGTCGCGGCCGGTGGCGACGCCCCGCGGCAGGCTAGGGTGATCCAGCGCGCCCGCCGCCGCGGCCTCGCGCAGGAAGCGCTCGATCCCCTCGTCGCCTCGGGCGAACTCGGGGTGGATGATCTTGATCGCCACTCGCGCTGCACCCTGCAGCTCCTCGCCCTCGAACAGAGCGCCCCGCCCGCCCGTGTCCATCAGTCGGATCAGCCGGTAGCGATCGACGTAGGTCCGCCCGACCATCTCCGTCCAGCCCGAGATCGCCCTGCCTTCGCGAGGGCAGAAGTAGAACCCGGCCGGATGCTGCTCAGCGCAATGCGGGCACTGCACGAGTGGTTCCTCGCAAGAAAAAGAAGGTTACCAGCCGCGACCTGACCGGTCAACGAGAGGCCCTCAGCGTCGGGAGAAGAAAAGCGTGAGGACGTCGAGCATCTTCTTGCAGTCGGCCACGGCCGCCATCTCGCGAGCCGAGTGCATCGACAACATGGGGTTTCCGACGTCGACGGTCTTGACGCCCAGCTCGGCCGCCGTGATCGGGCCCACCGTGCTGCCGCACGGCAGATCGCTCCGGTTCACGAAGCGCTGGGCCTCGAAGCCCGCGATCTCACAGAGGGCGGCGAAGGAGGCGGCCGATTCGCCATCGGTCGCGTACGACTGGTTCGAGCTCGACTTGATCACCGGTCCCTTGCCGAGGCGTGGGCGGTGCTGGCCCTCGTGCAGGTCCGCGTAGTTGGGATGGACCGCGTGGGCCATGTCCGCCGAGACGAACGACGACCGGGCCAGCGCCCGGTCGAGCCCCTGGGCGCCGCTGCTTCGCGCATGCGCGATCCTCGACAGCACGGACCGCAAGAAGGGCGACGCGGCGCCCTGCGCGGTGCGGGACCCGACCTCCTCGTGGTCGTAGAGGACCACGAGGCGGGTCGCCGGGCCCGAGTCGCCCGAGGCTGCCAGCGCGCCGACGGCCGCGTGGCAGCTCGCCAGGTTGTCCAGCCGTCCCGAGTACAGGAGCTCGGAATGCGCACCCGCGATCGCGCCCGGCTGCGCGTCGTACAGACACAGGTCGAAGCCCAGTATGTCCTTCGCGGTGAGCTCCGGCAGCGCCCGGCCGAGCAGCTCCGCGAGCGGCGCGCTCGCGTCGGAGTCGTCGATGCCCAGAACGGGCGCCATGTGGCGTTGCGGATTCAGGACGAGCCCCGAGGTGTTGACGTTGCGGTCCAGGTGGATCGCGAGGCTGGGGATCCTGAGGAGCGGCCGCGCCAGATCGACGAGGACGCTCCGTCCGTCGCGGCGAGCGACCCTGCCCGCGAGCGACAGGTCGCGGTCGAGCCACGTATGCAGGAGCGCTCCGCCGTAGACCTCGACCCCGAGCTGCCGTAGGCCCTCGCCGGCCAGGTCGGCCGCGGGCTTGACGCGCAGGTTGGGCGAGTCGGTGTGCGCTCCGACCATCCGGAAGCCCGACCGGGCCACGGCCTCGTGGCCCACGACGAAGGCCACCATGCTCGTGCCGTTGCGGCTGACCCAGGCTCGGTCGCCCGCGCCCAGCTCCCATTCGTCCGACTCGTCGAGCTCGCGGAAGCCTGCGGCTCCCAGCCTCGCGGTGCACTCGGCGACTGCGTGAAACGGGGTGGGCGAGCGGTCGATGAACGAAACGAGGTCGCGGGCGACCGCGCGCTCGGCGTCGGTGGGGATCATGGCGGCCGAAGGGTAGCATCCCGCTGCCAAGTGGGATAAAAACCCCGGGACCATCCGCGAGGGTGGCGAAACTGGCAGACGCGCTGGACTTAGGATCCAGTGGCCGAAAGGTCATGAGGGTTCGACTCCCTTCCCTCGCACCGCCCGACCGATGAAGGACCTCCTCGATGATCTTCTGAAGCGGCTCCGTGCGAAGGACGCGCCTTGCGTCGAATACGCGGACGCGCGCTGGGTGGAGGACCGTCGCGAGCAGCTCCGGGTACGCAACCGCGAGGTCACGGCCAGCTCGCGGGCTCGATCGAGCGGTGTCGGCATCCGGGTCCTCTCGCGGGGTGCCTGGGGGTTCTCGGCGACGAGCGACCTCCGCCCCGCGGCGATCGAGGCAGCGGCCGCGCGGGCGGTGGAGGTCGCGCACGCATCGGCTCTCGTGCCGAGGTCGCCGGTCCGGCTCGCCCGCGAGGAGCCCATGGTCGCAAGCTACGTCTCACCCCGAGGGAAGGACCCGTTCGAGGTGCCGCTCGACGACAAGATCCAGGTGCTGGTTCGCGCTTGCGATCGACTGCTGGACGGGCTCGGGCCATCGGGCACCGCTCAGGCACGGATGGACTGGGCCCTGGTGCGCAAGGTCTTCGTGTCCACCGAGGGCGCACGGATCGAGCAAGACACGCTCCACGGCGGCGCCGGCATCTCGTGCCTGGCCGTGGGTGACGACGGAGAGGCGCAGCGCCGCAGCTACCCGACGCACCAGGACGGCGGAGTCGAGCAGGGCGGCTGGGAGATCGTCGGGGCGCTCGATCTCGAGGGGAACGCCGAGCGCGTGCGCGAGGAGGCGATCGAGCTATGCACCGCGCCGCCCTGTCCCTCCGGCGAGCGCGACCTGATCCTCGAGGGCTCGCAGCTCGCGCTCCAGGTTCACGAGTCCTGCGGGCACGCCACGGAGCTCGACCGGATCCTCGGCACCGAGAAGAGCCTCGCGGGCGGATCGTTCCTCAGGCCGGAGATGCTGGGCTCGTTCCGCTACGGCTCGCCCATCATCGACATCGTCGCGGACGCCACCGCTCCCGGCGGGCTCGGCACCTTCGCGTACGACGACGAGGGCGTCGCGGCGCGGCCGGTCCCGCTGGTCGATCGGGGGATCCTCGTGGGCTTCCTGTCGAGCCGCGAGACCGCGGCGGAGATCGGCATCGATCG
The DNA here is from genome assembly GCA_016190375.1 of Deltaproteobacteria bacterium. Classification (GTDB taxonomy): domain Bacteria; phylum Myxococcota_A; class Polyangia; order JACPQR01; family JACPQR01; genus JACPQR01. The sequence continues at coordinate 54,328 of JACPQR010000068.1, forward strand.
GTCGGGGGGCGCGATGCGCGCCGACGGGGCGCTCAGGGCCCCGCTCATCCGGATGGTCAACGTGAACCTGAAACCAGGCAACGCAGGCACGCTCGAGGACCTCGTGCGGGACACGCGCGACGGGATCCTCATGGCGACCAACCGGAGCTGGAGCATCGACGACCTGAGGCTGAACTTTCAGTTCGGCTGCGAGGCCGCGTGGGAGATCAAGGACGGCCGCAGGACGCGGCTCGTCAAGAACCCGATCTACGCGGGCGTGACGCCGCGCTTCTGGCAGAGCTGCGACGCGATCACCGGTCCGGCCGAGTGGCGGATCTGGGGCCTGCAGACCTGCGGAAAGGGCGAGCCCATGCAGCTCATGCACGTCGGCCACGGCGCGTCGCCGGCGCGGTTCCGGTCGGTGAGCGTCGGGAGCTCGAGGCCATGACCGACTTGGGAATGCTGGCGATCCTGAAGGACGCGATCGGGCGCGCCGGGCTCGACCAGGTCGAGCTGTATTGCCGCCACTCCAGGCGCGGGATCTCGCGCTTCTCTCGGACCGAGCTCAACCAGAACGCCGCGATCGACGAGGCGGTGATCCACGCGAGGGTCGCCATGGCCGGCGGTCGGATCGGAGCGAGCACGACGTCGGTCTCGACCCCCGATGGGATCCTGGGCGCGATCCGCGATGCCGCCCAGGCCGCGCGCTGCGCTCCGCCGCTCGCGGACTTTCCCGGCTTCGCGCCAGCGTCGCCTGACGAGCCCGTCCCGCGATGGGCTCGATCGACCGCCGAGGCGAGCCCGTCCGATCGGGCCGAGATCCTTCGCGCCGCTCTGGCGCGCGTTCGCGAAGAAGGCCTGGACGCGGCCGGTACGCTGGAGACGACCCAGAACGACGTCGCCGTGGTCACGACGGCCGGCGCGCGCAAGTTCGCGCGCGCCACGGCGGCCGGCGCGCGGCTGTTCGTCTCGGGGCCGGACTCCTCCGGGTTCGCGGGAGCGTTCCACAGGGACCTCGCCGCGCTCGACGTCGGCGAGCTGACCGACCGCGCCATCGAGCGGTGTCGCCGCGGCGCGAGCCCGGTCGCGCTCGAGCCAGGCGCGTACGACGTCGTCCTCGAGCCCGAGGCCGTGACCGAGCTCCTCGAGTGGCTGGCCTATTCCTCGCTGGGCGCCCGTGAGGTCGAGGACGGGTCGAGCGCCCTGGCCGGACGAATCTCCACCCGGATCACCGGCGACTGGGTGACCCTCGCCGACGACGCGACCGACTCGAGCGAGCTGGGGATGGGGCTGCCCTTCGACGCAGAGGGTACGAACCGCGCGCGAGTCCCCCTCATCGAGGGCGGCGTCGCCGCGGGCGTCGTGTACGACCGTGTGCACGCCGCTCGCGCCGGCAGGCCATCGACCGGGCACGCGCTACCCGGAGCCGTCGACGACGGTCCGTTGCCGTCGAACCTCTTCCTCGCGGCAGGCGACCGCACCATGGACGATCTGGTCGGGATGGTCGAGCGCGGCATTTACGTCTCGCGCTTCCACTACGTCAACGGCCTGGTCGACACGAGGCGCGCCGTGATGACCGGGATGACGCGCGACGGGACCTTCCTGATCGAGAATGGCCGGCTCGGTCGCGGCGTCGCCAACCTCCGCTTCACCGACAGCCTCCTCGAGGCCCTCGAGCGCGTCGAGGGAGCCACGCGTGAGCGCCGCGCCGTCCCGAGCTGGTATTCCGACGGCGGCGCGCACGTCGCCCCGGCGATCCTCGTCCGTGCCTTCCGCTTCACCGGGGAGCGGGCTCCCTGACGCCATCGTGTCGACCGCCGGAAAAGAGCCGCTCGGCGTGAAGCAGGCGCCGCTCGCCGGGGGCAGCGCCCAGCCGATCGCCGGCGGCATCCTCGCCGCGGTCGGCATCCTCGGGATGGCGTTCCTCATGGCGCGCGACGGCCACACCGTCTGGGGCGTGGGGGTCGGCATGCTCCTCGACGCCGTGGCGGCGCTCGGGCTCGTCGGGCTCCTCTGCATGTTCCGGACGCCGGCCGGCGTGGACCAGCGGGCCGGCGTCGAACCGCAAGCCGCGGGCTCGCCGTACCGCGACGCTCCGATGGGCGCCGGGCCCGCGACCGGCCCGAGCACGATCCGGCCCGAGGCGGTCGTCCTTCTGGTGGGCGCCATCGTGATGATCCCCGGGCTGACCTTTGGCCTGTGGGACCCATGGGAGACCCACTACGGCGAGGTTTCGCGCGAGATCCTCTGCCGCGACGACTGGATCAGCCTCTGGTGGCAGGACGAGTGGTTCTGGTCGAAGCCGATCGGCCTGTTCTGGATGAGCGCGATCTCGCTGGCGGTCCTCGGGGTCGACTACCATCCCGACGGCGGCGCGGGCGGCCACCAGTCGCACGCCATGCTCCCGGTGGGCTTCTTCCTCGGCGCGATTGCGTGGCTCGCGCTGTGGAGCGCCTTGCGGGTCTGGCGCCGCGACGGGCTGAAGGCGGGGCTGTGGCGAGCCGCGTGGGTCCTTTCCCTCCTGGGCCTCCTGCTACGCGAGCTCGTGGTCGCCCAGGCCACCGGCAGGATGCTCGAGCTCGCGCTGCGGCTCCCGGTCGTGCTTTCGGCGCTCGCCGCGCTCTGGGTGCTCGCGTGGTCCGTGCACCGGGTCTTCGGCCAGCGTGCCGCGCTCCTGTCCGGAATCACGCTCGCGACGATGCCGCACTTCTTCTTCCTGTCGCACCAGGCGATGGTCGACATGCCGTTCGTCGCCGGCCTGACGGTGGCCGTCTGTCTGCTCATGGCGGCCTGGACCGTTCCCGACCACGAGCTCGCCCCGGCGCGGGAGGTGCGCATCGGGCGGTTGACGGTCGAGCTCTCTCTGGCACACGCGGTCGTGTTTGCCTTGATCGTGGTGGCGCTGCCCCAGATCGTTTACCTGGCGACGCGCCACCTCACGATCGGCGACGGGTTGAGCTTCCACGCAGATCGGTTCTGGTCCGGGTCCGCCGAGAACGGCACGATGCGACAGCAAGGGCCGTTCGTTCCTGCTCTGCCGCCGCTGCTGCAGGCCGTGATCTTCGCCGCCCCGCTGGCCTTCGCGCTCGTCTGGAGCAGCCGGGAGCGGCGGATGCGTCCCGTCCTCATGCTCGCGTTCTACGGCTTCGGCGCCCTGTCGCTGATGTCGAAGGGTCTTCCCGGAGTGCTCCTGCCGGGTCTCATCGCGCTCGGCGCGCTCGTGGTCTCGGGGCGCTGGAAGATCCTGGGCGAGCTCCGCATCCTGTCGGGCGCGGCGATCGTCGCCTCGGTGGGCCTGCCCTGGTACGTGGCGATGTTCACGCGCCACGGCCCGCGGTTCACGGACAGGCTGCTCATCCACGACCACATCAACCGCCTCGCGGTGGGAGTGCATGGCGACACCGGCTCGGTCCAGTACTTCATCGCCCAGCTCGGCTACGCGACTTTTCCCTGGTGCGCCCTCGCGCTCGTCGGCTTGGCCGCGATCCTGATGGGACGCGTAGAACGCCAAACGGACCGCGACGAGGCGCACCGGCTCGTCTTCCTCTGGTTCGCCCTCTCGTTCGCGCTCTTCTCGGTGATGGTGACCAAGTTCCATCACTACATCTTCCCGGCGGTGCCGCCCCTGGCGATCCTCATCGGCATCTTCCTCGACCGCTTCCTCGACACCACCGCGTCCGAGCCCCCGCCGGTCGCGCCGCTCGCCTACCGGGTCGCCTGGGTCCTGGCGGTGCCGGCGCTCGTGCTGGTGCCGGTCTGGGCCCTCGCGACCCGCGCGGAGCCGCTCTGGGACCCCGTGCGCGACCTACCCGTGTTGCGCTGGCTGGGCCCCGGCTGGCTGGCGGTGGTCGCCTGCGCCGCGATCGGGTGGTGGCTCGCCGGCCGTGCCAGGGTGATCCAGCCCCGGGAAGAGGACCCGTGGCTCAGGTCCAGCCTCGGCGCCGCGCTGCTCGGTGGCGTCGCGGTCGTCGCGCTGGTCGGACGCGACCTGGCCGACACCGCCTCCACGGGCAGGCCCAAGGGCTACGAGAGGCTGATCGACCTCTACGTCTACAACTACACTCGCGCCTGGCCGCAAGGCGCCGAGTACGACTTCTCGCCGGCCCTCGGCGCGTTCGCGATCGTGGGCATGCTCGTCGTGCTCCTCCTGGTCAGCTCGCGCCTGCGGAAGGTCGGCGTGCACGCTCTCGTGGCCCTGGCCTTCGGCTTCTCCCTCTGGGCCCAGCACGTCTACATGCATCGCCTGACGCCGCACTGGTCGCAGCGGCACCTGATCGACACCTACTACGCCAAGCGCCGCTCCCGGGACGAGCGCCTCGTCGCCTGGCAGATGAACTGGAAGGGCGAGAACCTGTACACCGGCGGCCGTGCGGTCATCTACGTGTCGCTCGACAACGCCGACTTCGAGCGCTGGATCGGACGCCACCGCGGCCAGACGCATTACTTCATCCTCGAGCGCGGCCGCCTCGCGAACCTGCGCCGAGTCCTCGGAAAGGACGAGGGTTCGAGCCCGGTCGTCGATGACACGTGCAACAAGTTCGTGCTCGTCAGGGCGCGGCTTTGAGTGACGGCGCATCTAGAACACCGTACGCGCGGACGGCGAGTCGCGCCTCCCGCTTCTCGATTGCCGAGTAGCCGTGCTACAAGTCGCGGATCGCGGACGCGCCGAGGGACCGGCGCCGAGGAGACGTGACCCATGGCGACCGGCACGAAGGATCGACGAAGCTCGGGAATCGCTCTGGTGGGCGAGCTGCCCTGGGGCAGCCACTTCTGCCAGTTCTACAAGACCCAGGAGGACATGATCGACATCGTCGTGCCCTACTTCCGGGCGGGGCTCGAGAGTAACGAGCTCTGCATCTGGGTGACGTCGGACTTCCTCACCACCGCCGACGCCCTCGAGGCCTTGAGGCGCGGCGTCCCCGCCTTCTCGGACTACGTCGCGACGAAGCAGATCGAGGTCTTCCCGCACACCGACTGGTACCTCAAGGGCGGGAGCTTCGACCTCAGGCGTACCCTCGACATGTGGATGGCCAAGCACGACGAGGCGCTCGCACGGGGCTTCGCCGGGCTCAGGGTCAGCGGCACGCCCTACTGGATCGAGAGCAAGAAGGACTGGGACGACTTCGCCGCGTACGAGGCGGAGATCAACAACGTGATCGGAGGAACCAAGCTCCTTGTGCTCTGCACCTACTCGCTCCAGAAGTGCGGCGTCGTCGAGATCCTCGACGTCGTGAAGAACCACCAGTTCGCGCTGGCCATGAACCAGGGCAAGTGGCAGGTCGTGACCATGCCTGCAGCCGGCTGCTGCGAATAGGCGACTCGCGCTTCGCGACTCGAGCCTCGGCACGACCAGGGAGCGATCGCCACGACGCCATTCGAACAGCGCCCCTCCGGGATCCGGTCCGTCGGCGAGCTGCCGTGGGGCAGCTCGTTCTGCGTGTTCTACGCGTCGAAGAGGGAGCAGCTCGAGGTGCTCGTCCCGTTCCTCGTGGCGGGCCTCGGGAGCAACGAGCTCTGCTCCTGGGAAGTCGTCCCGCCGCTGACCGTCGAGGAGGCGACGAGGGCGCTCGGCGAAGGTGTGCCCGACCTCGCGGAGCGCCTCGCGGTCGGCCAGATCGAGCTCGTACCCCGGCACCAGACCCCTCGGACCGCCGAGGCGCTCGAGCGGCAGCTCGACAAGGCGCTACTGGCCGGCTTCGACGGCCTCAGGCTCGTCCGCCACATGGGACTGCAGGCGAGGGCTCCCGCCGCCGAGGCGCAGGCCATCCGCCGGCTCAACGTGATCGCCGCAGTCCTCCATCCGAGGTCGGAGCTCGATGCCGTCGGCATGATGAAGCTCGTGCAGGACCACCGCTTCGCGCTCGTCCACGAGTCGGGCAGGTGGGAGGTCCTTGAAGGCTCCGAGGTGCGAACCGTCCGCGACGCGCTCGAGCGCAGCGAGCAGAAGCTGAAGTCGCTGTTCGGAAACATGTCGGAGGGGTTCGCCTACCACCGCATCGTGCTCGATGCCGAGGGCAGGCCCTGCGACTACGTGTTTCTCGAGGTGAACGCCTCGTTCGAGCGCCTCACCGGCCTGTCCGCCGAGCGGATCCTCGGCCGGAGGGTCACGCAGGTCCTCCCGGGCATCGAAGTGGAGCCGACGGACTGGATCGGCCGGTACGGGCGCGTCGCGCTCACGGGCGAGCCTGCGCAGTTCGAGAGCCACGCTGCGCCGCTCGACAAGTGGTTCGCCGTCTCGGCCTTCAGCCCGCTAAAGGGCTACTTTGCCGTCACCTTCTCCGACATCACCGGCCGCAAGCGTGCGGAGGCGGAGCGGCAGGCGGCCGAGGAGCGCCTGCTCGTGACCCTGAGGAGCATCGGGGACGCCGTCATCGTCACGGACACCCAGGGCCGAGTCACGCTCATGAACCGCGTCGCCGAGAGCCTGACAGGGTGGAGCGAGGCCGAGGCGCAGGGACGGCTGCTGAGCGAGGTCTTCCACATCGTAAACGAGGACACCGGGGCGGTCGCAGAGGATCCGGTTCGCAACGTGATCGACAGCGGCTGCGTCGTGGGGCTCGCCAACCACACGGCCCTCGTCGCCAGGGACGGGAGGCAAATCGCCATCGCCGACAGCGCCGCGCCCGTGCAGAGCGAGGCCGGGCTGCTCGGCGTCGTGCTCGTGTTTCGCGACGTCACCTCGGAGCGGCAGGCGGAGCAGGCGCTCCTCGAGAGCCAGGCGCGGCTCAGCGCGGCAAACAGCCAGCTCCTGCAGAGCGACAAGCGCAAGGACGAGTTCCTCGCGATCCTCTCGCACGAGCTGCGAAACCCCCTCGCGCCGATCACGAACAGCCTCTACGTGCTCGAGCGTGCCGCGCCAGGCGGGAGCCAGGCCCTGCGGGCGAGGGAGGTCATCGACCGTCAGGTGGGCCAGCTCACGCGTCTCGTCAACGATCTTCTCGACGTGACGCGGATCTCCCGCAACAAGATCCAGCTCCAGCGGCAGCGCCTGGACCTCGGCGAGGTGGTCAGACGCAGCGCGGAGGACCAGCGATCGCTGTTCGACCGGGCCGGGCTCCACCTGGGGTCGGCCATGCCGGCCGAGCCGGTCTTCGTGAACGCCGACGAGACGCGGCTGGCCCAGGTGCTCGGGAACCTCCTCCAGAACGCCGCGAAGTTCACGGCTCGCGGCGGGACCGCCACGGTGACGGTCGGCGCCGATCGATCGCGGGGGCATGCGATCGTGCGCGTGAGCGACACCGGCGTAGGCATGACGCCCGAGACGCTCGCGGGCCTGTTCCAACCGTTCATGCAGGCCGACCAGACGCTGGATCGCACCAAGGGCGGCCTCGGTCTCGGGCTCGCGCTCGTGAAGGGCCTCGTGGAGCTGCACGGCGGAGAGGTGAGCGCCTACAGCGAGGGCCTGGGCAGGGGCACGCTGTTCACCGTACGGCTGCCCATCGATTCGGGGGTGCAAGCCGGCCCGCTCGCTGCCAAGTCCGGCACCAAGCGCAACAGGCGACGCGTCCTGATCATCGAGGACAACATCGACGCTGCGGACACGCTTCGCATGGCGCTCGAGATCGGGGACCATGACGTGGCGGTCGCCCACAACGGGCCCGAGGGTCTCTCGAAGGCCCGCGACTTCCAGCCCGAGGTCGTGCTCTGCGACATCGGGCTTCCCGGCATGGACGGCTTCGCGGTCGCACGCGCGTTTCGCGCCGACGAAGCGCTGAGGCGCGTCGTCCTCGTCGCCCTCAGCGGCTACGCGCAGCCCGAAGACCAGCAGCGTGCCCTCGAGGCCGGCTTCGAGCGCCACCTCTCCAAGCCGCCGAGCCTCGAGGCGATCGAGGAGCTGCTCGGGAGCTCGAGCGAGTAGCGGAGGCGCCCGTCCGGCGAGCAATCTCAGGGACGATCGCCGCTGCGAACGCGACGAACCGGCCATCGTGCGAGAGGCTCACGTCCGCGCCCGGGCACGGACGGCCGTCGCAGAGGAGCACCGGCGGGCCGAACCCGTCCCAGCTTTCCTCGAGCGGCGCGCGCTCGATCGCCAGGGCCGCGGCCGGCCGGCCAACCGAGCGCGCCACGCGCACGCACGCAAGGCGCCGTGCGGCCACGCCGGCATCAGCCCGGGGACCACCGGTGGTGAAGGCCACCCGGCGCACGTCCGACAGCGGCGCTCTTGCGCCGGTCGACGCCACCGCGTGCACCGCTCCGTCCACGCGGCGATCAATCCAGAGGCGCAGTCGCACGCCCTCGAACCGAACCGAGCGAAGGTCGGCGGCGACGCCGAGCCGCCGGTGCGCGAAGCCCGGGGCGCACCCGAGCTTGACGAGGACCTTGTAGGCGGCCTCCTTGGCCGCGAACATCGTCCACAGGAGCACCTTCGGGTCCGACGCCGACCGGACCCGCGCCCGCTCGGCCGGATCGCAGACGCGCTCGACGAACCGATCGCGGAGGTGCGATGAGGCGATGTCCGGATCGTCGAGGTCGACGACGTCGTTGCCGACGAGGTCCTCTGCGGCGGCCACGCGGCGTGCCCTACTGGTTCGCGAGGATCAGCTTGACCGCGTCGCCGACGGTCTTGACCTTGTCCGCGTCCTCGTCCTTGACCTCGATCCCGAACGTGTCCTCGATCTCGAGGACGACGTCGACGAGGCGCGCCGAGTTGACCTTGAGGTCCTTGAGGATCGAGGTCTCCATCGCGACGCTCGCGAGCGCGTCGGTGTTCTTGACGAACGGCTTGAGGATCGAGACGACCTTGTCGAGCGCTTCCTGCTGGTTCATGACGGTTCTCCGTTCCGGGGTCAGGTGAGCTTGCCGAACAGCACGCAACCGTTGACGTCGCCGAACCCGAAGCTCGCCTTGGCGACGACCTCGAGGTCGGGCGCGTCGACGCTCAGGTGGGGGATGCGAGGCGCGTAGGCGGCGAGCTCCGGGTGGACGTCCTCGCAGTTCGCCGATCCGTGGACGAATCCGTGGTGGAGCTCGAGCACCGCCGCGACGCACTCGATGCCGCCGGCCGCGCCCAGCGCGTGGCCGATGAGCGACTTCGTCGAGTGGAGCCACGGCATCCGCTCGGGCGGCAGCTCGAGCGCGTGCGACCAGTTCGCGACCTCGAGCGGATCCGCGAACGTCGCCGTCAGGTGGCCGTTGATGGCGCCGATGCGCTCGGGTCGAACGCCCGACATGGCCA
>JACPQR010000072.1 GCA_016190375.1 Deltaproteobacteria bacterium
GAGGACCGCACTCCGCGATCTGATCCGGCGGTTCCCCGTTGCCATTGCCTGTTGCCTGTTGCCTGTTCGTCCGGAAGTAGCGGCCACCATCTGGCCACCGCCGGCCCCCAACCCCTGGCCGAACCTGCGCCGCCCGGTACTAGCTCCGGCTCGGTTTGACACCCGCCGGGAGCCGCTGCTACATCGAACGCCTTCCGTGGAAGGCCTCCCTGAACAGCTGCCGCGCGTCGTCCTCACGCTCGTGACGATGATCCTGTCGCTGACGGTGCACGAGTATGCCCACGCTCGGACCGCCTGGGCTCTCGGCGACGACACCGCGGCGAGCCACGGACGGCTCACCCTGAACCCCATGTCCCACGTCGATGCGCTGGGGACCTTGCTCCTGCCGGCGCTCGCCTCCTGGTACGGCGGCATCCCGTTCATCGGGTGGGCGCGCCCCGTCCCCTTCAACCCGGTCCGCTTCACGAGGAGGCTCACGATGAGGACCGGGACGGCGCTCGTGGCCGTCGCGGGACCGCTGTCGAACGTGCTGCTCGCCGTCGCCTGCGCCGTCGGGCTCCGCTTCCTGCCGCACTTCCACGGCCCCTGGGTCGGCGCCGCGGGCACCATGCTCTTCACGATGGTGCACCTCAACGTGGGCCTCGCGATCTTCAACCTCCTGCCGATTCCACCCCTCGACGGCTCGCGACTGTTGCCCCGGCGCCTGGACGGCCTGGCCCACGCGGTCGGAAAGTTCTCCTTCTTCTTCTTCCTCTTGATCCTCATGACCCCGGCGGGCGCGTACCTCGGAAGCGCGGTCGGCGCGGCGACGGCGCTCCTCTTCGGAGCGGTCGGGCTCTCGTGATGCCGCGGCCTCCCGAGCCCTACAAGGTCGAGCTGCCCATCTTCGAGGGACCGCTCGATCTGCTGCTTCACCTCTGCCAGAAGCACGAGCTCGACATCCTCGACATCCCGATCGCGTTCGTGACCCAGAAGTACCTCGAGTACCTCGGGCTGATGCAGGCCTTGAACCTCGACGTCGCCTCCGAGTACCTCCTGATGGCCGCCACCCTCGCGCACATCAAGAGCCGGATGCTCGTTCCGTCCGATCCCTCCGAGACCGAGGACGATCTCGTGGAGGAGGGAGGGGATCCGCGCGAGGAGCTGATCCGGAGGCTCCTCGAGTACCAGCGCTACAAGGAGGCCGCGTCGCTCCTCGCCGGCGGCCTGATGGTCGGCCGCGACACCTTCCTGCGCGGGGCGCCGGTGGCCGAGACCGGCGGCGAGGCGCCGCTGGCCGAGATGGAGATCTTCAGCCTGCTGTCGGCCTTCCAGCGGATCCTCGAGCGCGTCCGCGCCGACATCTCCCACGACGTGACCGTGGACCGGATCTCCGTGACGGAGCGGATCAACGAGCTCGCCGAGATCCTGAGGGTGCGCGGTCAGGTGATGTTCGAGGAGCTGTTCGACGGCCAGACCACGCGCATCGAGATGGTGACGACGCTGCTCGCGATTCTGGAGATGACCCGGCTGAAGCTCACTCGCGTCTACCAGGCCGAGCCGCGGGGCGCGATCCACATCTCGCTCGCCGTCGCGCCCGACGAGGAAGCGGGCGCGACCGATTCGGGCGATGGAGTGCCGCACGATGGATGAACGAGACGACGACGAGGCCGAGACTAACGAGGTCGCACCGACCCCCGAGCCCGAAGAGGAGGGCTCCGACGCGCCGGTGATCAGGTCCATCGCGTCCACCTCGCGCCGAGAGCCGGCACCGCGGGAACGGATGAAGTCGATCCTCGAGTCGCTCCTGTTCGTCTCCGATCGCCCGGTGACGGCGAGGGAGCTGGGCCGTGCGATCAAGACCGAGGAGAAGAAGGTCCAGGAGACGCTCGAGCAGATCCGCGGCGAGCTCGAGGGGCGCGGGCTCGTCCTCGCCGAGGTCGCGGGGGGCTACCAGCTACGGTCGAGCCCCGACAACGCGACGTGGGTGCAGGCGTACCTGCAGGCCCGACCCGTCCGCCTCTCGCGGGCCGCCCTCGAGACGCTGGCCATCATCGCCTACCGGCAGCCTCTGACGAGGCCGGAGGTCGACGACCTCAGGGGCGTGGACTGCGGGGGCGTCATGAAGCTCCTCCTCGAGCGCGGTCTCGTCAGGATCCTGGGCAAGAAGGACGAGCCGGGGCGGCCGCTCCTGTACGGCACGACCGCGGCGTTCCTCGAGCTCTTCGGGCTGAGGTCGCTTCGAGACCTGCCGACGCTGCGCCAGTTCACCGAGCTGACCGAGGAGCACCGAGCGCTCGTGGACCGCGAGACGGGCGCCGCGGATCTGGACGGGCAGGCGCCGGAGCCGAGGGACACGGAGCCGCAGCCGGCCGGCATCGGGGCCGAGGAGGATCCGGACGACGCGGACTACGACCCCGACCTGCAGGAGGACGAGCCATGAACGCGGGCCAGGGGAGGGGCACGGAGCCGCAGCCCACCCGCCTCGTGGACGACGAAGGAGCGAGCATCGCACCGTCGAGGTCTCGGAGCGAGCGGAGGGGGATTCACTCCCCCGAAGCGACCGAGCTGAAGGAGCGCCGCGCGGGGGGTCGAGGGGGGCGGCAGCCCCCTTCGCTAGGAGACGAGCCATGAAGACCTTCCAGGGGCTGATCCTGGATCTGCAGAAGTTCTGGTCGGAGCGCGGCTGCCTCATCATGCAGCCCTACAACTCCGAGGTCGGCGCGGGCACGTTCAATCCGAGCACCTTCCTCAGGGTCCTCGGGCCCGAGCCGTGGAACGTCGCCTTCGTCGAGCCCTCGCGGCGCCCGTCGGACGGGCGCTACGGCGAGAACCCGAACCGCCTGCAGCAGTTCCACCAGTACCAGGTGATCCTCAAGCCCTCGCCCAAGGACGTGCAGGCGACGTACCTCGACTCGCTGAGGGCGATCGGCATCGATCCGCTCGAGCACGACGTGCGCTTCGTCGAGGACGACTGGGAGTCGCCGACCCTGGGCGCCTGGGGGCTGGGCTGGGAGGTCTGGGTCGACGGCATGGAGGTGACGCAGTTCACCTACTTCCAGCAGGCCGGCGGGATCGACCTCCAGCCCATCTCCTGCGAGCTCACCTATGGGCTCGAGCGGCTGGCGATGTACCTGCAGGACGTCGAGAACGTGTACGACGTCATGTGGAACGATCGCGTCCGCTACCGCGAGATCTGCTACCGCCAGGAGGTCGAGTGGTCGACGTACAACTTCGAGGCCGCCGACACGAAGCTGCACTTCGAGCTGTTCGACCGGGCCGAGGCCGAGTGCCACCGGCTGCTCGACCAGGGCCTCGTCTTGCCCGGCTACGACTTCTGCCTGAAGAGCTCGCACTACTTCAACGTCCTCGACGCGCGCGGCGCGATCGGCGTCACCGAGCGAGCGCGCTTCATCGGCCGGGTCCGCGCGCTCGCCCGCAAGGCCGCCGTCGCCTACCTCGCCCAGCGCGAGTCCATGGGGTTCCCGCTCCTCGCGGGGGTGGGCCGGCCGGGCGAGAGCCTCCCGGCGCGATGATCTTCGTCGTCGACAACTACGACTCCTTCACGTTCAACCTCGTGCAGTACCTCGGCGAGCTCGGGGCCGACGTCGAGGTGGCGCGCAACGACGCCGTCACGGCCGAGCAGATCGAGCGGCGGTCGCCGCGGGGGATCCTGATCTCGCCGGGCCCGTGCGCGCCCGACCAGGCAGGGATCAGCCTCGAGGTGATCGGGCGCTTCGCGGGCAAGGTCCCGATCCTCGGCGTCTGCCTGGGGCACCAGGCCATCGGGCAGTTCTTCGGCGGGAAGGTCGTCCGCGCCGACAGGATCGTGCACGGCAAGACCTCGCCGATCCACCACGACGGACGCGGCGTGTTCCGCGGCCTCGAGGACCCGTTCGAGGCGACGCGCTATCATTCGCTGGTCGTGGAGCGATCGTCGTTGCCCCCCTGCCTCGAGGTGAGCGCGTGGACCGGCGAGGGCGAGATCATGGGGCTCAGGCATCGCGACGGGCTGATGGTCGAGGGCGTCCAGTTCCATCCGGAGTCCATCCTGACCCGGCCCGGCAAGGACCTGCTCGCCAACTGGCTGGGGACGACGTGAGCGCGATCCGCGAGGCGCTCGAGTCGATTCTCGGCGGCAGGGATCTCGGCGCGGCCCGGATGCGCGAGGCCTTCGGCGAGATCCTCGAGGGGCGCGCCACCGCCGCGCAGATCGCCGCCTTCGCGGTGGCCCTGCGCATGAAGGGCGAGAGCGAGGAGGAGCTCGCGGCTGCGGCCGAGGAGATGCGGGCCCGATGCGTTCGGGTTCGGTCCCCGGCGCCGGTCGTCCTCGACACGTGCGGGACCGGGGGAGACGGTGCCGGGACGTTCAACGTCTCGACGGCGGCGGCCTTCGTGGTCGCGGCGTCGGGCGTGGTAGTCGCCAAGCACGGCAACCGGGCAGTCTCCTCGAAGGCTGGCAGCGCCGACGTCCTCGAGGCGCTCGGAGTACGCGTGGACCTCCAGCCGGCCGATCAGGAGGCGCTCCTCTGCGAGATCGGCATCGCGTTCCTCTTTGCTCCCGCGCACCATCCGGCCCTCCGTCACGCGGCGGCCGCACGCAAGGAGCTCGGCGTCCGGACGTTCTTCAACCTCCTCGGACCCCTCGCGAGCCCGGCCTTCGCGACCCACCAGCTCCTCGGCCTGTACGATCCGGCGAGGCTCGCGCAGATCGCGCGGGTCCTGGGCAGGCTCGGCACCCGGCGGGCGATGGTCGTGCACGGCGGGGGCCTGGACGAGGTCGCCCCGAGCGGGCCTACGCGCGTGGCCGAGCTCGACGGCGGGTCCGTCCGCGAGACCGAGCTGAGTCCCCGGGACTTCGGGATCGCGGAGCATCCGATCGGCGAGATCGCGGGAGGCGACGCCTCGACGAACGCCCGGATCATCGAGGACGTCCTCGCGGGCCAGCCGGGGCCCCACAGGGACATGACGATCCTGAACGCCGCGGCCGCGCTCATGGCCGCCGAAGTCACGCAAGAGCCGCGGGAGGCGGCCCGAAGGGCGGCAGAGGCCATCGACTCGGGCGCGGCGACGGCCAAGCTCGCGGCTCTTCGCGCCTTCGCGGCCCGTTGAAGAGATGTCGAGGCGGTGATGGGCTTTCTGGCAACCATCCTGGAGGCGAAGCGAGCGGAGGTCGCGAGGCTCGCCAGCCGTCGCGACGAGCTTGCCGCCCGCGCATCCGAGGCCCCGGCGCCGAGGGACTTCGCCGGCGCGATTCGCCGCCGTGGCGGCGAGCTACCGAGCGTGATCGCCGAGGTGAAGTTCCGGTCGCCCTCGAAGGGCCCGCTCCGGGAGCGAGCGAACCCCGGCGACGTTGTCCCTGCCTGGATCGGCGAGCGCTACGAGGCCGGTGGGGCGCGCGCCATCTCCGTCCTGTGCGACGCGGCCTTCTTCGACGGGTCGTACGCCGACCTCGAGCTCGTGCGGCAGGCAGTGAGCTTGCCGGTGCTCTGCAAGGAGTTCGTCATCGACGAGGTCCAGGTGGACGCCGCGCGGGCCGCTGGCGCGGACGCCGTCCTCTTGATCGCGCGCATCCTCCCGGGCGACCGGCTCGGCGCCCTCGCGGGGGCGGTGCGCGGGCGCGGGATGCTCCCGCTGGTCGAGGTCGTCAGCGCTGCCGAGCTCGCCGTCGCGCGGGCCGTCGCCGCTGACGTGATCGGAGTCAACTCCAGGGATCTCGATACGTTCGAGGTCGATCCTCGAGCTCTGCTGGAGCTTCTCCCGGCGATCACGGCGCCGGCGGTCGCGGTCGGCATGAGCGGCGTGCGTACCCCGGCCGACCTCGCGAGCCTGGCTCGCGCGGGCGCGGACGCCGCCCTGGTCGGCGAGCACCTGATGCGGGCCGCCGATCCTGGCGTGGCCCTGGCCGAGCTGCTTCGAGGGTGATGGGGTCGTGCCCCGGCCGGCGTGGCCCAGAAAATTGAACCTGCGTCGAGGGGATGGTAGGAGATCGACATGGCGGGACCCGCCATGGCGAAGGAGCTCCTGGCCTACGCCGCCCATGGCGTGCTCCTGAGCCTGGCGTCCCGGTTGTCGCTCCAGAGCGCCGAGGACGGCGCCTCGCGGCGGGGCTCGCGCTCGGTCTTCCTGCTGCACGGCTACATGGCGCGGGGCACGGTCCTCCTGCCGATGAAGCGCTGGCTCGACCGCCGGATCGAGGGGCAGGTGGTGATCTTCGACTACGGAGGCCCACCCGATCTTCCGGCGCTGTCCGGGAGGTTCGCCCGGTTCGTCGAGGAGCAAGCGCCCGATGGCCGCGTCGACCTGATTGGCCACTCCCTCGGGGGTCTCATTGCCCGCTTCTGGATGCAGGAGCTCGGCGGAGCCCCGCGCGTCGACCACTGCATCTCGATGGGCACGCCGCATGCCGGGACCGAGAGCGCTCGCCTCTGGCCCTTCGGGGCGGCGCGCGAGTTCCTGCCCGGCGCGCCCCTGCTCGCGAGGCTCGAGGCGAGCCACCCCGTCAGGACGGCCGGCGTGAAGCACACCTGCATCGTGGCCGAGGACGACCTCATGGTCCGCCCCGCCTCGAACGCGATCCTCGAAGGGAGCTCCGTGCACCTCTTGCACGAGCTCGGCCACAACGGCCTCCTGTTCTCCCCGCGCGTCTTCCGGATCGTGGCCGACGCGCTCGCGAGATGAAGGTCCCTCCGTTCGGCCTTACGACGGAGCAGATCGTGGACGAGCTGCGGCCGCTCCGGCGCGACCTGTCCGTCGCGGTCGTCCGCGCCAAGAACCCGTTCAACGTGGGCGCGATCATCCGCGTCGCCCACTCGTTCCTCGTCCGCGAGATCTTCCTCATCGGCGACGCGCCGTACTACGAGCGCGGCTCGATGGGCATGCACAAGTACGAGACGATCGTCGAGTGTCCGACCGAGGCCGCATTCCTCGAACGGGTGCGGTCCGAGCGCCGTCCGCTCGTCGGGGTCGAGCGAGACCACGCGAGGCTCACGCTCTGGGAAGCAGAGCTCCCGGGGAACGTGGTGCTCACATTCGGCAGCGAGGACGACGGCCTCCCGCCCGAGATCCTCGACGCGTGCGACCAGGTGATCGCCATCCCCATGTACGGGATCAATCACTCGTTCCCGCTCACCGTCGCCTGCGGAATCGTCCTCGCCGAGTGGGCAAGGCGCCACGACCCGCGCGGGTCGGGCAGCCGCCGGACATGAGCGGCGCTCCGGCGCTGGACAGTGGGGATGGCATTGCAACAGCCAGGAATCCGTGGCAGAAATCAGCCATGCGATCGGTGGCCGAAAGGAACTTCCACGTCCCCCTGCCGAGGGTCCTCCACGAAGCCCTCCGCCGCGAGGCCGCGCTCGCCGGCAAGCCCGCGACCGCCCTCGCGCGCGAGGCCATCGAGGCCTACCTGCGCAGGAGGCGGAGAATCGCCTTGCACGAGGCGATCGCCTCGTACGCGGCGGCGACAGCCGGAAGCTCCGACGACCTGGATCCGGCGCTGGAGCGAGCGGCAATCGAAGAGCTGCTCGGTGGAGCCGAGGTCGACGAGTGATCCGGGGCGAGGTCTGGTGGGCTGACCTGGCCCCGCGCTCGGGTTCGGAGCAACGCGGGCGTCGGCCGGTCGTGGTCGTGTCTCACGACGCCTTCAACCGGGCGGCTGGTTGGCGGTCGGTGATCGTCGTCCCTGTCTCGACGTCGTCACGGCAAGCCAAGAGAGGTCCCACCGCCGTCGCCCTCCCGCGAGGAGCGGGCGGGCTCGCCAGGGAGAGCGTGGCCCTCTGCCATCAGGTGACAACCCTCGACCGGGCGAAGCTCTGGCGGCACGTGGGCACTCTTCCGACCGGCAGCCTCGAGGCGATCGCGCACGGGCTCAAGGCGGCGCTCGATCTGGGCTGACCGTCCAGGGCTCGAGGACGAAGACGTCGAGGACGAACGTGGCGGCGCCGACGAGCGCGGTCACGATCGACACGTTGGTCAGGAGGACCGCGGCGCGGCCGTCGTCGAGACGGGAGCGGTTCGGCTCCTCGAGGTAGCTCCGGTGCAGGCTCGTGGCGCGCAGGCCGAAGAGGAGGGTGCCGGCTCCGCCGAGGACCGCGACGCCCGCGCCGATCCAGCCGACGACCCCGATCCGGAACCGATCCGGCGCGGGATCACGCTCTCGGGACGCGCGCGCCGGTGCAGGGTCCGCCGCGCGCTCGCCGACCAGGGCGGTCTGCCCGCGCTCGATCCGCACGGGCCGATCGATCGTAGTCCCACCGCCCTCGACGCGGACCTGATGGGAGCCGGGGTCGAGATCTACCGTGCAGGGAGCCACGCAGCGCTGCGCGCCATCGATCGCGACTCTGGCGCCGCGCGGCTCGGGCACGCTCAGCCGGCCCAGCCGGCCTGCCACGCGCCGGGCGCGCTCGTCCGCGTCGGCGCGGGTCGCCTCGTCGAGCTGGCTCGAGTCGGCGGCGTGTCTGTAGGAGGCGAGCGCGAGGGCGAAGTGCCCGAGCCTCTCCTGGCACAGGCCGATGTTGAAGCGAACGACGTCGTGCGGCCGGAGCCTCTGCGCCTCCTCGAACGCCGAGAGCGCACCGACGTAGTCGTCCTCCTCGAATGCGCGCTTGCCTCGCTCGAAGGCCTCCGCTGCCATCGTGGTGGCGTCTTCGACGGGCGGGTCCTCTGCCCAGGCCGCGATCGGGCGCATGGCGAGGAGGAGGAAGAGGAACTTACCGCGGCGGGCCATAGGGGCTGTCCAGGAGCGGGCTGGCCTTCTTCGTCTTCGTGGCGGGAGCGCCCGGCTCCCGTGGCAGCGAGATCAGGACGCGCTCGGGCGCATCCGGGCCGACGCTGCGGCGCGACCGCTCGCCCGCCGCGCCGCTCGCCTCGACGGTGAGCACCTGGTCCCCCGCCAGGGTCAGGCGGACCGGTCGACCCTCGACGATCCTGCCATCGACCCAGACCTTCCGGATCCTGGTGTCGAGGACGAGCTGGACGACGCGCTGAACCGGCGGAGCCGCTTCGAGAAGCGGTCCGGCAGCGGGCTCTGGCGGTGGCACGGGATCGGTGCTCCGCCGAGGCGCCGCCCTCTCGACCGCCGGCCTCTCCTCGTGCGGGCGGACAGGCGGCGGCGAAGCGGGGCCAGTCAGGGCCCATGCCCCGAACGCGGCGGCGACCGCTCCGGCGATCGCTACCGGCGCGAGCCACCGCCGCGGCGCGCGAGGCGGGCCATCCTCGAGCACTCGAGAAGCGTCGGCGGCGACCAGATCGAAGGGATCGCTCGCCTCGTCCTCGGGTCCCACGGGTCGAACCGGGGGAGGGGGACCCGCCCTCACGGCCGCTGCCAGCCGCTCCTTCTCGATGACCATCTCCGTCTTGAGCAGCCGCTGCACGTAGGCCGGCACGTCCTCGACCGGTCCCGGTCGGCTCGCGACTGCGGACCCGCCAGAGCGGACCGGGAGCCGGCTCGCCAGCGAGCCGTCCCGGAAGGTGGCGGCCACGATCTGCGCGGTCTCCGGTCGCGCCGCAGGATCCCGCTCGAGGCAGCGCATCACGACGTCCGCGACACGCGCGGGGACACCCTTGACCACGCTGGCCAGCGGCGGGATGTCCATCGAGTCCACGTTCTTGAGCGTCTCGACCTCGTTGTCGCCCGAGAAGAGCCTCCTGCCCGCGAGGAGCTCCCAGGAGATGACCCCGAGCGACCAGACGTCGGCCCGCCGATCGATCGACCGCCTCATGATCTGCTCGGGTGCGATGTAGCTCAGCTTGCCCTTGAGCTCCCCGGTTCGCGTCTCCGTCATCCGGCCGGCCGCGGCGGCGATCCCGAAGTCGACCACCTTGACCGTTCCGTCGAAGCCGATGTGGATGTTCTGCGGGCTCACGTCGCGGTGTACGATGCTCGCCGGCCCTCCCTCCGGCAAGCGCGTCTCGTGAGCCGCGTGCAGGCCCTCCGCGCCGTCGGCGAGGGTCTGCAGGATGATGTGGCGCGGCATGAAGCCGTCGACCTTGAAGGCCTCCTTGATCAGCCGCGACATCGGTCGTCCGCGGAGCAGCTCCATCACCATGTACAGGAGGCCCGATGAGGTCTCACCGACGTCGAGGACCTGCACGACGTTCGGATGCTGGATGAGCGAGAGGATCCTCGCCTCGTCGAGGAACATGTGCGTGAAGCGCTCCTCGCGCGCGAGGTTGGGCAGGATGACCTTCATCGCGAGCAGCTTCGAGAAGCCGCCGGCGCCAGCCCGCTTGACCGCGTAGATGACGGACATCCCGCCCGAGTCGATCTCGCCGCAGACCTGGTAGCGATCGACGTAGTCCCCTATCCGGGGCAGGGCTTGCAGTCCGGCGGACGCCACCGGGGTGATCCTGCCACAACCCGCGGCGCCCTCCTTGTGATAAAAGCTGGGTTCGTGCGTTCCTCCACCATCTCGGCGGCCCTCGCGTTCACGGTCCTTCTGTGCGGGGACACGACCGCGCGCGCGCAGACCGGCCGCGACACGGACACGGATCTCCAGGACTTCCTGCCAATGGCGGGGCCGGCGGATTTTCTGACGATCCCTTCGCCGGCCGTCTCGCCGCATCGCAGCGTCGGCTTCGGCCTCGTGCTGAACTACGTGCGCAAGCCGCTGGTCCTCGAGAGCATGACCGACGGAGCCGAGACCGACGCCGTCGGCTACCAGGTGACCGCCGATTTCCTCTGGGCGTTCGGCCTGTGGGATCAGCTCCAGCTCGGGCTGGCGCTGCCGGTCGTCGTGGCCCAGTCCGGCGACGGCGTACGCCCGATCGCGTGCGCTGACCTCGACGACTGCGAGATCCCCGAGCTCGCCTCGACCGCGATCCGCGACATCCGCCTGGACGCCAAGCTCCGCCTGGGCAAACGCGGGCCCGCCTCCGCGATGGCCTTCGCGGTCTCGACGTCCCTGCCGAGCGGCGACGAGGAGAACTTCGCCGGCCAGCGCTCCGCGGCCGTGTCGCCGATGTTCCTCCTGGGAGGCTTGACGCTTCCGCGGCGCGGCCAGGTCGCGATCGCGCTCGGTGCCCGGCTGCGCCCGCGGACCGAGGTGGCGGACGCGAAGTTCGGCTCCGAGCTGTTCGCGCGAGTGGGGATCGGGTTCGAGGTCGTCCCCCGCCTGAACGTGACGGCGGAGTACTTCGGCAACCTCCCCCTCGCCGACGGCGCGGACGAGCGACAGGAGCTCCTGGGTGGCCTTCGCTACTTCGCCGACCAGGCGAGGGACGTGGCGCTCGAGCTGGGTGCCGGCGGTGGACTGTCGCGCACCCCCGGTTCGCCTGGCCTGAGGGCGATCGCCGCCGTGCGGTACGCGCCGCTCGGGCGGGACGCCGACGAGGACGGCGTGGCCGACCGGACCGACGCCTGCATCGGGCAGCCCGAGGACACGGACGGGTTCGAGGACTCCGACGGCTGCCCCGATCCCGACAACGACGGAGACGACGTCCCGGACGACGAGGACGGCTGCGACGACGCGGTCGAGGACCGGGACGGGTTCTTGGATGGCGACGGCTGCCCCGATCCCGACAACGACGGAGACTCCGTGCCCGATGGGGACGATCGCTGCGGCGATGCCGCGGAGGACCGCGACGGGTTCGAGGACGACGACGGCTGCCCCGATCCGGACAACGACGGCGACGGCGTGCCCGACGCGTCGGATCGTTGTGCGGACGAGGCCGAGGACCGGGATGGCTGGCAAGAGGAGGACGGCTGCCCCGAGGCCGACAACGACGGTGACTCGATCCCCGACGGCTTCGACCAGTGCCCCGACGAGGCCGAGGATCGGGACGGATGGCAGGACGAGGACGGCTGCCCCGACCCCGACGACGACGGCGACGGAGTCCCGGACGCTTCGGACCGCTGCGTGCGCGACCCCGAGACCATCAACGGGCGCGCCGACGACGACGGCTGCCCCGACGCGGGTGCCGAGAGCGCGCTCATCGAAGAAGGAGTCCTGGTGCTGCGCCGGGCCCTACGCTTCGCTCCCGGAGCGTCCACGCTGCCGGCTCGCTCGGAGGCGCTCGTCGAGCAGGTCGCCCAGCTCCTGCGCGGCAGGACACGCGCGCGCTTCTCGATCCTCGGGTTCCCGGATCGTCCCGTCGACGACCAGGCGCAGCGGGACCTCGCCCTCGCGCGCGCCGAGGCGCTGCGAGCCGCGTTCGGCAGGCACGGCATCGGAGCGGATCGAATCGAGCTCGGAGTGGGCGCGCCAGGGGCGGGGCGCCGGCCGGGCGCGGCTCAGTTCGAGGTCAGAGTCCTCGCTCGTGTCGCACCGGCGCCGGCTGGGCAGCCGACCCCCGAGGCCCCAGGCGGGGCCACGGCGCCATGATCGCCGTCGAGTCGCGAGTGGGCCGCCGGATCGTGGGTCGGCTCGTTCCGGGCGAGGACGTCCTTCGCGCCCTGTCGGAGGTCTGCAGGCGCTTCAAGATCCACGCCGGTGAGATCCGGATCACGGGCGCGCTGCGTTCCGCGGACGTGTGCGAGTACGAGCAGGCCAGGAGGAGCTTCAGACCGCCACGCAGGCTCGAGGCTCCGATGGAGATCCTCTCGCTCGGGGGAAGCGTCTCGGCGGAGGGTGAGGGTCTATCGATCCAGCTCATGCTGACCGCGGCGCGGGAGACCGACAGCGGGATCCAGGTGTTCGGCGGCCGCCTCCTCGGAGCGGCGGTCTTCTCGTGCGAGTTCGTCGTGGACACGTGGGACGACCTCTCGCTCGAGCGGAAGCTCGATCGGGACACGGGCCTGATGTTGTGGGCCGAGCCGCGCGCGGATGGCGGCGGCCGTGCGCCGGGGCCCGCGGCGGGAGCGCCTCCGCCGCGCGCCGAAGCTGGGGTCACCTGGGCAGACGCCGTCGCGGCCTCGACCCAGAAGGCGATCGTCGTCGGCGACAAGCCCCTTGCGCCTCCGCGTTCCGAGCGCCCCGAGGAGGACCTCGGCTACGAGCCGTCCACGGGCGATCTCGTGGATCACCCGCAGTTCGGCCGGTGCGTGGTCGAGGTCTGCGATCCCGCGGACGATCGCCTGGTCCTTCGCCTCCCCGCCGGCCGCCTGGCGGAGCTCAAGCTGCACGTGGTCACGTTCCTCGAGCCGAAGACCGTGGAGGGCAAGGACGTGTTCCCGGTGCGCGTGAGGGTGCGGCGGTAATCAGGCCAGGAACTCGAGAAGCAGCCGCGCGAGCTCCTCGGGCCGCTCCTCGTTGACCGCGTGGCCGGCCCCGGCGAGGACCTCGAGCCGCGCTCCTGGTATCTGGCGTGCCAGCCGCTCGCCCAGGCGGAGAGGAACGAGGCGGTCGTGCTCGCCCCAGACCACGAGCGTGGGCGCGTCGATCCGCGGGAGGAGGGGGACGAGCCCGGCGAGGTCCAGGACGTGCGGCAGGACCTTGTAGGCGGCGGCGCGAGCCTCGGGCGGGGCGAAGTCGTCGTAGAAAGCGTCGACGCGGTCCCAGGTCGGCGGACCGCGGCCGTTCCACACTTCCTTGCGGAAGTAGTCGCGGAACATCGCGCGTGTGTACAGGTGACGCCAGACGAGCGGGCCGACCAGCGGCAAGAGCGGCAACCGCGCGCGCCAGGAGACGTCCATCGGATGGCACGCCGCATCGACCAGCACGAGGCGGTCGACACGGTCGGGCGAGCGCGCGGCGAGCTCGCTCGCGATGCCCCCACCCATCGAGTGCCCGACCACGCTCGCGCGCTCGATCTCCAGGTCGTCGAGGAGCGCGAGCAGGTGATCGCAGTAGCCCGGGCGGCCGTACGGGAAGTCCGCGGGCTTGGCCGTTCGCCCGAAGCCCGGCAGGTCGGGGACGATGACCCGGTGCCGTCCCGCCAGCCGCAGAGCGAGCTCCTCCCACTCGCGCCCGGAGACGAGGAAGCCGTGGACCAGGAGGACAGGCGCGCCGCGGCCGCGATCCTCGAGCCAGGTCTCGACGCCGCGGATCGATCGGATGCTCACGGTGCCTCCCGATGCGTCGCGCTGGCCGCGCGACGGCTCGGCACGAGCGGGATGCCGTCACCCTCGACGCAGACGGCCTCGCCACGCGTCGTGATCGCCCCGCACGACCAGCCGTCCGGGCAGTCGGAGGACTCGGCGCAGGGTCGCGTGCACCTGCCGAATGGCCGTCCGCTCCCGTCACCCACACAGTTGCCGCTCGAACAGGCCTCGTCGGAGTCGCACCTCGCCCCGATCTCCAGCTTGGGCTCGTCGGGGCAGGCCACGAGAACCAGCAGCCCGGCGAGCATCAGCGAGCTCAGGGCGCGCACGGCGTCGCATCGTAGCAGCAAGCGCGTCTGGCGCGTAGCGCCCCATCTACGCGCAGCGCAGGTAGAACGCGGGGCGGCGCCCCGCGCGGAGCGCGTGGGCGCGAAAACACTGCCCGCGGCTCTCGATGACGGCGGACTTGCCCACCTCGACGTGGACCGAGCACGACGCGGTGGTGAAGGCCAGGGCCCGCCTGGCCGACGGCCGCTCCGGATCCACCTCGCGAATGGCGATGTCCAGGCCAGCCGGCTCGTTCTCCTCGCCATCGCAGGCGGAGACGAGGACGCCGCCAGCGTCGTCGCGGACGACCAGGGATCGGACGTCGAGCGGCGGCAGGCCGCGGTGCGCTCGCGTCGGTCCGCTCGAGGTCGCGTGCGTGACCTCGAGCGCGACCTGCACGCCGAGGAGCCACTCGAGCGTCAGGGGCTCGGGAAGCGCGTAGCGGAGCGTCACCGGCACTCCACGACGGGCCACGCTCGACGGTCGCCGGGGGCCGTGGCCGATCACGACCCGCGAGGGGCCTGCCTCGATGACCGGCCCCGACAGGCGCGTGACGATGCGCACCACCTCGGCGTGGGACGACACCGCCCTGAGCAGCATCCCGCCGTCACCCTCGACGGCCAGGCCGATCTCCGGCTCGGGCGAGCTCAGCGCGAGACTGGGCATCC
This sequence comes from Deltaproteobacteria bacterium, assembly GCA_016190375.1. Lineage (GTDB taxonomy): Bacteria > Myxococcota_A > Polyangia > JACPQR01 > JACPQR01 > JACPQR01. Next base: position 14,893 of record JACPQR010000072.1, read on the forward strand.
GAGCAGGGGTGTCAGCAATGGGACGGTCGAGCACCAAGGGAGCGAAGGCCGAGCAAGCAGCATGCCCGGCGGCCCGACCAAAGAAGCAGTGTGAATCCGTGGACGCCCCGGGGCAGACCGTCCCCATTTCGGCGCTGTGGCGGTTCTCGATGCTCCATCTAGCGCGGGTGGGCGTGTCGCCCCCCCGCGGGCCCCCCCGCCGTGACGCTCGGTCAGATCGGTCGCTGCGGCCGAGCGAATCGGCCTCCGCTCGCTCGTTGGTCCTTCCTCGGCGCGTTTGACGACCCCGAGGAGTCCGGAGCGACAGCGGAGCTCGGCTTGTCGCCCAGTTTCGGCGTTCGGTACGCTCGCTCACTACGGCCGACTAAAGATCCGCGTAGCCGCCGTGGTGCCTGATGCGGATGAGGTACACGTGGCCCAGGACGGTCGTGAAGTGCATCTCCGTGACGTAGCCCTGAGCGTCGTAGACCGCGCAGCGACGCTCCCGGTCCGAGCGCTCGCCGCCGCAGGCGAGGGAGTCCGACTGCTCGGAGGCGACGGCCAGCACGGACCCGATCTCCTGCCGCAGCATCGGGGGCGTCAGCGTGGTCGCGGCGAACGACGACGTCCGCTCTTCGTTGGAGACCTCGAGCCTTCGCATCGGGTGCACGAACGCGCGGATCGTCTCGATGTCGGAGCGCCTCGCGGCGGCCATCAACCTGAGGGCGTGCACCTCCGCGGCCTCGGGCGGGACGGTGCGGAGCGAGCCGGGTCGCAGCTTGAAGAGCGTCCGCGCGGCCACGCTGCGGACCTGGGCCCGCTCGTCCACGAGGAGCCCTCTGAGCCGGCCCTCGTCAGCGCCTCCCAGGCGAGCGACCGCGCCGAGCGCCGCGGCAGCCACGAGGGGCTCGGGGTCGCGATCGAGAAGCGCCAGGAGGTCGTCGCGCACGGTGGGGGAGCCGATGGCGCCGAGCGCCTCGGCCGCGGCGTAGCGGATCCCTGCGTCCCGCGACGCCAGAGCGTGCCTCGCCGCGCTCGCCGCGGTCGCGCTGCCGCGGACGCTCCCGAGCAGGCCCAGCGCGTCGCGAAGGCGCGGATCGCTCTCGCCGTCTGGCGCGGGCCGCAGGGCAAGGCGCCGGCGGACGACCTCGCCCAGGCCGCGCGCGCCCGCTTCTCCCGGCCGGCGGGCCAGCCCCTCCAGCGCCGAGCGCCAGTTTCGCTCCCGTGGGTCGCACGCCGTTGCGACCAGGGGATCCGGCGATGTTCCTCGGAGCCTGCCTGGCTCCGCCCCGGAGGACGCGCCAGGGCCGGGATCGCGCGTGGGATTGGCTATTGCCCCGCCTGGCGCGAGCGCCCACAGGGCTGCCGCGAGCGCGACCGTTGGCCGGAAGGCCATCCGAGGGAAGGCTACTTGCGATCGGCATGCCGCGCAATCCAGGCCTCTGTTGACCCCGTGGGGGCCATCGAGTATATCGCCTTGGTTTTTTCCCCAAGCGAGGTAGCCAAGTGTCTGCGTTCTGGATCGAGCTCGCGTGGTTCTTCCTGCAGCCTGAAGCTGGTGGAGGTCATGCCGCCCGCGGCGGGGGGAACGCGCCCCCAGCGGGTTGTCTCGGGAACGCCTCGTCCCTCGGGATGCTGGCGCTCATGTTCGTCGTCTTCTACTTCATGCTGATCCGGCCCCAGCAGAAGAGAGCCAGGGAGCACCAGCAGCTCCTCGGCCAGCTCAAGAAAGGGGATCGGATCGTCACGACCGGCGGGCTCATCGGCCGCATCTCGGGCCTGACGGACAAGCTGGTCACGCTAGAGGTCGCGGAGAAGGTCCGCGTCCAGGTGCTGCGGAGCCAGGTCCAGGGGCTCGAGACCAGCGGCACCGAGCAGTCGACCTCCTCGGAGAAGAAGGACTGACGCGGTCCTCCGCCCGACCTACCCATGGAAAAAAGCTGGTACTGGAGGCTTGGTCTCGTCGTCATCGCCACCGCCACGGCGGTGCTCTACCTGTACCCGAACACCCTCGTCCTCACGGTCGCTCCACCCGATCGGACCGGGCAGTGGCGGTGCGAGGACGCGGGCGGAACGATGCACTGCATCGGCAAAGCGATGCCGCGCAAGCGGGGCGAGTGGTCGTGCCGCGAGCGAGCGGGCAAGGTGGACTGCCAGAAGGACCTCGGCTGGATCGCGCGCACGTTCCGTCAGCGGATCAGCCCCGGGCTCGACCTGAGGGGCGGCATGCGCCTGATGTACGAGGTCGAGGTCGAAGAGGCCATCGCGGATCAGCGCGACTCGATCATGGACGACCTGCGGACGCGGCTCGCGAGCGAGCTCGGCCTGCACCACGGCGACGATTCGCCGTCGCAGGAGGTGTTCACCAAGCTCTCGAAGCGCGTGACGATCCGGCGCCGCGGCGCCCAGGAGATGACCCTCAAGTTCACCCGCGAGGCCGACGCCGAGAAGATCTCCGGCCGCTTCCTCGAGCGGTGGAAGAACCTCCAGGTCCTCTCCCGCGAGGGAGGCACCATCGCCCTCCGGCTCGCAGACAACGAGCTGCAGTACCTGCGTGACCAGGCGGTCGACCAGGCAGTCGAGACGATCTCGAACCGGATCGACGAGCTGGGTCTCCGCGAGACCTCGGTCACGCATCGCGACGAGGACATCGTGGTCGAGGTGCCCGGTGCCAGCGAGCGCGACTTCCTCCGCATCAAGGACATCATCAGTCGCACCGCGCGGCTGGAGTTCCTAATCTGCGATGACTCGTCGCCGTTCTTGCGCGAGGTCGTGCGCGAGGTCCCGCTGCCGTCGGGGATCACGCTGGCGGAGGAGACCAACAGCGTCGGGCCCGGGCAGACGGCACGGACGCCGTACCTGAAGGCGAGCGGGCGCGGAGCGCGCGAGAAGCTCAATGCCTACGTCCAGGGCCTCGAGGAGGCGGGCAAGATCCCGGACGACCACACGATCGTGCTCGGGCAGGAGCAGGGAACGGACGAGCGCGGCAACCCCACTGCCGAGCAGATCTGGATGACGTACTACCTGTACGAGCGCGCCGAGGTGACCGGCGACTCGATCTCGAACGCCCAGGTCGCGATCGACCAGCAGGACAACACGCCGTACGTCGCCCTCGAGTTCAACCCGCGCGGGGCAGAGGCCTTCGAGCACATCACCGAGCGCAACGTGCAGAGACGGTTCGCGATCGTCCTCGACAACAAGGTGGATTCGGCGCCCGTGATCAAGCAGCGGATCGCCGGAGGGCGGGCCCAGATCACGCTCGGCGGCTACAAGGACTACAACACGCTGCTCAAGGAGGCGAGCGACCTGGTCGTCGTCCTTCGCGCCGGCGCGCTGCCGGCCCCGATCCGGCCCATCAACGAGCAGCGCATCGGGCCGTCGCTCGGCGCGGACGGCATCCGCCAGGGCGCGACGGCGATGGGGGTCGGGACGCTCCTCGTCTACCTCTTCATGCTCGTGTACTACCGAGTGGGCGGCATCGTCGCCGTCGTCGGGGTCACGTTGAACTTGATGTTCCTGCTCGCGATCATGAGCGGGCTGTCGGCCACGCTGACCTTGCCCGGTCTCGCGGGGGTCGTGCTCACGGTCGGCATGGCGGTCGACGCGAACGTCATCATCGCCGAGCGCATCCGGGAGGAGCTGCGGTCGGGCAAGAGCCCGCGGGCCGCGGTCGACGCCGGGTACGGGCGGGCCTTCTGGACGATCTTCGACTCGAACGTCACGACCGTCATCGCCGCGGTCGTCCTCATGCAGTACGGAACGGGGCCGATCAAGGGCTTCGCGGTCACCCTCGCGATCGGCATCCTCTCGAACATGTTCACGGGCGTCTTCTGCACCCGGGTCCTTTTCGATTACATCGTGCGCTCGCGGAAGACCGAGCGCCTGGCCATCTGATCGAGGCAATCCGTGGAGTTCTTCAAGCCAGGCATCAACTACGACTTCATGGGCAGGGCCCGGACGTGGCTCACCGTCTCGGCGATCGTCTGCACACTCTCGATCGCCGCGATGGTGGTCTACCCGCGCCCGAACTGGGGCACCGACTTCTCCGGCGGCACGGAGATGCAGATCACCTTCAAGAAGCGGGTGAGCCCGGACGCGATCCGCAGCGCGCTCGCGTCGAAGGGGCACCGTGGCGCCGAGATCGTGCCGGTCGCCGGCAAGCGGTCGAGCTATATCATCCGGATCCAGGAGGTCTCGCCGATCAGCCAGGCCAAGTCGAAGGCGGCGGAGCGGCGGCTGAAGAGCGACCTTCGCGAGGCGGGCCTGTTCGGGTACCGGCTCTCTCCGGGCGGCGACAAGCTGGCGCTGCAGTTCTCGAACGACGCGGCGCCCGACGACATCGCGCGGGTCCTGCGCTCGGCCGGCCTCGAGCCGCGCGAGGTCAAGCCCTTCGGCAAGCCCGAGGAGCACCGCTTCGAGGTCTACCTGGCGGGGATCGGCGAGGAGCTGATCAGGGGACTGAAGGTCAAGCTCGGGGCCGCGACCGTCCCGGACGACGCCGACCGGGTGGAGTGGGTCGGACCGAAGGCGGGCGCGCAGCTCCGCGACGCCGGGATCAAGGCGCTCCTGTACGCGATCGGGCTGATGGGCCTGTACATCGCCTTCCGCTTCGATCTCAGGTTCGCTCCCGGCGCGATCATCGCGCTCTTCCACGACGTGCTGGTGGCCCTGGCCGTCCTGGTCCTGTCGCAGAGGGAGATCACGCTGACGACGGTCGCGGCGATCTTGACGATCACGGGCTACTCCATCAACGACACGATCGTGGTCTACGACCGCATCCGGGAGAACTTCACGCGGATGCGGGAGCGGGACCTGTCGAAGATGATCAACGTCTCCATCAACGAGACGCTCGGGCGCACCGTGAACACCGTGCTGACCACGCAGCTATCGGTCGTCGCGATCTTCATCTTCACCCAGGGCACCGTGCAGGACTTCGCGCTGGCCCTCTTCATCGGATTCCTGACCGGGGCGTACTCCTCGATCTTCATCGCGAGCCCGATCACGGTCTGGTTCGATCGGCACGTCTTCCGGCGGCAGCAGGCTTGAAGAGCAGCCGTTAGCCGTCAGCGATTAGCTCTTGTGGTCTGCGGCGCGCCGGCTCGCTCCGTCGCGGGGCGATGCGTCCTGCCCGAGGAGGACGATGAATCGTCGGAGAACTGCCAACGGCTATGGGACCGATCCCTGGCCCCAGCCCGTGCCCGCCTGCTGCGACTCGCAGTGTCCCGCCGACACGCCCGCCTACGACGAGGACAACTGCGGCGGCTGCGTCTGCCAGGGGATCTGAAAAGGGGTAGCTCCACCCCGGAGTCAGGCCGGAACCTGACGTGGCACGATGGGGTCCCGGATGTTCCGAGATCGAGGTCAGGGGAAGGGCGGACGCTAGCGGACGCCCCGGCGACGAGCCCGGGAAGGTGACACGCCGCCGGCGACGTCGTGCTCGGAGGAGTCGTTCGGCCGGGAATGGGGAAGCAGGAGATCCTCCAGGAAGAACGCAGCGAGGTTCGTACGGCCCTCGAGGCCGCCCTTTCGGTAGACCGATTGTGCCTGCTGGCGCACGGTGCGCTCGCTCACGCCTCGGAGGCTCCCGATCTCCTTGTGGCTCAGGCCCTTGAGCAGGAGCAACGCGACAGCCTGCTCGGCCGGCGAGAGTCCCCATCGAGAGAACTGGGCGCCAATCGCCTCCCCCAGCCCTGCGAGCAGCGCCTCGGCATCGTGCTGCCACCGATGGGCTTGCGCACGTGTCTCGTCCAGCGTCGCCTCGAGGCTACGGTTCTTGCGGACGAGCAGTCGGCATCGCGCCAGCGACACCGTCACGGCCCCGGCGATCGTCAGCAGGATAGCGCCCTCGAGAACCAGATGGTCCGGCTCGGATCCTCGCCTCAGGTCGTCGGCCGCGTCGATGCCGAGCAGCACGAGCAGGAGGGCCTGGACGCCGGTCATGAACGCGAAGAATCGCGGCTCGGGCTGGGACAGCCAGGCCGGCCAGGCCGAGCACGGTGCCGGAGCAGCGGACTTGGTAGCGGGAGAGATGGCCATCCGTCGGACGGAAGGGGCAGCCCTTCATGCGCCTTCCTGGAAGCCGGAAAGTAGGCGGGGAGTCCGGCGGTTGCAAGGCGTTTCGTGCATTCGACGGATGGCAACCATGGAAACCGCTCTGGTGTGCCCCGCCGGGACCGTCCGGCGCGTGCCGGATGGACGGCCGTCCACCGATCACGTAGGCGCGAACCCATCTTCAATCACCCGAGGAGGTACTCCATGCTCAGCAGAAGAGCCAAGCACGCCGCGCTCGTCGCAACAATCGTCCCGGTCCTCGCCTTGGTCGGATGCGAGGGCCCCGCGGGCGAACCCGGGCCGCAAGGGGATCCCGGCGCTGCCGGTGCCGATGGCGTCGATGGTATCGATGGTCTTGACGGCCAGAACGGCGACGACGGGCAGAACGGAGCCGATGGAGAAAATGGGTTGCAGGGCGAGCAGGGCGAGCCGGGCGAGCCATGCACGGTGGCCGAAAACGGTAACGGCACGTTCACGATGTCCTGCCCTGACAGCGATCCAGTCGTGTTCGGCGAGACCGAGGAGCCGGCCGCCTACGTCGCTGCGAGTGCCACGCGGGGAGGTCAGCTCTACGACAAGTTCTGGGCGGTAGAGGACGCCGGCGCCACCGAGCCCGACACCGATCACGCGTGGTACCCGGAGTTTGGCTCACAGTCCGGGAGCACCACGTGGCGCTGCAAGGAGTGCCACGGGTGGGACTACCTCGGCCGCGACGGCGGCTACGCCGGTGGCAGCCACTACACGGGGATCGCCGGCCTGTATCCGCCGACCGCCTCGCTCTGGGCAGCGTACGCGAGCATCGCCGAGGGCCACGGCTACGCCGACGCCGGCGCGACCGACGCGGATATCTGGGATCTCGTCAAGTTCTATCGAGAAGGCATGGTCGACACCGCCATGCTCTTGGACGAGGACGGCGCGTTCATCGGAGACGTCGCGTCGGGCCGGATCCTGTTCGAGGCTGGCCTGACGGGCTTCGACGAGGCCGGCACCGCCACCAACACGGCGTGTGCAGTGTGCCACGGCGACGACGGCACCGAGGAGGTCGTGGACGGCTTCGACGCGTTCGTGGGCGCTCTGTCCAACGACAACCCGAGGGAGTTCCAGCACAAGGTCCGCTTCGGCCACCCTGGCACCGACATGCCGGCGGGCGCCGCGATCGCGGCCTCGCTCGCTGACGTCGCAGACCTGTCCGCCTACGCGCAGACGCTCTCGCCCGTTCCGTGGGAAGACACCGACGTGGCACGCGGCGCGCAGCTGTACGACAAGTTCTGGGCGGTCGCCGGCTCCGGTGCGTCGCAGCCGGCCGATGACCACCCGTGGTATCCGGACCTTGGCGTCCAGTCCGGGAGCACGACCTGGCGCTGCAAGGAGTGTCACGGCTGGGACTACGTCGGCGCCGAGGGCGCCTACTCGGGCGGCAGCCATTTCACCGGCATCGCCGGGCTCTTGCCGGCGACGCTCACCAGGTGGGATGCGTTCCAGTCGATCGCCCAGGACCACGGGTACGCCGAGGCGGGGCTGACCGATGAGGACATCTGGGATCTGGTCGCGTTCTACGTCGACGGCCTGGTCGATCTTCGGTTCATCATCAACGCCGATGGCACGTTCCGGGGCGACGCCGAGAGGGGCGCGACCCTCTACGACGAGGGTATCGGCGGCGGCGCGTCCTGCGCGAGCTGCCACGGGGCGGATGGCCTAACCGAGGTCGTCGACGGGTTCGAAGGCTACCCCGGCGCGCTGTCCAACGAGAACCCCCGGGAGTTCCAGCACAAGGCGCGCTTCGGGCACCCGGGGTCGGGCATGGTCGTGACGTACGACAACGGCGCCACGATCCAGGACATCGCGGACCTGTCGGCCTACGCGCAGACGCTTCCCACCGCCCCGTAACGATCTTGTCACGGTGGTCGGGATGACACAGACCGAGTCCCAGGACCACTTGAAGCAGGAGGCGCCCTTGCACTCCGGAGCAGCGACGATCCATGAGGGCGCTGTCAGTGGCGGTGGCCCCCGACGCCAGCCTGCTCGACGTCGATGGTGCACCGCAGGCTTGCTCGGCCAATGGCCAACGGCTGACGGCTAACGGCTACCTACAGCGGCCAGAGCCACTGCGCGACGAAGACGGTGATCCCCATCACGGCCAGGGAGACGGGGACGCCGAGCTTCGTGAAGTCCGCGAAGCGGTAGCCGCCGGGCCCCGAGATCATCAGGTTCGTCTGGTAGCCGATCGGCGTGAGGAAGCTCGAGGCGGTCGCGACCGCCAGGACCAGGGCGAAGGGGCGGGGATCGAGGCTCGCGCTGTCCGCGGTCGCGACCACTATCGGGAACATCAGACCCGCCGCGGCGGAGTTCGTGATGAACTGAGTAACGAGCAGGGTGCACACGAACGTCGCCGCCAGGATCGCGACCGGGCCGTGCTGTCCGGCGAGCCCCACGATCCGCGAGGCGATCTCCGCGGCCGCCCCGGTCTTCTGAAGGGCCTCGCCGAGACCGATCGAGCCGGCGATCACCGCGAGGATCGGCAGGTCGACGGACCGCGACGCCTCGCGAGGCGTCAGGACGCCCAGCGCGAGCAGGAGCCCGGCGGCGACGAAGGACGCGACGACCATCGGCACCCAGCCGAACGCCACCGCGAGGACCATCCCTGACACGACCAGGATGGCGCGCGCCGCCTTGCGGGGCTCGGGCGGCGGCTCCGAGCGGACGCGCGAGATCAGGGAGAAGTCCGTGCTGTTCACCCAGGCGTCGTAGAAGCCCGCGGCCGCTTCGAGCATCAGCGTGTCGCCGGCCTTGAGCTCGATCTCGCCGAGCTTCATCGGCAGCCGCTGGCCGGAGCGGTGGGCGGCGATGACGGCGGCGTCGTACCGGCGCCGGAAGCTCGCGTCCTTGATCGTGATCCCGACGATGGGAGACGACGCCGAGATCACGACCTCGTAGAGGCGGTTGCGGCGGCCCGCCGCGGTGGGGTCGTAATGCGCCTCGGGCGCAGGGGAGAGGCCGACGAAGCGCCGCAGGTCCGCGACGGTCGCAGCCACGCCCGTGAAGACCAGCCTGTCCGCCGCCGAGAGGCGCTCGTTGGGGCCGACCGGGCCGATGAAGCGCCCCTCACGCTCGATGTTCATGAGGAACAGGCCCGGGAGCTGTCGAAGCCCGGCCTCGGCGATGCTCAGGCCGACGATCGGGCTGCCCTCGTTCACGAGCATCTCGACCAGGTAGTTGCGTCGCTCGGTGGTCAGCGAGGCGACGGGGTCGCGTCGATCGGCGAGGAGCGCCCTGGACAGGAGCCACATCACGAGGACGCCGCCCACGGTCACGGGCACGGCCAGCGGCGTGATCTCGAACATGCCGATCCCTGCGAGCCCCTGCTTTCGCATGAGCCCGTCCACGACCAGGGTGCTCGAGGTCCCCACGAGCGTGCACATCCCCCCGAGCGAGACCGCGTAGCACATCGGCATGAGCATCCGCGACGGAGAGACGTCGTGGCGCTTGCACCAGTCGATCACCGCGGGGGTGAACATCGCGACGATGGGGGTGTTGTTGAGGAAGGCCGAGATGCCGGCCGTCGGCAGCATCACGCGAAGGAGCGGCTCCCTGCCGCTGTCCCGCCCGAAGAGGTAGTCGGCCGCGATCCCGAGGATCCCCGTCCTACGGACGGCTGCCGCCACGACGAAGAGAGCCGCCACGGACAGGAGCGCGTCGGAGCCGAAGGCGCCCAGCGCCTCGCCAGGCGTCAAGACGCCGAGGAGCATCAGCGCGGTGACGGCGCCGAGGAGCGCGACCTCGGGCGCCGCCCACTGGCGGACCAGAGCCGCGATCGTGAGCACGGTGACTCCCAGCGTGATCCAGGCCTGCGCGCCCAACGAGGGGACCTTAGCACCGCTGCTACTCGAAGCCGATCTCCTCGAGGTCCAGCCCGGCCGGATACCCGTACGAGACGTACCGATCGTACCCGTACACGAGGAGGCCCACCGGCGCGGACGCCGTCACGATGTGGGTTCCGTCCGCCGGGATCTCGACCGTTCCCGTCGCGAAGGAGGTGCCGTCCACGTCGCCGACGTCCTCGAGGTCGGTGACCTCCGTCCCGTCGAAGTGGATCGATGTCCCGGAAGGCGCCAGGACCGTCAGGTAGTCGTGCTCGTAGTCGTCAGGCGTGAGGAAGACGTAGTCGCTCCTGAACTGCTCGATCGGTGGGACGAGGATCATCGAGGGGTCGCTCTCGGCCTGGCAGACTCCGCGGCCCTCGTCGTCGTCGGGGATCGGCTCGCAGGTGGCCAGGAACGGGCAATCGGTTCCTCGCTCGCCCGGCTCGCAGAGGTAGTAACAGCTTCCCGCCTCGGCGCCCTCGGCGAACGGCACGCAGAGCGCGTCGGGGTAGGGGCACTCCTCGCCTCCGCCATAAAC
>JACPQR010000073.1 GCA_016190375.1 Deltaproteobacteria bacterium
GGCATGGCCCGCACGGCTCGCGAGGAGGGGTTCGAGGAGGTCGCCGAGTGGTTCGAGACCCTGGCCCGCGCCGAGAAGTCCCACGCCGGCCGGTTCCAGAAGGCCCTCGGCGCCCTCGGCTGATCGGCGGCCGGCCTCGATGCGACCGATCGAGAGAGGCGAGATCCTCGACCTCGGTGCCTACGAGGAGGTCCGGGATCGCCATCGCAAGCGCATCATCGCCCTCAAGCGCGACCGCCGCATCCGTGTGGGCGATCGGGTCACGATCGTCTTCGAGAACCGCGACACGCTCGTCTTCCAGATCCAGGAGATGCTCCGGACCGAGCGAATCTCGAGCGAGCGAGGGATCCTCGGCGAGATCGAGGTCTACAGCTCGCTCCTTCCGGGACCGGACGAGCTCAGCGCGACGCTCTTCGTCGAGGTGACCGATCCGTCACGGCTGGCCGAGGACCTGCACGCGCTCGTGGGCATCGACGAGCACGTCGCGCTCGTCCTCGGCGACCGGCGCCTGCGGGCTCGCTTCGAGGAGGGGCGCCAGACCGCCGACCGCCTCGCCGCCGTGCAGTACATCCGCCTCGACGTCGGCGCGGACGCCAGGGCTCTCCTCGCAGACCCGGCCGTGCCAGCCGCGCTCGAGATCGACCATCCCCGCTACCGCCACCGCGCCGAGCTGCCCGCTGCCATGCGCGCGAGCCTCCTGGGCGACTTGTCGGACTGACCCCGAAGCACCCGTGCTACCGTCGCACCGTGGCCGCCCCGCTCGACATCTGCCTCTTCGGAGCGGGTCGGATCGGCGCGATTCATGCGTCGAACATCACGGCGCACTCGGCGGCGCGGCTGAAGTACGTCGTCGATCCCAACCCGGAGGCGGCCGATGCGCTGGCTCGGGCCTGCGGAGCTGCCGTGGCCGCCACCGACGAAGCGCTGGGCGATCCCGCGGTGGGCGCCGTCGTCATCGCGTCGTCGACCGACACTCACGTCGACCTCATCACGCGCTCGGCACGCGCGGGCAAGGCCGTCTTCTGCGAGAAGCCGATGGACCTCGACCTCGCGAGGGTCGATCGCTGCGTCGCCGAGCTAGAGGCCGCCGGCGTGCCGTTCATGCTGGGCTTCAATCGGCGGTTCGACCCGAGCTTCTCCGAGCTCCGCGCGGCGGTGCGACGGGGCGAGCTCGGCCGCGTGGAGATGGTCACGATCATCAGCCGCGACCCGCGGCCTCCACCGATCGCGTACGTCGAGGTCTCGGGCGGCCTCTTCCGCGACATGATGATCCACGACCTCGACATGGCCGCGTGGCTCCTCGATGAGCGGATCGTCGAGGTCACTGCCGCCGCATCCTGCCTGATCGATCCCGCGATCGGCGCGGCGGGCGACGTGGACACCGCCATGGTCCTCTTGCGCGCGGCCTCCGGCGCCCTCTGTCACATCCAGAACAGCCGGCGCGCCGCCTACGGCTACGACCAGCGGATCGAGGTCTTCGGCGAGCGGGGCCTCCTGTCCGCCACGAACCGCTCGGCGACGACCGTGGCGCGCTGGAGCGGGGACGGGGTCCTGGGCCCAAGGCCGATGGACTTCTTCCTCGACCGCTACGCGCAGGCATACCGGGAGGAGATCGGCCACTTCGTCGACGCCGTGACGAGCGGCAAGAGGCCAGAGGTCGGCGCCCGCGACGGCCGGCGCGCGCTCGCGCTCGCCGAGGCCGCGCTCGAGTCGGCGCGGACGCGGCGAGCCGTCGAGGTTCCGCACCGAAGGTGAGCCACCGAGATCGGGGCGTCCCCTACGGCGTCGCCCGCCCGACGAACGCGGCGATGGCCCGAGCGAACGTGTCGAACGCGGCGATGCCGGCCGGCAGCTCGGTCCAGAGCCGGTCGACGTCGAGCGATCCGTATCCGTGCGCGATCCTGTTCCGTAGCTGCACCGCACCTCCGAGCGAAGCAGCCAGCTCGGGGTCGATGACTCCATGCTTCGCCAGGATCGAGAAGGCGTCTCGATAGGTCGACGCGAGCTCCCAGCCCTCGTCGCTGGCGATGTGCAGCGCGATGTCCAGTGCCTCCTGGACCACGACCAGGACACCCATCGAGATGGCATCCTGCAGGAGCGGGTCGGCGCGGAAAGCGCCCAGCTCGGCCGGTCGCCGCTGCGTCAGCCGGTTCAGGTGCTCGAGGAGCACCGCGAGCTTGCGCTCAACGAGGGCCGCGTTGGTCACGTGCTCCCTCGGCGAGGCGACGGAGCATCCGCTCCCGGTGCGGAGCGATCGTCTCGTCGAAGTCCGCCCACCAGGACATTGCCCGTGCGCGGTAGGAAGCGCACGCGCCCTTCGTCCGCTCGTAGAGGCAGATGCCGTCACGAGCGACCTCGCGCCCCAGAAGAGGGTCGTCCCGATCGAGTCGCACGAGGTCGACCTCCATGCCCGCGGCGGCGGAGAGGGCGGATGCGAGCTCGAGCTCGTCTCGCAGGGGCATGTCCGGGCTGGCAGGCCAGAGGCCGATGTCGAGATCGCTGTCGGGACGCGGGCGACCGGCGGCCCGCGATCCGAACACGATGGCGAATCGCACGGGCGAGCTCGCGCAAGCGTCGCGCAGCCTTGCCAGGATCCGCTCATCCAGCCCCGTCTGGTACCGCGAGTCGCTCACCCCGCAAGGCTAGCGCGCCAGGCTCGCCGCACCAAGACCCAATCCTGCCTAGCCCGACGAGAGGACGTTCGCGGCGACCAGGGCGGCTATCAGGACGGCGATCAGGGACTCGCCCGCGATGAAGCCCGAGGCGACGGCGAGGGTGTAGCGGTCGGCCTTCTCCTGGCTGGACTTGAAGATGATCCACGCGAGGAGGGAGCCGAGGAACATCGAGATGCTGTTCCACGCGGGGATGACCCAGGCGATGCCGACCGCGGTCGAGGAGAGCGTGAACTTCTTCAAGCTCTTGGGGACGAGGTCCTCGATGAGCGCGAGCGCGATGCCGACGGCGCCGCCGATCATGAGCCCGGCCGTGGCGCCCTGAGGGAGCGCGTGCAGACCCTGGGCGAGGACGCGCGCGACGCCAGCCCAGATCTGGGCGGCCGGGGCGGGCCACTTGTCGCTCCCGATCTCCTCGGGCTTGATCAGCAGGATGTAGGCCGGCACGACGAAGACGGTGCCGGCCACGACCCCGAAGAGCTGGGCGATGAGCTGGCGCCGCGGGTTGGCGCCCAGCATGTAGCCGCTCTTGAGGTCGGTGAGGAGGTCCGCCGAGTGGATGGCGGCGCCGCCCGTCAGGGACGCCGTCATGAGGTTCGTGGTCATGTTCCCGGGCGCGATGACGCCGTACATGAGCTGCGTGATCTTGCCCATCGCCCCCGTCGGCGTGATGTCGGTCTCGCCCGTGGCGCGCGAGGCGATCAGGGACAGGAAGAACGTGACGAGGACCGCCAGGATCCCCATCCACCACGCTATGTGGAAGAAGAGCGTCCCGAGGATCACGCACGCCGCGCCCGACAGCAGCGTGCCCCAGACGAACCAGCTCTGCGGTGCCTCTACGTGGGCGACCGGATCCTGTTCGCCTCCGCGGCGGCCGGTGAGCAGGCGCCCGAGGCTGGAGAACGCCCGCACGATCGTGCGCCAGCGCATGAAGAACATCGTCAGACCAGAGGTGACGAGCAGCCCCACGCCTGGCCAGAGCGCCCAGGCCTGGCGGTAGCGGTTGAGCTCCACCCATTCGTGGTTCAGGACGTACGGCCCGAGGACCCCGTAGCAGACGAGCGACGAGACGAGGAGCGAGGTGCCGACCCTGAGGCCGAAGATCGCACCGGCGCCGACCATGATCAGGGACAGCTCGGCGCCGATCGTGAGCCGCTCGAGCGGCTGGCCGGCGATCTTCCACTTGGGCACGTACATGCCCGGCAGGTTCCAGGGCATCCAGCGCGCGTGCGCCTCGCGGAACCAGCCGATGAGCGTGCCGATGAGCGCGCTCAGCGCCAGCGCCCTCGCCTTGAGCTTCGCGTCGCCGCCCTTGGTGTGCATGGCGCGCAGCGTCTCGGCGGTCGCGAGCCCGCTCGGGAACGGGAGCTGGTCGATGTTGATCTGCTGGCGCTTCATCGGGATCGCCATGAAGACCCCGAGGAAGGACACCGCCGCTGCCCAGAGGGCGAGCTCCAGCAGCCGATCGTCTTGCCGGCGGCGAGGTACAGCGCGGGCACCGCGCCGACGAAGATCGAGCTCGACATGTAGCCCGCGGCCGAGGCCGTGGACGACATCATGTTGTTCTCGAGGATCGTGAACTCGTTCCTTCGCAGCCCGGGGAAGACCCGCTGCAGCGCCGAGAAGAGCGCGAAGGCGAGGATGCAGGCGGTGATCGTCACGCCCAGGCCCCAGCCGGTCTTGAAGCCGACGTAGAGGTTCGACAGCGCCATGACCCCGCCGAGCACCATGCCCGTGACCACCGCCCGGAAGGTGAGCTGCGGGACCTTGTCGCCCTTGTAGACGTTCTTGATCCAGTGCCTCGCCTGCGCGAACTCGGCCTCCGCGGAGCCCGGTGGCGGACCCGGCTTCTCCGCCTCGGCATCGGGAACGGCGTACGAGGAGGAGATCGACGGCTCGGCTTCCTTGGAGGCTTCGTCGGGCTCGGTCATGGCCGCGGAGGCTAGCACCTTCGCCGCCGTGGGAGCCTGGGCGGCGACGGCCTTGACGCGCCGCGTCACCGCCTGATAGGTGACAGCTTCCATGCCGTTGCCCGCGCGAGAGGGACTCTACGACCCGGCGTTCGAGCACGACGCCTGCGGCCTGGGGTTCGTGGCGACGCTCGATCGCGCGGCGTCGCATACGATCGTCTCCAGGGCGCTCGAGATCCTGGGCAACCTCACCCACCGGGGCGCGGCGGGCTCGGACCCATCGACCGGCGACGGCGCCGGGGTGCTGTTGCAGATCCCGCACGCGCTTTTCGCGGCCGAGCGCCCGCCTGCAGAGCTGCCCCTCCCCGAGCCCGGCGGTTACGGCGTCGCCATGTGCTTCCTCGCGCAGGAGCCCGCGCGGCGCCGGCGGCAGGAGGCCATCCTCGAGGCCGCCGTGCTGCGCCACGGCCAGCGCGCGATCGGTTGGCGCGACGTGCCGCTCGATCCATCGGCGCTCGGCCCCGTGGCGCGCGCCACGATGCCCGCGGTGCGCCAGCTCTTCATCGGCAAGAACGAGGCGCGGATCCCTCGCGCGGACCACGAGGCCTCGTCGCGCGATCCGTTCGAGCGGACGCTCTTCATGATCCGCAAGCGCGCGGGACGGACGGCGTCCGTCGAGCTCGGCGGCGACGACTTCTACGTGGCGTCCTGCTCGTCGAAGACGGTCGTCTACAAGGGCCTGATGCTCGCCGAGCAGCTCGCGTCCTTCTACCCCGACCTCGGCGACGAGCGAACCGCGTCGCGGCTGGCGATGGTCCACTCGCGCTTCTCGACCAACACGTTTCCGACCTGGGAGCGCGCCCACCCCTTCCGCCTCATCGCGCACAACGGAGAGATCAACACGCTGAGGGGCAACAGCGCGTGGATGCACGCGAGGGAGGCGCTCCTCGCGAGCCCCCTGTTCGGCGACGCCATCGAGGACTTCACGCCGATCATCCGTCCGGCCGGCTCGGACTCGGCGTCCCTCGACAACGTCGTCGACTTCCTCGTCGCCGGCGGCCGATCGCTGCCGCACGTGATGATGATGCTGATCCCCGAGGCGTTCGCCGAGGATCCGGACATGTCACCCGAGAAGCGCGCCTTCTACGAGTACCAGGCGTGCCTCGTGGAGCCGTGGGAGGGACCCGCCGCGATCGTCTTCTCGGACGGCGACCTCATCGGCGCCACGCTCGACGGCAATGGCCTGAGGCCCGCGAAGTGGGTCGCCACGAGTGACGGCCTGGTCGTCCTCGCGAGCGAGCTCGGAGTCCTGGGGCTCGACCCGGCGACCGTCGTGCAGAAGGGCCGCGTCCAGCCCGGGAAGCTCTTCCTCGTGGACACGCGGGAAGGCCGCATCGTGTCGGACGCCGAGATCAAGCACCGCGTCGCGACAGGGCGGCCGTACAGGGCGTGGCTCGACGAGAACAAGATCGAGCTTCGTGATCTCCCGGACGTCGACAGCCCTTACAGGCTCGGGGCCGAGGAGACCTCGCGACTCCAGCAGGTGTTCGGCTACACCGAGGAAGAGCTCCGGATGGTCCTCTCCCCGATGGCCGCCGGGGGCGAGGAGCCCGTCGGCTCCATGGGGGCGGACGTTCCGCTCGCGGTCCTGTCAGCACGCCCGCAGCTCCTCTTCGGGTACTTCAAGCAGCAGTTCGCGCAGGTCACGAACCCACCGATCGACCCGATCCGCGAGGCGATCGTGATGTCGGAGATCTGCTCCGTGGGCGGCGAGAAGAACCTGCTCGAGGAGACGCCCGCCCAGTGCCGCATGCTCCAGCTCCCGCACCCGATCCTCACCGCGGGCGACGTCGCCAAGCTCAGGAGGAACGCCCCCGGCGATTTCCGGGCGCGGACGCTCCCTATGCGCTTCAGGCGGCCGGCCGAGGGCACACCCTCGGGCGAGGCGCTCTCGGACGCGCTCGAGGAGCTCGCCCTTGGCGGAGAGCGTGCCGTAGACGAGGGCGCGAGCATCCTGATCCTGAGCGACCGCGACGTCGGGCCCGAGTGGGTGCCGATCCCGAGCCTCCTCGCGACCGCGGCGCTCCACAACCGGCTCATCGCCGGCGGACGCCGGGTCCGCGCGGGGATCGTCGTCGAGTCGGCGGAGCCCCGCGAGGTCGCGCACGTGGCGCTGCTCGTCGGCTACGGAGCCAGCGCGGTCAACCCTTACCTGGCGCTGGAGACGGCCGCCGTTCTCGCGCGCGAGGATTCCCTGCCGCGGGCGGTCGGGGAAGAGAAGGCCGAGGCGAACCTCGTGAGGGCGCTGCGCAAGGGGCTGGTCAAGACGATGTCGAAGATGGGCTGCTCGAGCGTCTCGAGCTACCAGGGCGCCCAGCTCTTCGAGGCGGTGGGGATCGATCAGGTCGTCATCGACCGCGCGTTCACGGGCACGTCCTCGCGCATTCGCGGCATCGGCTGGAGCGAGATCGCCGACGAGGCGCTCGCTCGGCATGCCCGCGCCTACGGTCCCGATCCGTCGACCATGCTCGACGCCGGCGGCCGCATTCATTTCCGCCTCGCCGGCGAGCGGCACCTCTGGCGGCCCGAGACCATCGCGGCCTTGCAACGAGCCGTTCGGACCGGGGACGCCGCGAGCTACGCCACGTACTCCCGGCTCATCAACGAGCAGTCCGAGCCGGTGACCCTCAGGAGCCTGTGGGACCTCGCGCCCGCGGGCAAGCCCCTGCCGCTCGAGGACGTCGAGCCGGCGGCGTCGATCGTGAAGCGGTTCGTCACGGGGGCGATGTCGTTCGGCAGCATCTCGAAGGAGGCGCACGAGACCCTGGCGATCGCGATGAACCGCATCGGCGGCCGGTCGAACACCGGCGAGGGCGGCGAGGATCCCGAGCGCTTCGCCGACGAGCGCCGGTCGGCCATCAAGCAGGTCGCTTCGGGCCGCTTCGGCGTGACCACGCACTACCTCGTCAACGCCGACGAGCTGCAGATCAAGATGGCGCAGGGCGCGAAGCCCGGCGAGGGAGGCCAGATCCCCGGCCACAAGGTCGACGCCATCATCGCTCGGGTGCGTCACTCGACTCCGGGCGTGACCCTCATCTCGCCGCCGCCTCATCACGACATCTACTCGATCGAGGACCTGGCCCAGCTCGTCTTCGACCTCGGGAACGTGAACCCGACGGCGCGGATCAGCGTCAAGCTCGTCTCCGTGGCCGGCGTCGGCACGATCGCGGCCGGCGTCGCGAAGACCGGCGCCGATGCGATACTCGTCAGCGGGCACGACGGCGGCACGGGAGCTTCGCCCCTGACCGCGATCCACCACGCCGGCACTCCCTGGGAGCTGGGGCTCGCCGAGACCCAGCAGGTGCTCGTCATGAACGGCCTGCGTGGCCGCGTTCGCCTCCAGGTGGACGGCCAGATCAAGACGGGTCGCGACGTCGTGATCGGGGCCCTCCTCGGCGCGGAGGAGTTCGGCTTCGCCACGGCGCCCCTCGTCGCGACCGGCTGCATCATGTTGCGCAAGTGCCACCTGAACACCTGCCCGATGGGCGTCGCGACCCAGGACCCGGTCCTGCGCGAGCGGTTCCGCGGCGAGCCGGAGCACGTCATCCGCTTCATGTTCTTCGTCGCCGAGGAGGTGCGCTCGTTGATGGGCGGCCTGGGCTTCCGGACGTTCGACGAGATGGTCGGCCGGGTCGACTGCATCGCGCCCAGACCGGCGAACGGGCTGCCCAAGGTCCGCCGCCTCGACTTCTCGGAGGTCCTCCACCGCCCCCGCGGCGCGCCGGGCCCGGTGCGGTGCGTCGAGAAGCAGGACCACGAGCTCGGCGAGGTGACGGACCGCGTGCTCCTGGCCGAGGCCCGAGGCGCGCTCGAGGGCGCTGGACCGGTCAGGATCGCGACACCCATTCGCAACCGGGACCGTGCCTTCGGCGCCATGCTGAGCGGCGAGATCGTGCGCCGCCTCGGGGCGCAGGGGCTCGAGGACGACACGATCACGGTCGTCGCCGTGGGCAGCGCCGGTCAGAGCTTCGGGGCCTTCGGCGCGCGCGGGCTGACCCTCGTCCTCGAGGGCGACGCGAACGACTACGTCGGCAAGGGGCTCTCCGGCGCGATCCTCGCGGTCCGCCCGCACCGCGCGGCCACGTTCCGCCCCGAGGAGCAGGTGATCGTCGGCAACACCGTGCTGTACGGCGCGACGAGCGGACGCGCGTTCTTCAGCGGCCGGGCGGGCGAGAGGTTCTGCGTACGAAACTCCGGCGCGACCGCCGTGGTCGAGGGCATCGGCGATCATGGCTGCGAGTACATGACCGGCGGCGAGGTCGTCGTCCTCGGGACCACGGGCCGCAACTTCGCGGCGGGGATGACGGGCGGCCTCGCCTGGGTCTTCGACGAGGACGGCGCGTTCGTGCGCCGCTGCAACCGCGAGATGGTGGAGCTCGAGGCGCTCGAGGGACTCGACGGCGAGCGGCTCCGCGCGCTGGTGTCCGAGCATCATGCTCGCACCGCGAGCCCGCGCGCGTCGGAGCTCCTCGCGAGCTGGCCGCGCGCTCTCGGGAGCTTCGTCAAGGTCGTTCCGAGCGAGTCGCGCCGGGCCCTCGCGGACCGGACCCTGCCCGAGACCGCCGGGATCCGCGACAGGCAGTCGTCGCTCCCGCCTCGACCTTACGTCTCGTCCGGACCATTCCGGCGCGACGAGGTCGAAGAAGGACCGCCCGATGGCTAGGCCGCGCGGCTTCCTCGAGCTGACCCGAGCGAGGAACATCGAGCGCCCGCGCGGCGAGCGCCTGCGCGACCATGGCGAGGTCGATCTCGGCCTGCCCGAGCCGGCGCTCCTCGATCAGGCCGCGCGGTGCATGGACTGCGGGATCCCGTTCTGTCATTCCGCCTGCCCGCTCGGCAACGCCATCCCCTCCTTCAACGAGCTGGTCCAGCGCGGGCGGTTCCGCGAGGCGGCGAGCATCCTGTGGTCGACGAATCCGTTCCCCGAGATCACCGGGCGCGTGTGCCCCGCGCCTTGCCAGGGGTCGTGCGTGCTCGACTCGGATCCGGCGCTCGGCGGCTCGGTGACAATCCGGACGATCGAGCGGGCCATCGGGGACCGCGCCCTCGAGCAGTCGTGGTCGCGAGTGAGGGCGCCGGCGCGCCGCTCGGGCCGCAAGCTGGTCGTGATCGGATCGGGACCGGCGGGCCTGTCGGCCGCGCTGGATCTCGCCAGGAGAGGTCACGACGTCACCGTGCTGGAGCGGGCCGACCGCCCCGGTGGCCTCCTGCGCTACGGCATCCCGGACTTCAAGCTCGGCAAGCACCTCGTGGATCGGCGGGTCCAGGAGCTCTGCGGCCTGGGTGTCACCTTCCGCACGGGCGTCCGCGCAGGCGTCGACGTGACTGGCGCCGAGCTCGTCGCCACGCACGACGCCGTCGTCCTCTGCTGCGGCGCCCGCCGGCCGCGCGACCTCGACGTTCCGGGGCGCGATCTCCGGGGCGTGCACTTCGCGCTCGACTTCCTGACCCAGCAGAACCGGCGCGTGGCGGGCGACGTCGTCCCGGAACGGGAGGCGATCGTCGCCACCGGGAAGCCCGTCGTGGTCCTGGGCGGCGGCGATACGGGCTCCGACTGCGTGGGAACGGCGCTCCGACAGGGCGCACGCCACGTCCTGTCCCTCGAGCTCCTCCCCTGCCCTCCGGAGCGGCGGGCCGCGGACAATCCCTGGCCCGAGTGGCCTCGAATCCTGAGGACCTCGTCGTCGCACGACGAGGGCGGCGAGCGCGAGTTCGGCGTGAGGACCACGAGGCTCGCCGGCGAGGACGGCCACGTGCGAGCCCTCGAGGCCATCAGGGTCCAGATGATCGACGGTCGGCTCCGCGACGTCCCGGGAACCGAGCTCACCGTGCCGTGCGACCTGCTCCTCATCGCCATGGGCTTCGTCGGGCCCGAGCGGGACGGGCTGCTCGACCAGCTTGGGGTCGCCCTCGACCCCCGCGGCAACGTCGCGGCCCAGGGCGGTCGCACGAGCGCCCCCAAGGTCTTCGCTGGTGGCGACATGGTGCGCGGTCAGTCGCTGGTCGTCCACGCGATCGCCGAGGGCCGCCGCGTCGCGCGGAGCGTCGACGCGTTCCTCGACCGCGCTACCGGCTAGTGCCTGTCGGCGAAGGTCCGGCCAGGGATTGGGTCGAGGCAAACGCGGGACACGACGGCGGACAACAGGCAACAGGCAACAGGCAACAGGCGGCCGGCTACCGGGAAGCGGCTGCGAACTCGAGTTGAGCGAGCTCGAGCGCATCGGCCAGTGCGAAGCGGCCCTCGTCGGGCGGACGCGGCGAC
>JACPQR010000013.1 GCA_016190375.1 Deltaproteobacteria bacterium
CTCGGATACGGACTCGGATACGGACTCGGACTCCGACACGGACACGGACTCGGATGCCGACGTCGACGCTGATGCTGACGCTGACGCCGACGCGGACGCCGACCCGCCCGCGGAGGACTGCGACAACGGCGCCGACGACGACGGCGATGATGACGCGGACTGCCTCGACGCCGACTGCGAGGACGACCCCGACTGCGCGGGGCCGGCGTGTGGGGACGGCTTCGTCGACGCGGGCGAGCAGTGCGACGAGGGCGCCTGGAACGGCGATGACCCGAACACGTGCCGCGAAGGATGCACGCTCCCGGACTGCGGTGACGGCGTGATCGACGACCTGTACGGCGAGGAGTGCGACGATGGCGGCGTATTGGGCGGGGACGGCTGCTCCGCGTCGTGCGCGATCGAGGGCGCCGGCGGCTGCGAGGGAGGCACGTCCGACGAGGTCGAGCCCAACGACGCCATGGCCCAGGCCGCCACGCTGTGCGACGGCTCGGAGGTGTGGGCATCGACCTCCCCGGCGGGCGACGACGACTGGTACGCCATCGAGCTCGGGGCCGGAGACACTCTGACGGCCGAGACTACGGACGGCTGGGGCGACTGCACGATGGACACCGTGATCGTCCTGTACGACGCGCTCGCGGCTCCCGCGGCGAGCGTCGGGCGGTGCTCCGACGATCCCGCCCAGCTCGCCTGCAACGACGACGGCGGCTGGGGGCTTTGCTCGTTCCTGAGCTACACGGCCGGAGCCGCCGGCACCTACTACCTGCGCGTGATCGAGTACTCGGACGACGACACCGGCGACTACGTCCTGGCGATCTCGGTGAGCTGAACGCTATCCTCGGTAGCGTGCACATCTCGATCGTGCAGGTGGCGACGCTCTCGTGGCGCCTCGCCGATCGAGCGATCCGGCGTCGAGAGCAGGTGAAGGAACGCCCCGCGCGAGCCGCGCGCGAGATCGGCCTCTTGCTCCTGCGCGGCAGGACCGAGCTCGGGCACGCTGCGTGGTCGACGCTCGGGTCGCTCTCGCCCGATGCGGCCGCGAGTCAGATGGAGGCGATCGGTGAGCTGGAAGCGGCACGCGAGGCGCCGCTCGTCGCTGCCGCCGAGGGCATCTCGGTCCTCACCTCGGTCGTGCTCGCGGCCGACGAGTTTCTTCCGCCGCTCGGTCTCGACGTCGCGGGCGGGCTCGAGGCGGGCTTGAGGGCCATGAGCGAGCTTCCGGATGCCATCGTCGTGGGCTTCTCGCTCGTCAGGACGCCCGGCGATCCGGCGCAAGGGATCCACCCGAGCGAGGTCGGGCGGGTCTATCCGCATCTACGTGCGATCGACGCCTCCGCCCTGTCCGGCCAGGTCCGATGCCGTTACTGTGGGGCCCTGTTCCCGTTCTCCAGCACGCGCTGTCCGAGCTGCGGCGGAGACGTCCAGCGATAGGAGGAAGCATGCGGCCGTCATCGATCGCATTCGCCATCGCGGTTCTCCTGTCGGCCGGGACCGTTGCCGCGCAGGAGAGCGGGGGCTCGTTCGGCGGCTCGGACTTCGGCGGCGGAGGTGGCGGGGGCGATTTCGGCGGAGGCGGATCGAGCGACTGGGGCGGAGGCGGTGGATCGAGCGACTGGGGCGGAGGCTCGTCGAGCGACTGGGGAACGTCGAGCTCGGGCTCCGGCTTCGGGAGCAGCGGAACGAGCTACGGCGGCGGCTCCGCCGGCTCCGGGGCCATGCTCTGCTTCGTGGTGTTCCTGATCGTGGCGCTGGTCGTGATCAAGACCGCCTTGAAGTCCGGCGTCTTGCGGCCGAGACACAACCGCGACGACCTCCGGCGCATGATGTCGTCCTGGGCGCCTCCATCACCCGTGGCCCACGTCTCGATGCTTCAGCTCGCGATCGACTGGCGCGAGCGCGCGGCGGTCCAGGCGGTGCTCGCCCAGCTCGCGGCCACGGGGGACCTGAAGAGCCGCGCGGGGCTCGACAAGCTGCTCGACAGCACGCTGGGCGAGCTCGGGCGCCGGCAGGAGGCGATCCGCCTCGCGGCGTACTTCACCGAGCCGTTCCACGACATGCCCTCCTGCGAGGCACGCTTCCGGCAGGTCGCGTCGACCGAGCGCACCCGGTTCCAGCGGGAGCTCGTGAGGGCAGACGCGGACGGCGTGATCGAGGACGATGCCGAGGGCTTCGTCGCCGCCTCCGAGGAGGGTCAGGGGTTCGTGGTCGTCACCATCGCCGTCGCAGCGCGCCGCGCCCCCTCGGCGCCGGGCGCACTCGACCGCGCCGGGCTCGCGGCGGTCGCGAACGCCCTGGCGGCAAACTCGCCCGAGACGATGCTCGCGCTCGAGGTGATCTGGACGCCGGCGGCCGACCAGGACCGGATGTCCTCGGCCGAGATGCAGGCGATCTTCCCCCACCTCCGATCCGTCGACCCGCAGGCCTCCGCCGCCGGCCTGCCCGAGCTCGGCCGCGTCACCTGCGGATTCTGCGGCGGAGTGTTCGCCGCGGAGCTCGGGGCCTGCCCCCAGTGCGGCGCGAAGAGAGGCTGAGCACTCAGCATCTGGTCCAGCGCTCGAGCACGATCACCGCCCCCGTCCAGAGCGGCACGACGAAGATCCCGTACGCCAGGGCCGCCCAGCCGCCGACCGCCAGCGCCATGCCCCGATCGCCGGGCGCTCCGCCCGCCATCCAGAACACCACCGCGATCGCGGCGGCCACATAGGCGATCGCGGCCGCGAGAAGGAGCACCGCGATGCGTCTGCGCTCCACGCGGCCGGCCACGGCTCCGACGAGCAGGCCCGCGCCCAGCGCCGGTACGGCCATGATCGGCCACAGCGCGAGCGTGTCCCTCACCGGGCCGTCGAGCCCCGTCTGGAGCTCGGCGTTCAGCGCGAAGAGGAGCAAGATCGCCATGAACAAGGCCACGACGACCTCGGCGAGGAAGGCTCCCTTGAGGGCATGCATGGTCATCGGTCGACGTCCTTTCGCCGCCCGCGATGGTACGCCGGGTGACGGGCATGCGATCCCTGTGGCGCCCGGGGCCGGATCGCGGTAGTGCGGGGGCTCTGCGAGATGAAGCCTGGGCCCGTGTCGACCGGGGGGCTCGTCTTCCGCGCCTTCGAGCTCGCGCGGGAGCTGCCGGAGGCCCGCGCCATGGCCGAGGAGGCGTGGCGCCGGGACTACCGGCGCAAGGCGTACCTGGACCTGTTCGACGAGCGATTCTGCGCCCTGAACTTCGAGGTTCCCGGCGCGTTCGGCTACAGGCCCCTCGCCTGGGGCGTCTACGAGGGCGACCGGATCGTCGGCTTCGCGGCCGGAGTGCCGCGGCGAATCCGGGTTCGCGGCCGCGAGCTCGACACCTACGTCGTCGGCTGGCTCACGGTGCACGCCCGGCACCGCCGGCGGGGAATCGCGACGATGCTCTACGAGCGCGCATACGAGGAGCTGCACTCCAGTCACGACGGCGCGTTCATGTTCCTCGACAAGGGCCATGCTTCCACGCTGGTGTTCGATCGCCTGGAGCAAGATCGCCCGACGCACGTCATCGTGGGGAAGGTCTCGATCGCGCTGCGTGTCCTCGACGCGGCCGGATTCTTCCGCGCGACACCGCTCCACTGGTACGAACGCGCGTATCTCGGGCTTCGCCACCGCCGGCCCGAGTTCGCCGAAGACCCGGCGGCCCGGCCCTACCGCCCGGGCGACCTCGACGCCTGCCTCGATCTGTCCCGCCGCATCGCGGCCGACGTCTGCCGACTCTGGGACAGGGAGGAGCTCGGCCACCACCTCGCCCACTCCGAGACGATCGTCCACGAGAGCGGCGGCCGCGTGCGCGGGTTCGTGAACTGCGTCGTCATTCGCCAGCTCGGCCTCGAAGCTCGCGACATCGCGCTCCTCGAGACCGTGGCGACCGGCGATCTGGACACCGGCGCCGCGACTCGCCTCGTCGGAGCGGCGCTCGCCGGCGTTCGCGACAAGGGCTGCATCGCGGCGCTCGAGTTCGACTGGCGCTACTTCGATCGGGCGATACTGCGCGGGTGCGGCTTCTTCCTCGCCCCGCGCGACGTGTACCTATCGTTCCTCGTGGGCCGCGAGCGCCTCGAGGGGTTTCGCGCGCGCACGGTGTACCTCGACTGGCGCTAGGTACGGGACTATCCTCCCGGCGACGCTGCGCCCGAGGTTTGCCCATGGAAAACGAGAGCAAGGTCACCTACGTCACGCTGTCCGCAGACAACGAGGAGCTCCACTCGAAGCTCGACGCCGCCATCGAGAAGGTGCGCGGACGGCTCGGGCAGACCCATCCGCTGTTCATCGGCGGGAAGGAGCGGCCGACCCAGCAGACGACCGACAGCTTCACCCCGGCCGACACCCGAGTGGTCGTCGCGCGGGTGGCGAGCGCCACGACCGAGGACGTGAACGACGCCGTCCGTGCCGCCAGGGCTGCCTTCGCGGACTGGAGGAGCACCCCCTGGCAGCGCAGGGTCGAACTGGTCGACCGGGCGGCCGTCCTCATCCGTGAGTCGGCCCACGAGCTCTCGGCCTGGCTGATGCTCGAGATGGGGAAGAACCGCATCGAGGCGCTGGGAGAGATCGAGGAGACGGCGGACCTGTACCACTACTACGCCGAGCAGATGCGGGCGAACGGGGGCTTCTCGCGCGAGATGGGCAGGCTGTCGCCCGCCGACACGAACACGAGCGTGCTCAGGCCCTACGGCGTCTGGGCGGTCATCGCGCCCTGGAACTTCCCGTATGCGCTGATGGGCGCGCCCGCGGCGGCGGCCCTCGTCGCCGGTAACACCGTGGTCATGAAGCCCTCTTCCGAGACGCCGCTGTCGGGGGTCCTCTTGTGCGACGTGTTCCGCAGGGCGGGCCTGCCGGCCGGCACGGTGAACCTCGTCACCGGAAGCGGCCGGATCGCGGGCGACGCGCTGGCGCTGCACCCCGACGTCGCGGGCCTGACGTTCACGGGCTCGTACGACGTCGGGTTCGAGAAGCTCTACCGGCGCTTCTCGCGGAGCTACCCGAAGCCGTGCATCGTCGAGATGGGCGGCAAGAACCCCGCGATAGTGATGGACACGGCGGACCTGGATCGGGCGGTGACGGGCGTCTACCGCTCGGCCTTCGGCATGGGCGGACAGAAGTGCTCCGCTTGCTCCCGCGTGTACGTTCACGAGAAGGTCGCGCGCGAGCTCGTGACGCGGCTGGTGAGCGCCGCCCAGGACGCCCGGATCGGCGACCCTCTGGAGCGGACCACGTTCCTCGGGCCGGTCGGCACCCGCGGGGGGTTCGACGACTACGCGCGCTTCTCGTCGATGGCCCGCGAGAGCGGCACGGTCAGGACGGGCGGCGCCGCCATCGGCGACGGGCAGCTCGCGCACGGCTTCTACGTTCGGCCGACGGTCGTCACGGATCTTCCGCGGGATCACCTCCTGATGAAGGAGGAGCTGTTCCTCCCGATCGTCTGCGTCCAGACC
Organism: Deltaproteobacteria bacterium; assembly: GCA_016190375.1. Classification (GTDB taxonomy): domain Bacteria; phylum Myxococcota_A; class Polyangia; order JACPQR01; family JACPQR01; genus JACPQR01. The sequence goes on from JACPQR010000013.1 coordinate 5,451, forward strand.
GTCGGAAGCCTCGACGAGGCGCTCGAGCAGGCGAACGACACCCGCTTCGGCCTGACAGCCGGGTTCTTCAGCGGCAGACAGGAGGAGATCGACGCCTTCCTCGACCGCATCGAGGCCGGCGTCGTGTACGTGAACCGTGCGGCGGGTGCGACGACGGGCGCCTGGCCCGGGGTGCAGCCGTTCGGCGGTTGGAAGGGAAGCGGGTCGACCGGGAAGAACATCGGGGGGCTTTACACGGTGCAGTGCTACCTGCGCGAGCAGAGCCGCACCCTCACCAAGTGAGCGCTCCCATGAGTGTCCAGGATCTGGCCCGCCGCCCAATCGAGATCGTGACCGAGCTGCCCGGGCCCCGCGCCCGAGAGATGATCGGGCACGCGAGGTCGTTTCTCTCGCCGTCTCTCATCCATGTCTACCCGCTGATGGTGAAGCGCGCGGCGGGGTGCATGGTCGAGGACGCAGACGGCAACGTCTTCCTCGACTGCCAGGCGGGCGTGGCGACGTGCTCGACGGGCCACTGCCATCCCGCCGTCGCCGCGGCCGTGCGCGCCCAGGCCGAGACGCTGATCCACATCTGCGGGACGGACTTCCACTACCCGGGATACGGCGAGCTCTGCGAGAGACTGGCGCGGCTCGCTCCCGGCGACGACGGCTGGCAGACCTTCCTGACCAACTCGGGCACGGAGGGAGTCGAGGCGGCAATCAAGCTGGCGCGCTACTACACCGGTCGGAGCCAGCTCATCGCGTTCCGCGGCGGCTTCCACGGTCGCAGCCTCGGGGCGCTCTCCTTGACCGCGAGCAAGACGAAGTACCGGCAGGGCTTCGGACCGCTCCTCCCGGGCGTCCACCAGTCGCACTTCGCGCATTGCTCGGACTGCCCGATCGGACAGGCGTATCCGGCGTGCGACATCGCGTGCATCACGGAGGGAATCGAGCGCGACCTCTTCGCTCACACGGTCCCGCCCGACGAGGTCGCGGCCATCATCGTCGAGCCGGTGCAGGGCGAGGGCGGCTACGTCGTGCCGCCGCCCGAGTTCCTCCGGAGGCTCAGGGCCATCTGCGACAAGCACGAGATCCTCCTGGTCTTCGACGAGGTCCAGTCGGGAATGGGGCGTACGGGCGCGATGTTCGCGGCCGAGCACTTCGGCGTCGCGCCGGACGTGATCGTCCTGGCGAAGGGGCTCGCCTCGGGGTTCCCGCTCGGCGCCATGATGGCGCGCCGCGAGTTCATGACCTGGCCGTCCGGGTCCCACGGCTCCACCTGCGGAGGCAACCCGGTCTGCATCGCCGCCGCGCTGACCACGCTGGATCTGCTGGAGAACGGGCTCTGCGACAACGCAACCCGCGTCGGGGCACACCTCGAGGAGCGGCTGACCCGGGGTCTCGCCGAGATCCCCATCGTCCGGGAGGTGCGCGGGCTCGGACTGATGATCGGCGTCGAGCTCAACGCCCCCGCCCAGGCCGAGGCGGTCGCCGACCTCTGCTACCGCAGGGGGCTCCTCGTCCTCGGCTGCGGCAAGCGAGCCATCAGGCTCTCCCCTCCCCTCGTGATCACGAAGGAGCAGGCGGATTCCGCCGCCGACCTCTTCATCGCCGCCTGCGCGGAGGTGGCTGTCACGCCATGAGCGATCTGACTGCCCGGCAGGGCGCGCGGGTCTTCTACACCTGGACCGCCCAGAAGGATGCCGTCCCGCTCGAGATCGTGTCGGGACGGGGCGCGCGGTTCGAGACGGACGACGGCGGGCGATGGCTCGACCTCGGCAGCATGACCTGGAACGCGCACCTCGGACAGGGACACCCCGCGATGACGCGCGCGCTGGCCGAGGCGGCCTCGCGCGGGCTCGTCGCGAGCCCGGGGGCGGTGTTCGCAGAGAAAGCTCGTGCGGGCGAGCTCCTCGCCGAGGTCGCGCCCAGAGGGCTGACGAAGAGCTTCATCTGCCTGTCGGGTGCGGAGGCGAACGAGAACGCGCTCAAGATGGCGAGGCTCGTGACAGGCAGGAGCAAGGTCGTCGCGCGCAACCGCAGCTATCACGGGGCGACGCTCGCGATGCTATCCCTCTCGGGCGACCCGCGACGCGCTCGCTTCGAGCCGGGCCTGCCGGGCGTCGTCCGGCTGGCGGACCCCTATTGTTACCGCTGTCCGTTCGGCAAGGAGCCCCGGTCCTGCGGCCTCGATTGCGCGGCGGACCTCGAGGCGGTGCTCGGGCGCGAGGGTCCCGAGAGCGTCGCGGCGGTGATCCTCGAGGGAGTGGCCGGCGCAAACGGCGTCTTCGTGCCGCCGCAGGGCTACTTCCGAATGGTCCGCGAGATCTGCGACCGCCACGGGATCCTCCTCGTCGCGGACGAGGTGCTCTCCGGGTTCGGCCGCACGGGACGCTGGTTCGCCGTGGACCACGACGGAGTCACGCCCGACATCATCACCTGCGCGAAGGGGCTGACCGCGGGCTATGCCCCGGGCGGCGCGGCGATCGTGACCGAGAGGATCGCGCGCCACTTCGACGACGAGGTCCTCTGGTGCGGCCTGACGGCGTACGCCAACCCGCTCGTCTGCGCGGCCATCGTCGCCGCGATCACGACCTACCGCGACGAGCGTCTCGTCGAGCGCGCCGCCCAGACCGGGCGCTGGCTCGGACCTCGGCTCGAGCGGCTCGCGGCCTCGCGGCCGTTCGTCGGCGAGGTGCGCGGGCTCGGCCTCCTCTGGGCCCTCGAGCTCGTGCTCCCCGGCTCCCGCACGCCGCAACCGGCCGGCGCCATGGGACGCCTCGCCGCGGCGCTTCGCTCGCGAAGGCTCCACGTGCACAAGCGCGACAACCTCGTGTACATCGCGCCGCCGCTGGTCGTCACCGAGAGCGAGCTCGAGGAAGCATTGGAGAAGCTCGGCGCGGCACTCGACGAGGTTCTCTCATGAAGCAGAAGGTCAGAGCGAGCGTCGACGAGGCTCTCGAGGGCCTCGCGAGCGGCATGTCGATCATGTCGGGGGGCTTCGGCCTCTGCGGGAACGCAGAGCAGTGCATCAAGGCCATCGCCCGCAAGGGCCTGAACGACCTCACCATCATCAGCAACAACTGCGGCAACCAGGGTCGTGGGCTCGCGGTGCTGCTCAAGGGGCGGCAGATCCGCAAGGTCGTCTGCAGCTTCATCGGCGGCAACCCCGACTTGCAGGAGCAGTACCTGGCCGGCGAGATCGAGGTCGAGCTCAACCCGCAGGGCACGCTCGCCGAGCGGATCCGCGCGGCCGGGTCGGGCCTCGGAGGCTTCTACACGCCGACGGGAGTGGGCACGGTCGTGGCCGAAGGCAAGGAGACCCGCGAGATCGACGGCGTCCGATACCTCCTCGAGAAGCCGCTCCGCGCCGACTTCGCGATCGTCCGGGCCGCCGTCGCCGATCGATGGGGCAACTGCCGCTTCTACCGGACCGCGCGCAACTTCAACCCGCTGATGGCGATGGCGGCGGACGTGACGGTCGTCGAGGCGGATCGTCTGGTCGAGGTCGGCGAGCTGGATCCGGACGACGTCCACCTGCCGGGCATCTTCGTGCACCGGGTGTTCGAGGCCCCGGAGCACGACAACCTGATCGAGCACCGCACGACGAGGGCCAGACCATGACCTGGAGCCGTGAGGAGATAGCCCGCCGCGCGGCGCGGGAGCTCGCGGACGGGGACGTCGCGAACCTGGGCATCGGCCTGCCGACGGAGGTCGCGAACTACGTCCCGCCCGACGTCTCGGTCGTCCTGCACTCGGAGAACGGGCTTCTCGGCATGGGTCCGTTCCCGTTCGAGGACCAGATCGACCCGCAGATCATCAACGCCGGCAAGCAGACCGTCACCGTCCTTCCCGGGGCGAGCGCCTTCGACTCGGCCCTGTCGTTCGCGATGATCCGCGGCGGTCACGTCGACGTCGCGATCCTCGGCGGCCTCGAGGTCGCCGCGAACGGCGATCTCGCGAACTGGACCGTTCCGGGGAAGCTCGTGACGGGGATGGGCGGCGCGATGGACCTCGCCAAGGGCGCGCGCCGCGTCCTCGTCCTCCAGACCCACGTGTCGAAGGACGGCACGCCGAAGCTCGTCGGCCGCCTCACGCTCCCAGCGACCGCGCTCGCCTGCGTCCACCGCGTCCTGACCGAGCTGGGCGTCTTCGACTGCGCCGGCGATCACTTCGTCTGCGTGGAGCGCGCCACCGGCGTGAGCGAGGAAGAGGTCGCGCGATCGACGGGAGCGCGCGTGGTGTTTCGGTAGCTCGCGACTGCGCTCACACGAGATGGCGACCCTCGAAGGGGTCGAACAGCGCGACACCGAAGCCTCGGAAGTGATCGACGTTTCTCGTCGCGACACCGAAGCCATGGGCTCTCGCCGTCGCCAGGATCAGGAGGTCGCGCTGCTCGACGGACCGACCGAGGCGGCGTCCCATGGCCTCGAGCTCCGCGGCCGCCAGCGCCGCCTCGCGATCCAGCGCGACGACCGTGCACTCCGAGTCGAGCAACGCGCCGAGCCACTCGTCCAGGAACCGGCGCTTGCGACCTGCCACGAGGCGGTCGATCCCGCGCCTGAGCTCGTACAGGGTGACGGATGCCATCGCAAGCTGCGGCAATCCCGCGATCCAGCGGATGACTGCGGGGTCGGGCACCTGCCGGGCGGTCTCGGACACGACGTTCGTATCGAGGAGGTACCGGATCATGGCCGGCGTCTCCTCGCGCGCCCGAAGGGCTCCCGGGGCACGAAGCGGACTCGCTCTGGCTCGAACCGCTCGACGCCACCGCCGAGCTCGCGCTTCAGCGAGTCGACGCGATCGAGGAAATGGGCCCCGCCGATCACGCCGGCGCCACTGTCGGCCACCAGGCGGTCGTACTCCTGAATGTCCAGGAGCACGGCGAGGTCGCGTCCACGGCTGTGGATGATCGTGGGGCCCCTGACGACCTCGCGGAGCGCCTCCGACAGCTTGCTCTTCGCCTCGGCGACTCCGAGCCGGCGCGGGGAGATGCGCAGCGACTTCGATGCCATGGTCTCTTTCATGACCATGAGACTCTATCTCGTGACCATTCTCATCGCAATGGACCGAAGACCGGCTTTTCATGGTGGCGGCAATGTTCCAGGGCGTCTCGCGGGCTAGCCAAGGTCGCGCGTAGGACGCTAGCATCCGTGGATGCGCCATCGAGATCGGCTCGCGCTCGTCGCCGTCGCCGTCGCCGTCGTCTCCCTCCTCGCGGTGCCCACGGGTGCGCAGCGGCGCCGCGAGTTCCGGTCGGGTGGCGTATCCCAGCTCGGGGGACAGGTCCTCCCCGCGCACAGGAACGCGCTCGCGGCCGGTGGGCTGTACCCTTCGCTGGGCTGGTTCCAGTTCACCAAGGGGATGTCGCGCAGCTTCGACATGGGCTTTCGAGGCGACATCTTCTATGCGTCGCCCCTGTCGTCGGGCGAGATGGGCTGGGGCCTCGGCTTCTCCATTCCCATGCGGATCGGCCTTTCTCGATCGGACAAGGTGGCCTTCGCGATCAAGATCGCGCCCGACTTCGTGATCGGCGAGATCGAGGACGACGACTTCGGGGACGGCTACTGCCACTGCCACGACGTGCGCGGCGCCTACGACTGCCACTGCCACGACGACTACCGCGACTTCGACGACTTCGACGACGACGACTTCGGGGTCGGGCCGGGCTTCGAGGTGGGTCTGCTCGTCGGCATCCCGGTGTCGATCGTGAACATCGTCTGCGGCATCACCTCGCCCATGCACCTCATCTTCTTCGAGGACCATGAGGGCGTGGACCTCTTCTTTCCCATCGCTCCCTTCGGCGGCGCCGAGATCCGGCTCCGGGACGACTTCAACGTCTTCGGCATGTTCCAGGGCGGCTTGACGATCCACGCGAACGAGTTCGACACGGACCAGGAGGGCTTCGTCCGCTTCTGGGCCGGCATCGAGTACGCGATGTGATCACTCGTGCCTGAGCGCCTCGATCGGATCGAGCCGGGCGGCGCGGATCGAGGGCAGTAGCCCGAACACCACGCCGACGAGCGCGCTGAAGCAGACGGCCACGACCACGACCTTCGGATCGAGCGCGGTGTTCCAACCCATGAGCGAGTGAACCGCCCGCGCGGCGGCCGCGCCGAGCGCGACCCCGATCGCCCCGCCGATGGCGGTCAGGACGACGGCCTCCACCAGGAACTGCAGGAGCACGTCGGTCGCGGTCGCGCCGAGGGCCAGGCGGATCCCGATCTCGCGAGTCCGCTCGGTGACCGAGACGAGCATGATGTTCATGATCCCGATGCCGCCGACGACCAGCGAGATGAGCGCGATGACCAGGAGGAGGACCTTCACCGTCGTCGCCGTCGATTGGGCCGCCTGCGCGATCTCGGCCAGGTTGCGCACGCCGAAATCGTCCTCGTCGTCCGCGCCGATCGCGTGCCGCTGGCGGAGCAGGACCGTGATCTCGCGCTCGAGGCGGCTGGTGTCCTCGGGACGGGCAGCCGTGACGTAGATCAGGTTCACGGTCTTGACGCGAGCGCGCGACTCGCCGCTCAGGCGGGCACGTGCGGCGGCGAGAGGCATCAAGACGATGTCGTCCTGGTCCTCGCCGCGAGCGCCCTGGCCCTTGCGGTCGAGGACTCCGATGACCTCGCAGGGCACCTGCCCCAGGCGCACGACGGCGCCCATCGGGTCCTTGCCGATGAAGAGCTGGTCCACGATCGTCTGACCGAGAAGGCACTGCTTCGCGCCGCGGGCCTCGGCCCCGGAGTCCCACGCGGTCCCCTCGCGTGTCTTCCACGATTGCACCGCGAGGTACTCGAGCGTCGTCCCGTGGACGGTCGTCGGCCAGTTCTGGTTACCCGCGATGACCTGGGTTGGCACACGAAGGACTGGCGCGACGTGCCGCACACCCCTCACCTCGGTCCGGATCGCGTCCGCGTCCTGCTCGGAGAGGCTCGAGCTCAGCGCCGCGCTCGTGCGCGCCCCGAACGTGCGCATCGAGCCCGGGAAGACGACGAGGCGGTTCGTGCCGAGCCCCGCCATCTGCTCGCTGATCCGGGCGCTCGCGCCGGCTCCGACCGCCTGCATCGCGACGACCGCCGCGACGCTGATCACGATCCCAAGGGTCGACAAGCTCGAGCGCAGCTTCTGCCGTGCCAGGGCCCGCAGAGCCTCGCGCAAGAGGAGGAACGCGCTCATGCCGCTTCTCCGAGGAGCGCCAGGGCGCGCGCGGGATCTTCGGGCGCCTGGGCCTGATCGCCGACGACGCGCCCGTCGCGCATGGTCAGGACCCTCGTCGCGAACCTGGCGATGTCGGGCTCGTGCGTCACGAGCACCACGGTCATGTCGCTCCTGGTCTTGAGCTCCCACAGGAGCGCCATGACCTCGAGCCCCGTGCGGGTGTCGAGGTTCCCGGTCGGCTCGTCGGCGAGCAGGAGCGGTGGCTCGGACACGATCGCGCGGGCGATCGCCACGCGCTGCTGCTGTCCGCCCGACAGGCGGGACGGCGGGTGGTCCATCCGATCGGCGAGCCCGACCTGCTCGAGCGCCAGGCGGGCGCGGCGCCGGCGATCGCGCCCGCCCACGCGCCTGTACATTAGCGGAAGCTCCACGTTCTCGAGAGCGCTCGTCCTGGGCAGGAGGTTGAAGCCCTGGAAGACGAAGCCGACCCTCGTGTTGCGGAGGATCGCGCGGGCGCGATCGCCGGCGGCGCCGGCGTCGACGCCCCCGAGCCAGTATCGACCGCGCGTGGGCCGGTCGAGGCAGCCGAGGATGTTCATGAGAGTCGACTTGCCCGACCCGCTCGTTCCCACGAGGGCGACGAACTCGCCTCGCTGGACGTCGAGGCTCACGCCCCTGAGCGCCTCGACGCGGATCTCTCCCATCGAGTAGGTCTTGGTCAGGTCTTCGAGCCGGAGGAAGGGGTCGGCCGCCATCAGAAGATCTTGAACCGCCGGCCCGCTCCACCCGCGAGCACGGCCTCGATCACGGCGCGCTCCCCGGGCCGCACGTCCCCGGCGACCAGCTCCGTCCGCACGCCGTCGGTCGCGCCGAGCCGCACCACGACGAGCTCGGGTACGCCGTGGCGCAGGACGTGGACCCGTCCCACGCGCCCCGGACCGGGAGGTGGTGACCCGGGGTCCGCGCGCCGGACCTTTGCCTTCGAGCGCGTGTCCGGCGGCGGGTGGTACCTGAGCGCGGCGTTGGGGATGCGGACCACGCCGTGCCGCTCGCGAGTGACGATCTCGACCGTCGCGGTCATCCCTGGCCGAAGCTTGCGCTCCGGGTTCGAGACCTCGATCACGGCGACATAGGTCACGACGTTCTGCACGTTGACCGGGCTGTAGCGGATCTGGGTGATGGACCCGCGGAATGGCTCGCCTGGGAAGGCGTCCACCGAGAAGGATGCGGACATTCCCTCGCGCAGCCTGCCGACGTCAGCCTCGTCGACGTTGGCGAGCACCTGCATGCGCGAGAGGTCCTGAGCGAGCACGAAGAGCACGGGCGACTGCAGGGAAGCCGCGACCGTCTGCCCCACGTTGACGTTGCGCGCGATGACGACGCCGTCGATGGGCGCGCGGATCCGTGTGTAGGCGAGGTTGGCGTCCGCGAGCCGCAGCGCCTCGGTCGCCTGCGAGATCAGGGCGCGGTCGCCCTCGACCGCCGCGAGCGCCGCGGTGAGCGCCGCGCGGGTGTCGTCGACGGCCGCCTGCGTGCCGAATCGCCCGCGTTGCAGGTCCTGGGCTCTCTGGAGCGCGAGCTCCGCGGCGCTGACGGTCGCCGTGTCCGCCGCGAGCTTCGCTCGCGCCGCCGCCGCCGCCGCCCTCGCCTGCCCGACCGTGGCGGAGAACACGGCGGGGTCGAGCTCGGCGAGGAGGTCGCCGCGCCGGACCGGCGAGTTGAAGTCCGCGTGGAGCCGGAGGATCCGGCCCGAGACCTGGCTCCCCACGTCGACCTGCACGACCGCCTGCAAGGTCCCGACGGCGGTCACCCGCTCGAGGAGGTCCCCCCGGTCGACGCCCTGCGTGCGGTAGCGCGTCCCGTCCCCCCTCTCCCTCGCCAGCGCGCGGAAGGCGAGCACCCCTCCCCCCAGGGCGATCGCGATCAGGAGCGCGGCCTTCCAGAAGCGCTTCACGGCAGGATCAAGCTCAGCACCCGCGAGCCCCGCGGTCAAGGACAGGTGCGGGCCTCCGCTGGTCGAAGGCGCTCAGGGCTCCGACAGACCCAGGTGGAGTGAGCGCGCGCGGTCGACGGCCCTCTGCGTCGCGGGCGATATCCTTCCTGCCCGGCCGGCGACACGAGCGCGGTCATGGGTCATCACCATCGAGGCGTTCGCCACGCGAGCCGTCTTCAAATCGGAATTGCTGATCGCTAACGGGTGCAGATCCCTCTTTACAATCAACGGGTTAGACAGCCGCGTCGTCGCGGTCGTATTCGTATTCGTATTCGTATTCGTTGACGTTGACGTTGCCCTTGACGGCGACGACGACTTGGACGTGGGCGTACTCCTCGTTGACGGCATCAGATCATCTTCGTCAACATGGCCACAACGCCCTCGAGCAACTGGATGCCCTGTTCGTAGCGCTGGTGCGCGATCAGCTTTCTCAACTTCAGTACGTCCAGCGAGGCCGCACACTCCATCGCCTCGCCCCGCGCAATCTCGTAGTGCTTCGCGCTGTCTGCGCCAGACCA
>JACPQR010000069.1 GCA_016190375.1 Deltaproteobacteria bacterium
GAGGACCGCACTCCGCGATCTGATCCGGCGGTTCCCCGTTGCCATTGCCTGTTGCCTGTTGCCTGTTCGTCCGGAAGTAGCGGCCACCATCTGGCCACCGCCGGCCCCCAACCCCTGGCCGAACCTGCGCCGCCCGGTACTGGTTGACCGACGGGGACACGCACTCACCCTCCAAGTGGTTGATCTCAAAAGAGCTTGCTGGGCAACCGCGCTTTTCGTCTCGCCCGGGAACGAGGGCCCCGTCCGTGTCCTACGGACCAGGATCGCGCGGTTGTGTCTGAAAGACGTGTGATATCAGGCGTTTCTTGATCGGGTGCGTGTCCCCGCCAGGAGGGCGAGCAGGTAGAAGACGACTGCGAGCTGCGGACCGCCGGTTCGCGCACCCGCCGCGCTGCAGCCGCCCGCGAGGCCGCCCGTCGGGCCGGCCGGGACCGGCTCGGCGTCGAGGCCGGGGTCGACGTCGATGCCATCATCGGGGTCGGCGTCGGGATCGGGTGCTGGATTGGGGCCGTCGTCCGCGCCGGGATCCGGGTCCGGCTCGACGTCCGGAGAAGGCTCGATCGCCACGAGGCGCATCTCGATCTGGGCGGTCTGGCCGGCCACGATCGACACCGGCTGGTCCTCTGGCTGATGATCGGCCGCCTCGGCGCGGACCACGTGGTCGCCCGGCGGGACGTCGATGAACGCGAAGGAGCCGCCTTCGCCCACGGCGACCGCGGCTGCACCGTCGAGAGACACCATCGCGCCGGCGATGGGGCCCGCATCGTCGATGACCGTCCCCGCGACCGCGCCAACCGAGGGCGCGGATCCCGGCAGGTACGCGCCGATGTCGAAATGACGCTGGATCGCGTAGAGGTGGGCCTCGGCAGCCCGCTGCCGATCGGCGTCCGACGCGAGGAGCGCCGCGTCACCGGCGTTGGTGATGAACGCGAGCTCGTGGAGCTCGGCGGGCATCGAGGTCTCGCGCAGCACGGCGAAGTTGGCGGTCTTGTTCCCCCGGTCCCGCAGCCCCCAGGCCTCGAGCATCTCCTCCTGGACGAGGTTGCGCAGGGCCGCGCCGTTGCCGCCCTCGGCGTAGGCGAACGTCTCCGTGCCGTTGGCGCTGGGGTCGCCGAACGCGTTCGAGTGGATCGACATGAAGCGATCGGCGCCCTGGTCGTTGGCGTACGACGAGCGCGCGCCGAGCGAGACGTACTCGTCGCTGTCGCGGGTGAGCAGCACCCTCCAGGAGCCACCGCCTCCCTCGTCCGCGCTGTCCGCGTCGAGGAGGTCCCGGAACCGATTGCACACGTCGAGGACCACGTCCTTCTCCTCCATCGCGTTCCCGGTTCCGCCGGGGTCCTCGCCCCCATGGCCCGGGTCGATGACGATGAGACGCTGGGCCGCGGCGGGCGCGGCCCAGACGAGAACGACGGCCGAGAGTGCGAGCCGCCTCATGGCCGCACCTCCAGCGTGGCGATCCAGATCGTCCCGAGGTCGTCGTCGTATGCAAGGCTCGCTCCGTCGGGGCCGATGGCGGGACGACGCTCGAGGACGTCGTCGGTGAACGTGAGACGCTGCAGGCCACGCCCCACCTCGTGGAGCCACAGGTCGGAGGCGACGATCTCGTGCCCGTCATCCTCGGTGCGTTCGAACACCAGGCGGCGGCCGTCAGGGGACCAGGACGGTGCGGTGCCCGCGCCGACGTGAGTCAGCGAGCCGTCGGCGAGCTCGTAGATCCAGATGCCGGTCGCCAACCCGACGAAGGCGACGCGCGCGCCGTCCGAGGTCGCGACCGGACCGAAGAAGCGGTCGCCGGTGCCGACGCTCTCGAGCGTCGAGCGGCGGCGCACGTAGATGCGATCGCCCCGCGCGAACGCGATGGGCGCCGAGACCTCGCCCGCGCCGGCGGTGCGGACGCCGCCGAAGCGGCGCCCGTTGCCCGATCGATCCGCGATCATCGTCCTGCGTTCGCCCGCTCGTCTGGCGCTGAAGGCGACGCTTCCATCTGCCAGGAAGCGCCCATCCACGCCGGCTCCCTCATCGGCCGCGACGTCGATCGGCGCCCCGCGCCCGTCCACGGCGACGACGGCGAGACCCGCGAAGCGCGCACCCGTGACCAGAAGCTCGCGTCCGTCCGGCGAGAAGCGTGGTGCCAGATGGCCATCTCCGGCCACCGCGCGGGGCGGGCCGAGATTGGCCCAGCCGGTCGGGTCGGCGATGGCCGCTGGTGTGACTGCGACGAGGACCAGAAGGAGCAGAATGCCGCGGTGTTTCATGGCGAGCGCGGTCCAGTCCGAGCAAGTGCCGTGCCTGTGGAGGAGCGGGCTGGTTGGGCTGCGAATTTCCGGGCGCCGGGCGGCATGGTGAGCATCATCGTGCACAGTGCCCGCAGACGCGTGCACAGGGCATCGATTACCATGCGTGCGTGGGCGTGCTCTCTCGGGCTCGGGAGGCCTCGGGGCCGCCAGAGGCGGCCCCGAGGCCCTGCGAGCCATGGCATGCCGGGGCCCGCGGCCGCCGGGCGGCCGCGGGCCCACCCAAGCCCAGGGCGAGCTGCGTGCACTTCGCCGCGCTGATTGCCGGTGCGCTGGGGAGCGCCGCGTGCTCCGACTGGCGCACAGACAGCACGCACAGCACAGAGACCACGGAAAGCACGAAACGAATAGAGCTGCCGCCGACCACCGACCCCGCGGTCCTCGCGGGCGCCGTGAGGAACGCGGCCGCGGGCGGCTGCGGCGACCTCGCCGCGACCCTCGCGGCGCTCGGGGCTCGGGCGACCGAGGGCCGTCCACGACTGCGGTCGAGGGAACTGCGCGGGCTCGTGGACGACGCTCTCGATGCGGCGTCCGGGGCGTGCCGAGGGAACGCCGCGCGGGCTACGCTCGCGTCGGCGCGGGGACCCGCGGTGGCGCTCGCGCGTTCCGAGGTGTCGGGCGCGGATCAAGCCGCCGCGCTGGCCTCGCTCGAACGTGCGCACGACGACGTCGCGGCGATCCGCTTCCGCCGCGCCGAGCTCCACGAACGGGCCGGCCGCACGGACGAGGCGGCTCGTGAGCTACGGCGCGGGCTCGAGCTGGAGGACGACCCGGACGCGCGCGCCGCCCTGGCCCGGCTCGAGGTCGTTCGCGGCCGCCCGGAAGCGGCGCTCCGGCTGCTCGCGGCCGCGCAGGGTTCGGGGCACGAGGCCATCGCCGAGGCCAGAACCGCCGCGCTCGCTGCGGCCGGCCGCGACGCCGACGTGGTCCTCGAGGTATCTCGCGCGCCGATCGACCTGCGGCCCGAGCTCGCGCGTGCCGCCGCGCGGGCTGCCGCGGCTCCAGACCGACTCGCGCAGGCCGGACGAGGTTCGTCCGAGATTCTGCGGGCGCTCGCCGATCGCGCCAGAGGAGAGGGCGGCCCGGCCGCCTCCGCCCGCCTGCTCGCCGGGGCGGCGGCGCTCGAGCCTCGAGACGCGGCGCTCGCCCAGACGCTCGCCCAGGATCTCGCGGCAGCCGGCGACCTCGATGGTGCGATCGATGCCTGGGATCGAGCGGCGGCGCTCGCTCCGGCGGCCGAGCGACCGTGTCTCGAGCCGATCGCGCTTCTCGTTGGAGCAGGTCGGAGCTCGGATGCCCGCGCGCGCTCGGAGGCGCTCGCCCGCGCCGCCAGGTCGGGCGGGGACGCGGATGCGCTGGCGAGGGCGTCGGCGGGCGCGGCGGCGGCCGGCGACCGGGCACTGGCCCTCGCGCTCGCCAGGGAGGCCCAGGGCGCACGGCCCTCGGACGGGCGACTCGCCTCGATCCTGGCCGATCGCCTCGAGGAGGCCGGGAAGCACTCGGAGGCGCTCGAGGCGCTCGTCCGGCTCTTCGTCTGCGGTGCGCATGGCAGGCCATGGCACCGCCACGACCTCGCGCGCCGCCTGGCGGCGCTCGCGCGATCGAGCGGCCAGGCCGACGCGCTCGAGGCGCGCCTGCGGGCGGCGCCGAGCGAGAGCCGCTGCACGCCGACCAGACCGGACGAGCTCGCCCAGATGGCTGGCGCGATCGTCGCGAGCCTCCGGCCGCCGAAGTAGCTGGCATCGGGGCGCTCGCGATCTACTCTCGCTTCCGTGGCCTGGGAGCTCGCGATCGACGTGGGGGGCACGTTCACCGATTGCGTCGCGTCGGGTCCCGACGGGGAGCTACTCACGCTCAAGCTCCTCAGCTCCGGCGTGACCAAGGGACTCGTCGACGACGCCGGACCCGAATGGGTCGCCGATCCCGCTCGCTCCGCGGAGCCGCGTGGCTTCTGGGCCGGCGCGGAGCTGCGCGTGGCCGGGCAGATCCGGCGCGTGGCCGGGCGCGAGTCCGATCCCGTCGGCCACCTGCGAGTCGACCATCCGTTCGATCCGCCACCAGGTCGCGGGACGCCTTACGAGATCGATGCCGGGCAGGAGGCTCCGATCGTCGCGATTCGCAGGATCCTCGGCCTGCGGCTTGGCGACCGGATCGAGCCAATCTCGGTCAGGCTGGGGACGACCCGTGGGACGAACGCCCTCCTGACGCGGCGTGGAGCGCGCGTCGCGTTCGTCACGACCCGCGGCTTCGGCGATCTCCTGCACATCGGCTTCCAGGATCGCCCGCGCTTGTTCGAGCTCGAGATCGTCAAGCGGCCGGTCCTGTTCGAGCGGGTGATAGAGGTAGACGAGCGCGTGGACGCAGCCGGCGAAGTCCTCCGGGCGCCCGACCCGGATCGCGTGCGCCGCGACCTCGAGGCCGCCCGTCGCGATGGGTACGAGTCGCTGGCGATCTGCCTCCTGCACGGGTACGCACATCCCGAGAACGAGCGGCAGGTCGCCGGGATCGCGCGGGAGGTCGGCTTCGCGAACGTGAGCGTCGCCTCCGAGCTCGTGGCTCGACAGGGAATGGTCGCACGCGCCCAGACGACGGTGCTGGACGCGTACCTCTCGCCGGTCCTGTCGGGCTGGATCGCGACGCTCAGGCATTCGCTCGGTGCGGGAAGTGCTCTGAAGGTCATGACGTCCGCCGGCGGCCTCGTCGAGGCCGGCCACTTCCGTGGCAAGGACAGCATCCTCTCGGGCCCGGCCGGCGGCGTCGTGGGGCTCGCACACGTGTCGCGGCAGGCCGGGATCTCGCAGGCCGTTGGCTTCGACATGGGTGGAACGAGCACCGACGTCTCTCGCTTCGACGGAGCGTTCGATCTCGACCTCGAAACGGAGAAGGCCGGAATCCACGTCGTCGCGCCCACTCTCTCGATCGAGACCGTGGCCGCCGGCGGAGGCTCGATCTGCCGTTTCGATGGGTTCAGCCTTGCGGTCGGGCCCCAGAGCGCCGGGTCGGACCCGGGCCCGGCGTGCTACGGGCGCGGAGGGCCGCTCACCGTCACGGACCTGAACCTGCTTCTGGGAAAGCTCCCGCGCTTCCCGTTCCCGCTGGATCGGAATGCCGCCGAGCGGCGCCTGGCCGAGCTGTGCGCGCAGATTGTCGACGGCCACGGCCGGCGACCGATCGAGCTCGCGGAGGGCCTCGTGGCGATCGCGAACGCGGCCATGGCTCGCGCCATCCGCGCCATCTCCGTTCACCGCGGCTACGATCCGGCCGAGTACACCCTCGTCCCGTTCGGCGCCGCCGCCGGGCAGCACGCCTGCGCCCTGGCTCGGGAGCTGTCCATGACGAGGATCCTCGCCCACCCGCAGGCCGGGATCCTCTCGGCCGTCGGGCTGCGAGTGGCCGATGTTCGCGTGTTCCGCGAGAGGAGCGTGCTCCTCCCGCTGTCCGACGAGTGCATCGCGGAGCTGGGCTCGGTCTTCCGCGTTCTCGAAGAGGAGGCGCGTGAAGACCTGTCCGGGCAAGGAGTCGAGGCCGCACGGATCATGGCGCCCCGACGAACGCTCGATCTGCGCTACCACGGCGTCGAGGCAGTCCTGACCTTGGCCGAGCCGGCGGACCGAGCGTGGGGCGCGGCATACGAGCAGGCGCACCAGCGAGCGTTCGGCTATCTGCACGACGGCCGTCCAATCGAGATCGTCGCGGCGCGGGTGGAGGTCGCGGGGACGGATCACGGTTTCTCGGTCTTGCCACGTGCGACCAGTGCGGGGCGACCGCTGGCCGGGGAATCGACGACGGCATGGTTTGCCGGCGAGCCGCGCGAGACGCCCGTGCTTTCGCGCGAGGAGCTGCACCCTGGGGACGAGGTGGACGGGCCCGCGATCGTCTGCGAGCCGACGTCGACGCTCGTGATCGATCCCGGCTGGCACGCGCGAGTCACGTGCCACGACGCGATCCTGTTGACGGACCGGGGACGGATCGCGGTTTCTCTGGTTCCGGGGTCGAATCCCCGCGCCTGCGGGTCCGAAAACCGAGAGACCGTGATCCGTCCCCATCCTGAGGCCGATCCCGTGGGGCTCGAGATCTGGAGCGGTCGCTTCGCGTCCATCGCCGAGCAGATGGGGCTCGTGCTTCGCAAGACCGCGACCTCGACGAACGTCAAGGAACGGCTCGACTACAGCTGCGCGCTCTTCTCCGGCGCGGGCGACCTGGTCGTAAATGCGCCGCACATCCCGGTCCACCTCGGCGCGATGAGCGAGACCGTCCGGAGAATCGTCGCCGACGAGCCGGCGATCCGTCCTGGCGACGTCTTCGTCACGAACGACCCGTACCGCGGGGGATCGCACCTGCCCGACGTGACGGTCGTGACGCCCGTGCATTCGTCGGGGGCGCTCGTCTCGTTCGTGGCCAGCCGCGCGCATCACGCCGACATCGGCGGTGTCGAGCCCGGGTCGATGCCTCCGTTCTCACGGTGCCTTGCCGACGAGGGCATCCTCATCCGCTCGTTCAAGCTCGTCGATGCGGAGAAAGGATCCCGCCAGGCAGAGCTCGAGGCGCTCCTGAGCTCCGGGCTGCATCCATCGCGGGCCGTGCGGGAGAACCTCGCCGATGTCGCCGCCCAGGTCGCCGCGAACCGCTTCGGCGTCCAGGGCCTCGAGGCGCTGTTCGAGCGGCATTCGGCCGATGACACGCTCGCGTGGATGCAGCACCTCGAACGAGCCGCCGCCTCGAAGATGCGCGCGGCCCTCGGGAGGCTCGAGGCCGGGAGGCGATCCTTCGTCGATCACCTCGATGACGGCTCCTCGATCTCGGTGTCGGTCACGATCGACCCGCTGGGCGCGACCATCGACTTCGCCGGCACGAGCGGGGTCGTTCGAGGCAACCTCAACGCCAACGAGGCGATCGTCACGGCGGCTGTCCTCTACGTCTTCCGCTGCCTGGTGGACGACGAGATCCCGCTCAACGCGGGCGTCCTCGCGCCGCTCTCGATCCGGGTGCCGCCGGGGTGCCTGCTCGCGCCGCCAGAGAACGAGGACCCGAGCCTGTGCGCCGCAGTCGTCGGCGGGAACGTCGAGACCTCGCAGCGGATCGTCGACGCGCTCCTGGGGGCTCTCGGAAGGGCGGCGGCGAGCCAGGGGACGATGAACAACCTGGCCTTCGGCGACGGCTCGTTCGGCTACTACGAGACGATCTGCGGAGGCGCGGGCGCGACCCCCAAGGCTCCGGGAGCCGACGCGGTCCACACGCACATGACGAACACGCGCCTGACGGATCCCGAGGTGCTCGAGCACCGCTATCCAGTCCGGCTCCTGCGCTTCGCCGTCCGTCGCGGCTCCGGCGGCGCCGGACGCCACCGCGGCGGCGACGGAGTCGTCCGCGAGATGGAGCTCTTGCGCCCGCTCCGAGTCTCGATCCTGTCCGAGCGGCGAGGTCCCTACCCACCGTTCGGTCTCGACGGCGGCGAGCCCGGCGCGGTCGGAAGAAACCTCCTCTGGCGCGCGGGAAGGGCGGAGCCGGAGCTGCTGACCGCCAAGGTCGCGCTCGATCTCGACGCCGGCGACAGGATCGTCATCGAGACACCGGGCGGCGGCGGTTGGGGGAAGCCCTGAGGGCGACGCAGCGAGGCGCCGCTTGCACCGCGCCTGCCGCGGGACTACTGTGGTAGGACAATGGCACAGCGCCGCAACGGTCGAACGGTCAAGGTGAGCGTCTCTCTGGACAAGGAAGACCTCGCCAGCCTCAAGCGCATCGCGAGGGATTCGTACGGCGGCAACCTCTCGTCCGCCTTCGCGGAGGCGGCCAGGTGGATCCGGCAGCGGGAGGCGCGGAGGCGGCTGGTGGAGCTGCTCGGCGGGCCGACGCTGACCCCGAAGTCGGCAGCCTCGATCGGGGCCGAGCTGGACGGAGAGGTGCAAACCGCGAGGAAAGCTCGCCGCAGCCGCGCAGCATGAGCGGGATCACCCTGGATACCGGTGCGCTCCTGGCGCTCGAGCGGCGGAGGCTGCGCATGCGGCAGATCCTCGAGCACGCACTTGCGAACGACCTCCCCATCACCGTGCCCGCCGACGTCGTGGCCGAATGGTGGCGTGGCCGGACGGACGTTGCCGATGCGATCCTCGAGAGCGTCGACGTCGAGCCGCTCACCGAGGGGCTGGCCAAGATCGCGGGGGAGGCTTTGGCCCGGGTCAGGGGCGCGACCGTGGTCGATGCCGTCGTGATGGCGTCTGCGGCGGCGCGCGGCGACGTCGTCTTCTCCAGCGATGTCGCCGATCTCGAGAGGCTCCGTGCACACTTTCCGGGAGTCAGGGTGCTCGGCGTCTGAGCCGAGGGCACGTCAGACACGGGCGGGTGGGGGAAGGCCTAGCTCACACGAACGCGTCCTTTGCCGCGCGGATCGCCGCGAAGGCCTCGGCGTCGGTGGCGCTGGGCGCGATCGCCAGCCTCTCGCGGATCTCGGAGCTCGTCACCCTGAGGAACGGGTTCACCTCGAGCTCGGTCGCGATCGTGCCGGGGACGGTCGGCTGCCCTGCGGCGAGCCTTGCCTCGGCGGCCTGGACCGCCCGGCCGATCGCGGGATTCGAAGGCTCGACGTGCGCGGCGAAGCGGAGGTTCGAGACGGTGTACTCGTGGCCGCAGAAGATCAGCGCTTCGGGAGGGAGACGGGCGAGCCTGCTCAGCGAGGCGAGCATCTGCTCGGGCGTGCCCTCGAAGAGACGACCGCACCCGGCGAGGAAGAGAGTGTCCCCGGTGAACGCCGACACGGCGCCGGCCGGGTGGCGCACCACGTAGGCAAGAGCGTCGTTCGTGTGGCCGGGGACGTGAAGTGCGACCACCTCGAGGCGGCCGAGAGCGAAACACTCGCCGTTCACGAGGGCGCGTGTCTGGGCCGGGACCCGGCCGTGACCGCACACTTCGAGGCCGCCAACCTCGCGGGCGATCTCCTCGTTTCCTCCGACGTGGTCCCAGTGGTGATGCGTGCTCCAGACCGCGCGCAAGCGCATGCCCTCGCGCCGCGCCACCTGAAGGACGGGGGCGGCCTCCGATGCATCGACGACGGCGGCCTCGCGCGTCTCCTCGCAAGCGACCAGGTACGCGTAGTTGTTGCGCAGACAGCGGACGGGGATGGCGATCACGGCAGGCGACCGCTCAGTCACCACAGAAGAAGCCCGGGATGATCCCGAGGTTGTTCTCCTCGAAGCACTCGGTCGTCTGGCCGTCCGGGTCCGCCACGACCCAGATGTCGATCACCTGATTGGTCAGCACGGGGCTCCAGATGCAGGACACGTCCTCGCACTCGCCGGCCTCGAGCACCAGCGTGGTCTCGGCCCGGCAGGCTTCTTCGGCGCCCTGGGCCGGGTCGCCGGCGAAGAACGCGATCGGAACGCCCGCGGCGAGCGGCGCTATCCCGCGGTTGCAGACGTCAACGGTCAGCGTCACCGTCGGGTCCTCGGCGTAGCAGCCGGGCGGCAGCCCGATACCGGCCGTCAGGTCCGGAGCGTCGAGCGGCCTCAGGTTGCCCTGCACGTTCTGCCGGAAGTTGTCGAGCCCTTCGGTCAGCCAGTTGACCTCGACCTCCGAGGACCGCGGGATCGTTCCGTCGTCCTCGACGTTCGTCACCGCGTAGGCGTGCTGGTTCCAGATGGCGCGCGAGCCGACCCAGCGGTCCGCGTAGTCGCTGTAGACCCGCAGGCCGACCGCGCCGTTCGGGTGTCGAGCCCGGCAGGTGTTCCCCGCTCCCGGCGTTCCGACCGGCGGCGCGGCGCATCTCCACCCGGCCGCCGTGCAACCTCCCTGGGGGCAGCAGTCGTCGTCGGCGTCGCAGCGGCAGAACCCGGCGTTGCAGGTCGAGCCGGCCGTCGGGCACTCCGAGTCCTCCTCGCAGCGCAGACCGGCGAAGAGCTGATCGACGTTGTCGACGTCCACGTTGAGCGTGCACGGCCGGCCGCAGGTCGGGCAGCCTACCGGGCTGCAGTTGAGGTTCGACGGCACCACGAGCTCGGCGTGGTAGTCGCCGTCCGTGTCGGCGACGATCGGGTTCTCGTACCAGGTGCAGCTCGAGTGGTACTGGGAGAAGATGACCTCGCCCGTCGAGCCCTGGTAGACACGGACGAAGCACTCGTCGGCATAGACCGCCTCGGCCGGGCCATCGCCCTCGAAGTCGAAGACCGACGAGCCCGTCCGGTTGGAGGATGCGTCCTGCGAGGGCTTGAGCCAGAGGATCCCGTCGACGCGTCCCGTTCCGCATTCGCCCGAGCCGCCACCCGGCACGCAGTCGAGGTCGAAGACGACGTAGTTCGCCAGGCCCGCCGTCGCGAACTCCGCGCGCCCGTCGCCGTCGAAGTCGGCGATCGTCGGCGGCCCGCCGTTCCCGCCGCCCGGGATGTCGTACGGACCGAAGATCACCGTGCCCTCGATCGTCTGTACGCGGACTCGCCCCGTGGGCACGACGACGACCTCCGGCGCGTCCGGGATGTCGAGCGCGTTCAAGGGGAAGTCGCCGAAGTCGCCGATCGCCGTGTGGCCATCGGGCTGGGCGGTCGCGAAGTAGGGCTCGGCGGCCCAGTCCCTCCCCACGGGGTCGAAGCGCCAGATGCCCGCGCCGGTGACGAGCTCGGGGGCGCCGTCCAGGTCCACGTCGGCGACGACGGGGAACATCCCCGTGCCCGTGAACGCGAGGTAACCCAGCGACCCACCGACGAGGACGCCGTCGGCGTCGAAGATGACGCCACCGCGCAGGACCTCGGGAGAGCCGTCGTCGTCGACGTCGTGGATCGACGGTCCTGCCCAGCCGCCACCCGTCGCGACGTAGTCCGTCACGCCGTCGGCCTGCTTGGAGTGCCACATGAGATCCCACTCGTCGGCGGCGGGGTCGTAGGCGAACGCCACGAGCCCTCCTCCCGCCGCGTAGTCGACGATCTCGGCGCGGCCGTCGCCGTCGAGGTCGCCGACCGCCGGCGGTGAGTCGTGCGAGGTCAGGTGAGCATCGATCGTGTACTGATGCGCGCAGGTGTCACCGTCGATGACCCGGATCACGCCGGTCGGCTGCTCGGAGGAGCCGTCCACGCCGTCGTCCGTCACGAACACGATCGAGGGTTCGAGCGTCTCCGGATCCCCGTCGAGGTCGAAGTCGACGACCGCCGGTGTGGACAGGACGTGCACGTTCGCGGGGTAGGCATCGCCTTCCGGTGGCGCCGTCCACTCGCACTGCAGGGTTGGCCGGAAGCGACCGACCGCCACCAGCCGCTGACAGGTGTCGTCCGAGCCGCCTTCGTCCCAGGGGTCGCAGTCGCCATCGACGCACCGCTCGTCGAGCAGGCAATCGTCGGAGTCGTCGCACGCAGGGGAGGGGAAGCAGGAGTCGAGCCTGCAAGCCTCGAATTCGCCGCAACAGACCGCGAGGGGCCCGCATGGTCCCTCGAAGGGGCACGCCGGCCCGGCATCCTCGGAGGGCGCCTCCGCGTCCACGCCGGCGTCCTCGGACGCGCCGGCGTCGGTCGCCGCGTCGGTCGCCGCGTCGGTGGGCGCTGCGTCCGTGGCCGCATCCTCCGGCCGAACCTCGGCGTCGGTCGCTCCATCCGTCTCCGCCGGCGCATCGGCCGCCGCATCCCCGGGGCCCGGTGCGTCGATCGCCGCGTCGAGATGGGCCGCGGCGTCCCCCACACCCGAATCGTCGAGAGAGGCGTCACCGTCCCCGTCCGGTTCCGCGGGCTTGCCGCCGCCCCCGCAGCTACACCCGCAGAACAGGCTCAACGCTGCAGCGACGCGAACCACGCCGACGACGCGCACGCCGTCGAGGGTATCACGACTGCCGCTACCCTTGCGCGCAGGGCAGGCGAAGCTCGAAGCACGCCCCCGGGGGCGGCTCCTCGGTGCTCAGCCGCAGATCGCCGCCGTGGCGGCGCGCGAGCTGGCGGGAGATCGCGAGCCCGAGCCCCATCCCGCCCTTGGTCGAGTGGAACGGCGCGAAGATCCGCTCCCGCTCGCCGGGTGGGACCCCGGCGCCCTGATCGCGCACGGTGACGACGACCGAGTCGCCGACCTGCTCCGCACGGACGCGGATCACGGCGCCGCGCGTCGAGGCCTGGGCGGCGTTCGTCACCAGGTTGATCAGGATCTGGCAGGCCTCGCCGTAGGTGGCGCGGGCCAGGGGCTCCCCGACGGCTTCGGTCTCGAGCTTGACGCCCGACCTCGTGAGCTCGTAGCGGAGCAGCTTCGCCATCACCGTCATGGTGTGCGTGATCCGTACGCACTCGGTGTTGGTCGGCGGTGCCGCGAACGTCCGCATGGAGTCGAGCACGCTCTCGATCATCTGGATCGCGAGCTGGTTGTCCTCCATCACCGCGGCGACGTCGGAGTCCTCGCCCCAGGGGTGCTGCTCCGCGAGGTAGGTCTGGTTGGCCGTCAGCACGGAGAGCGGCGAGCGCACGTCGTGGGCCACGCTGGCGGCCAGCGCTCCGAGGGCGGCCAGGCGGTCGCGCTGGATCATGTCGAGGCGCGCCGACTCGAGCTCCGCCGCGTGCGAGCGGACCTCGTCCGTGAGCTCGCGCATGCGCAGCGCCTCGGCGGCGTGCCGGAGCGCCAGCTCGACGACACGGCGCGAATACTCGTCGGGTCCTTCCTCGCGCCAGACGACCCGGACCCGGAAGCGCTGGCAGCCTGGGCTGCCCATCCACGTCACCTGCTCGGTCCGCGCGGGGCTGCCCGGGACGACGGACGGTCCGAGCATGTCGAACCAGCTCGGGCGCTCGAGGTCATCGCCCTGGCGGTCCTCGGCCCCGCCGATCTCGACGGAGTCCACCCAGGGAAGCGCCCTGAGAGATGCGCCGAGATGCTCCATGACCTGCTCGGCGCTCACCGACTCGGCGTCGGCGGGGGCGCCGGCGACCGCGACGTGAAGCTCGCTCTTCATCCCGTCGAGCTGGCGGCGGTGGAGGATGGCGTTCCGGAGGATGATCTCGAGCTCGTCGCCCCAGGGCTTGCGCAGCTTGTAGGCTCCGGAGGTCTTGGCCGACTCGTAGACGGCGTCATCGGCGTATCCGGTCAGGAACACGCGGACGAGCGCGGGATCGATCTTCGAGGCCTGCTCCAGGAGCGCGACGCCGCCCATGCCGGGCATCCGGACGTCGCTCACGAGCGCGTCGAAGCGGTCCTTCTGGAGGTGCACGAGGGCGTCCTCCGCGCAGGATGCGCTGACCACCGAGAAGTGCACGCTGAGCTCCTCGCACAGCGACTCGCGAACGGCGGGGTCGTCATCGACGATCAGTACTCGGCTTCTCGGCACCATCGGTATTCTCCCTCTTCAGTCGCATCCGGAAGGTCGCGCCGCCGAGCGAGCCCTTGGGCTCGACCTCGACGGTCCCACCGCACCGGGTCAGGATCCGCCGGACCATGGACAGGCCGAGGCCAGTGCCCCGGCCCTTCGGCTTCGTGGTGAAGAACGGCTCGAAGACGGACGCGGCGACGGTCGGATCGATTCCAGGACCGCTGTCCGAAACGGTGACCTCGACGAAGGGCCAGTCCACGCTGCGGCACTCCACCCTTATCGTGCCAGAGCTGCCGATGGCCTGCAGGGCGTTGTCGAGGACGTTCAAGAGCGCGTGGTGCACCTCGTCGGCGACCGCACGCGCGCGAACGCCGGGCTCGAGGGCGAGCTCGACCTGGATCCCCGGCCCCAACCGGTGCGCGAGAAGCGACACGGCCGCCTCGATCTCCGCACCGAGGTCGAAGTCTGCCTCCTTGGGCGCGGCCGCGCCACTTCGGCTCGCGAGGCGTATGTCCTCCACGGCCTGGGTCATGCGCGTGCAGGCTTCGCGGCACCGAGTCACTAGCGTGCGCGTTCGCTCGCGGGTCTCTTCGTCCGAGATCGTCTCGACGCTGCGCCCCAGCATTCGAACGGAGCTGACGACGGCGGCCAGGGGGTTGTTCATCGAGTGTGCGACCTCGGCGACGACCTCCGCCAGCATCGCGCGGCGCGACACCGTGGCCATGCGAGCCGAGAGCTCGCCTATCTCGCGCTTGCGATCCTCCAGGATCGCGCTGAGCTTCCGAAGCTCCTCGACACGGCGCTCCAGCTCCTGATGCGCGCTTCGCAGCGCGAGATGCTTCGTGATGAGCTCTCGTTCCAGCATGCGCCGCTCGGTGTCGTCGCGTACCACGCAGATTGCCAGGCGCTGGTCCGTGCTCGCGGGATGCGCGACCCGCAGCGTCACGCAGGCGACGAAGCCATCGGCGCGGGCGACTGCGACCTCCTCGTGCAAGCCCGCACAGCGCCACACGTCGGGGCCGAAGGGGGTAGTGTGCGCGAGTGACTCACCCGGCGTGAGCAGCACGGCCCAGCCCCCGATGAGGGCGTCGAGCGGGTGACCAGTCAGCTCCTCCAGGCGCGCGTTCGCCGTCAGAATCCGTCCGGAATCCAGGTCGACGGAGAAGATGGCGTCGCTCGTCGCCTCGAAGAGGAGCGTCTCGCTCTGGCGAGGGTCGAGCGTCATGGCCTGGCCGACCATGACCTCTGATTCGGCCGAGAAGTCGAGGTGCGTTAGCCCTTCGTGGTATTACAGCAAGGAAAAAACTCTTTCGTCGCTTAATCCGTACGTCCAGAGATCCGTAGGCGGGAAGGCACCAGTGCCAAGCTCCGCTCGTGGGAGCCCGGCCTCCAAAGGAGACAGGAACGTGAACGCAACCCTCCTCTTGGTCGACGACGACGACGCCCTTCGTGGGGCAATCCGGCGGTACGCGGTGCGGCAGGGGATGACCGTCCTGGATGCGGCCACCTGCGCCGAGGCGTTCGAGATCCTCGACCGCGAGCGCGAGCGGATCGACCTGCTCCTGACCGACGTCCGCCTTCCGGACGGGCTCGGGTTCGAGATCGTGGACAAGGCCGGCAGCAAGCAGCCCGCCCCGGGCGTGGTCGTGATGACCGGCAACGGGTGCCTGGAGAACGCGATCTCCGCGCTCCAGCACGGCGCGGCGGACTTCCTCCTCAAGCCGTTCTCCTTCGACGCGCTGGACGCGGCGCTCGAGAGGGCACGAGGAGGCGCGAGGATCACGCCGGTTCCCGGTCCGAGGAAGACGGAGCCCCAGTCGGCCAAGGAGGCCTGGCGAAACCGCTACGCGCCGGGGATGCTCGGGTCGCACGAGCAGCTCACGCGCGTCTTCGCGATGATCGAGCGCGTCGCCGACACCGACTGCTCGATCCTGGTGACGGGAGAGAGCGGTACCGGCAAGGAGCTCGTGGCGCGGGCAATCCACGCGGCCGGCGACCGGCGTAACAAGCCCTTCGTCACGGTCAACTGCGCCGCGATTCCCGACAACCTCCTCGAGAGCGAGCTGTTCGGTCACGCCAAGGGATCGTTCACGGGCGCGACGAGCGCGCGCGTCGGTCGCTTCGCGGCCGCTGACTCCGGCACGATCTTCCTCGACGAGATCGGCGAGCTGCCGCTGGCATTGCAGGCCAAGCTGCTCAGGGTTCTGCAGGAGAAGGAGATCACCCCGGTCGGCGAGCTCCACGCGCAGAAGGTGGACGTGCGCATCATAGCGGCGACGAACCGCGATCTGGAGGAGATGGTCGAGGCGGGCACCTTCCGCGAGGACCTCCTCTACCGCCTCAACGTCATCCCGATCGAGCTGCCGCCGCTGCGCGAGCGCTCGAGCGACGTACCCGAGCTCGTCGAGCACTTCATCAAGCGGGCGAACGAGCGGCGCGACCGCCACATCACCGGAATCGAGCAGCGCGCGATGGAGGCGCTCACGGCCTACGACTGGCCGGGCAACATCCGCCAGCTCGAGAACACCATCGAGAGGATCGTGATCCTCCGGTCGGAGGGCGAGATCACCATCGACGACCTCCCGCCCAAGCTCCGCGTGTCACGGCGGACCCCCGAGGTCCTGACGCTGGGCGAGCCAATGCTGCCGGACGAGGGGATCGACCTGCGCGACGCGGTCGACCGCTTCGAGAACGCCCTGATCCTGCAGGCGCTCGAGCGCACCGGCTGGAACAAGAATCGCGCCGCGGCGATCCTCCAGATGAACCGCACGACCCTCGTCGAGAAGCTCAAGAAGAAGGGCCTCGACGAGCGCGCCGCGTAGCCCCGACGATCACTTTCCCTACTGCGCGCGCGTCAGCTCGACTCCGTCGACCGTCATCTTCCACCTGGACCAGTAGCCAGGGTCACAGAAAGAGGGAAATCCCGAACTTCTTGGCCGCGGCGACCATCCGATCGTCGTAGGCGGCCAGAAGAACGTCCTGTCCCTGGCCACGCAGGAACTCGATCGTGGCGATGTGGATCGCGTCGAGCGTCCGGACCGGCGTCGGGAAGGGCTCGAGCGCTCGGGTGAGGACCGGCCGGGCGAGCTCCACGATCGCGACGCGGTCGAGAAGGGCGCGGACGTGGTCGCCGTGAGATCCGGCGAGCTTCCTGGCGTGGACTCGCGTCCAGAGCTCGTACTCCAGGAGGCGGCTCGAGACGAGCGGCCGCGACCAGAGCTCTGCCGGTGGGCAGCGGTCCTCCGCGAAGAGGTGGGCGAGCGCGACCGATGTGTCGAGGTAGATCACCGATCCCCACGATCCTCGGCCAGCTCCAGGAGCAGCTCCGAGATTCGCGCGACGGGGACACGCGGCGGCACCCCCTCGCCAACCAATGGTGGCGTGACGAACCCCTTGCGCACCGCATCCGCCAGGAGCGCGTCCCCGAGGCGCTCCGCACGGCCCGGACGTGGCGGCACGATCTCGGCTACCACTCGGTCGCGATCCGTGACGAGCACGGTCTCGCCGCCGGCAGCGAGCCGGACGTATTCGGCGAGCCGATTCTTGAGCACCTTCAGTCCCACCGAGCGCATGCGAAGAAAGTAGCTTCCAGAAGCTACTTCGTCAAATCGATGCTCCGACCGCCGTCTCATTGCCCGTCGGGCATGCAGTGACCGCGCCTACAGGAATCGGCCCATCGTCCAGCGTTTCCTGCATCAGCCGAGGTGGCGCCACCGGCGGCGGCCGGCGCCTCGCCACCCGTTCCCGGCCGCTGTTATGATCGGTCGGCCAATGCCCAGCGATCGATCGAGCCCGCCCGGATGCGAGCGGCGGTCGCGTGCTCGCGTGCTCGGGCCCTTCCCGGTCGCGACCGTGGCGCTGCTCGTGCTGCCCGGCTGCGGCCTCGTCTTTCCCCTGAGCTCGAGCCCCGGCGGCGACCCCGGAGCGGACGCTGGGGCCGACGCCTCCTGCAACGTCGAGTGCCTCCCGCCGGCCACGTGCGCCCGCGGGGTGTGCAGCGATACGTGCGACGGCGTCGACTGCGACCCGGACGAGCGGTGCTCGGACGGGCAGTGCGTGAGCATCGACCTCGACGACGACGGCGACGGCTTCTCCGTCTCGTCGGACTGCGACGACCACGACGCTTCCGTGATTCCGGGATCGATGGTGCCCTGCGAGAGTGAGTGCGGCAGCGGCACGCGGACGTGCGAAGACGGTAGCTGGCAGCCTTGCACCGCCCCGACCGACTGCGAGTGCGTGCCGGGAGATACTCGAGACGAGGCGTGCGGCCGCTGCGGATCGTCCACGAGGCCATGCGGGGAGGACGGCCGATGGGGCGCTGCGGGCGAGTGCGCCGGGGAGGGCGAGTGCTTGCCCGGCGGTCAGCAGACCGAGGCATGCGCCGGCTGCGGCCAGCGAGCCCGGACCTGCTCCGCCGGCTGCACGTGGGGCGCGTGGGGGGACTGCGTCGCTGGCGGCGAATGCGTCTCCGGCGTCATCGAGAACCGAGCTTGCGGCCAGTGCGGAACGCAAGGGAGGCTCTGTGGCGCCAATTGTGTCTGGGGCGATTGGGGGGTGTGCGCGAACGAGCACGGCGACTGCACGCCCGGTGACAGCCAGCCGTGCGAGGCCGGATGCGGCCTGAGGGTCTGCGGCGCCGACTGCGAGTGGGGGGCCTGCAGCGTCGGGTGTCACTGCCTGCAGTTCGGAGACATCCCGGAGGGCTGCATCGGGGCCCAGGTCATCTACCCCCCGATGAACGACGTGGCGTGCTGCATGCCGAGCTGCCAGTGGGAGGCCGGCGAGTGCTCTTGAGCCGAACCCGCCGTCATGGCCTTGGCGCTTGCGCCGGAGACAGGGCGCTCACCGAGGCGCGCCTCGGCGAGAAACCGCGTGAATCCGCGTGGCACGTGGGTTGCTGTCTGCGCCTGACATGTCGAACCTCTTCATGGGCGTCGACGCGTTGACGAGGACCCTGGACTACCACCTCGAACGACACAACGTCCTCGCGTCGAACATCGCGAACGTCAACACACCCGGTTTCCGGCCGATGGAGCTCGTCCGCGAGACGGAGCGGGCCGCCGGACACCAGCCCCCGCTCATCGCGACCGACGAGCGGCACTTCAGCGCCGCTCCGGCGGGCGGCGGGCCCGGCGAGGTCGTCGTCCGCGAGGACCAGGCCGTGCGGCCAGGGGCGGACGGCAACTCGGTCAGCCTCGAGCGCGAGTCGGCGAAGATCGCAGCCAACGACATTCGCTACGAGGGGGCGGTCAAGATCGTGGCACACAGCCTCGCGATGCTGCGCTACGCCGCCAACGACGGATCGGGTCAGTAGCGGGAAGAGGAGACGAGCATGGACTTCTTCACGGCGATGGAGATATCGGCATCGGGGCTCGGCGCGGAGCGGGTTCGGATGAACCTCATCGCCTCGAACCTCGCCAACGCGCGCACGACGCGCACGGCGGACGGCGGCCCGTACCGTCGTCTCGACCCCGTGTTCCAGGCCGTGCCCGTTGCCGCGCGCTTCGCCGAGATGGCGAACGAGCGTGGCGCCCAGGCGGCTTCGCTGGTCGAGGTCCCCCAGATCCGCCAGGACAACGCGCCGCCGCAGCAGGTCTACGACCCGACCCACCCGGATGCGGACGCGAACGGCTTCGTCTCGCTGCCGAACGTGAACGTCGTCGAGGAGATGGTGAACCTCATCACCGCTTCGCGCGCCTACGAGGCGGGCGTCACGGTGGTCCAGACCCTGAAAGGGATGGCGCGCTCCGCGCTGTCGATCGGCTGACAATGGCGCTCAACATCTCACCGGCCCAGCTCCCCCAGGTCACCGAGCTCCGGATCCCCGAGGTGCGCTCCGAGCGCCCCGCCGGCGTGGGATCCGAGACGTCGTTCGCCGACCGTCTTCGCGAGTTCGTACACGACGTCGACCAGACGCAGAAGACCGCGCACACGGCCGCGGACGAGTACGCAGCCGGCAGGAGAAACGACCTGCACGGGACGATGATCGCGATGTCGCAGGCCGACATCACGCTGCGCCTGCTCGCCAACGTGCGCAACCGAGTGCTCGAGGCCTACCGGGAGATCATGAGGATGGGAGCGTAGCGTGGCGAGCCTGAAGGACAGCCTGGGCAAGCTCAAGGAACGCTGGTCGGCACTCACGCTCCAGAGGCGAATCGTCATCGCGCTGGGCGCGGCCGTCGTGGTCGCGATCGCCGTCCTCGCGATCGGGCGCGCTTCGGAGCCGAGCTTCGGGCTCCTGTACTCGAACCTCTCCGGGGACGACGCGGCCCGCATCGTGGAGCGCCTGAAGGACATGCACGTCCCGTACAAGCTCGAGAGCGGCGGCAGCGACGTCTACGTGCCCGACAGCTCGGTCCACGAGACTCGCCTGACCCTCGCCGCGGACGGGCTGCCGAGCGGCGGCGGGGTCGGCTTCGAGATCTTCGACGAGCAACGCTTCGGCGAGAGCGAGTTCTCCGAGCAGGTCAAGTACCACCGCGCGCTCGAGGGCGAGCTGTCGAGGACCATCTCGCACATCGCGGGCGTCGAGACGGCGCGTGTGCACCTCGTCCTTCCCAACCGATCGCTCTTCGCGTCGACCGAGACGGCGGCGAGCGCATCGGTGGCGCTCAAGATCAAGCCGGGCTTCCGGATGCGGGACGACCAGGTGCGCGGCATCGTCCACCTCGTCGCCTCGAGCGTCCGCGGCCTCGACGCCGAGCACGTCACGGTCGTCAACGGCGAGGGACGCAGCCTCGCCGGCGGCGCGACCGCGGACGAGGAGATGTCGTCACAGACCCTCGGCTTCCGCCACGAGCTCGAACGCGGGAAGGAGCGCGCCGTCCAGGAGCTGCTCGACAGGACGCTGGGCGAGGGCTCGAGCGTCGTGCGCGTCGCGGCGGACGTCAGCTTCGCCCGGGAGGAGCGCACCGAGGAGCAGTTCGACCCGCAGGGCGTGGCGCCCCGGTCGTTCCAGATCAGCGAGGAGCGCAGCAACGTGGGGCCGAACGCGACGACCGCGGGCGTGCCGGGCGCCGCCTCGAACCTGCCCGGTGGCGAGGCGCCGACCTCGGGCACCGGCGGAGGCAGCGGCCTGTTCAAGCGCAGCGAGACCCGGAACTTCGAGGTCAGCAAGGTCGTACGCCGCGCGATCGAGCCCATCGGCCGCCTCCAGCGCCTCCAGGTCGCGGTCGTCGTCGATGGGCGCTGGTCCGGCAAGGGCGCGCGGCGGCACTTCACGCCACGCTCCGCTGGCGAGCTCGGGCGCCTCAAGGCGATCGTGGAGAGCGCGGTCGGCGCGCAGTCGGACCGAGGCGACAAGGTCACGGTGGAGTGCGTGCCGTTCGCGGATTCCGCGCACCCGGGTCGACGAGTCGATCTCGGCCCCGCCGACCCGCTCGAGCGGTACCGCCCGTACCTGCCGTACGCGGCCGGCGCGCTGGGCCTGCTCTTCCTGCTCATCGCCCTGCCCATCTGGGCCGCGATCCGGCGGCGCCGGCGCAGGACGGCCAGGGTCTCGGCGACGGTAGCCGCGCTCCCGGCCGGTCCCGGCGCGCAGTCGCCCGCCTCGATCGACGCGGCGATAGTGAACGAGCGTCTCGCCGAGCAGGCGCGGGCCGTGGCCGAGGCGCGATCGCTGGCCGCCGACCTCGCCAGCCGTGATCCCGACCTCGCCGCCCGAGTGGTTCGCGGGTGGCTCTCCGAGGGCACCCGTCAATGACCGCACTGGCCGTGAGCGACCCGCACAAGCCTGGATCCGCCACCGCCGCGAAGACCCTCAGCGGTCCGCAGAAGAGCCTCCTCTTCCTCGTGAGCCTCGAGGAGAGCGCCGCCACGCGCATCCTCGCGCAGCTCAGCGACGAGGAGCTCCGGCAGCTCCGCAAGGCTTCCTCGGAGCTGAGCGAGGCGTCGCCGCAGGTCCTGCAGGAGGTCCACCGGGAGTTCGCCGAGCGCGCAGGCAAGGGAGTCCCGGCGAGCCTGAAGGGATCGGCGTCGTACTTGAGGCGGCTCGCGGGAAAGGCGCTGGGCGAGGGGAAGATAGCGGAGCTCTGGTCCGAGAAGTCCGAGCAGGGGCCGGTCGCCGAGCTGTCGAAGCTCGACACGGCGACGATCCTCGGGATCCTCGAGCTCGAGCAGCCGCAGACCATCGCGGTCATCCTCGCCCAGTTCGACTCCGGCAAGGCCGTCGACCTCTTGTCGCAGATGCCGACCGACAGGCAGACCCAGATCGTCCTCAGGATGGCGCGGCTGCAGACGGTGCCCGCGTCCGTCATCGCGGACATCGAGCGCGAGTTCGCCGAGGAGATCGCCGCTCTCGGCGACACGAGCGGGCGCAACATCGGCGGGCTCGAGGCTGCGGCGAGCCTGATCAAGCGGCTGTCGGCGGAGGCCACCGAGGGGCTGCTGGAGGAGCTCGGCAAGACGGACGCCACCGCCGCCGAAGAGCTGCGCAGGGCGCTGTTCACCTTCGAGGACCTCGTCCGGATCGACGGTCGCGGGATGCAGGTGCTCCTCAAGGAGATCTCGACGGACCAGCTCGTCGTGGCGCTCAAGAGCGCGAGCGACGACATCAAGGAGAAGGTGTTCGGCAACATCTCGACGCGCGCGGCCGCGATGCTCAAGGACGAGCTGGAGATGCTGGGCCCCGTGCGTCTGTCGGACGTGGAGGCCGCGCAGCGCGCCATCGTGGAGACCGCCATGGGCCTCGAGCGCGACAGGAAGATCACGATCGCGAGGGAGGGTGGCGGCGAGTATGTCTGACGAGGTCCGCACGGCGCTGAGGCCTCACGCTTTCCCGGCACTAGGACGGTCGACGGGCGGTCCGGCCTGGATGACCCACCGATCTCCGGACGTGGCGCCGATCCTGTTCCCGGGGCCCGGCGGAGTGCCGACGATCGCGGTCGCAGGGGACTCGGAAGACGCGTCGCGCATCTCCGACATCCCGATGGAGACCGAGGCGCCCGCTCCGGGCCAGTCCTCGCCGCCGGCGGCGCCCCCCGCACCCGCGTCGATTCCCGCAGACGACCCGCGCCTCGTCGCCTTCGCCCGCGCCGCGGCGGAGCTCGGCGCCGCGCGCGCCCAGGTCCTGTCGAGCGTCGAGGGGCAGCTCCTCGAGCTCGCCGTCGCGATCGCGTCGAGCGTCATCGACCGCGAGATCGAGGTGGATCCAGAGCTCCACGGGAGCCTGGCGCGGGCCGCGCTGGCGACCCTCGGCAGCGCTCCCGGTGCGAGGCTCCGCGCCTCGCGCGACGCGCACGCGGCCATCGTGGCCGTCTTCGGGTCGCCCACGGTGACGATGGACGGCCTGACCGTGCAGGTGACGATGGACCCCGCGCTCGAGGGCCTGGGCTGCATCGCGGAGAACGAGCACACCCGGGTGGACGGAAGGATCGGCGAGCGGCTGCGCGCGGTCCTGCGATCGCTCGAGGACGAGCGGCGGCGCGGGACGATGGAGGACGCCGGATGATCGGGCCCGCCGTCGACCTGCGCCGCTACCTCCCCGTGGCCCGCGCCGCCGCGGAGCCCGCCGTCGAGGGGCGGCTGTCCGAGGTCGTTGGCCTGGTGCTCGAGGCGCGCGGCTGCCGGGCGTCGATCGGCGACCTGTACGAGCTCAGGCCCCTGACGGGCCTTCCCATCGAGGCCGAGGTCGTGGGGCTTCGCGGCGACAGGACGCTCTTGATGCCGCTCGGTCACACGCAAGGGCTCGAGGTCGGCTCGCCGCTGCGCCGTGTGGGTCGCTCCGCCTACGCGAGGGTCGGCTCGGGGCTCCTCGGGCGCGTCCTCGACGGTCTGGGTCGTCCGCTCGACGGGCAGCTCGCGCCAGAGCTCGACACCGAGCGGCCGCTGTACGGCGCGTCGCGGAACCCCCTGAGGCGCCGGCCGGTCTCGGACCCGTTCTGGGTCGGCGTGAGGGCGATCGACGGGCTTCTCACGCTGGGCAAGGGCCAGCGCATCGGTATCTTCGCGGGCGGCGGCGTCGGCAAGAGCTCGCTCCTCGGGATGATGGTGCGCAGGGCGAAGGCGGACGTCGCGGTCGTCGCGCTCATCGGCGAGCGTGGTCGGGAGGTCGAGGAGTTCGTTCACCGGACGCTCGGCCCCGAGGGGCTCGCGCGCTCCGTCGTGGTCGCGGCCACCAGCGCGGAGCCGCCGCTCGTGCGCGTGCGCGGGGCGCTCTACGCGACGACGATCGCCGAGCATTTCCGCGCGAAGGGCCTGGACGTGCTCCTCGTGATGGACAGCTTGACCCGCTTCGCAATGGCGATGCGCGAGGTCGGCCTCGCGATCGGCGAGCCGCCGACCACGAAGGGCTACACGCCCACGGTCTTCGCGTCCATGCCGAGGATCCTGGAGCGAGCCGGGACCTCTGCGGGACCCGGGTCGATCACGGGCGTCTACACCGTCCTCGTCGAGGGCGACGATCTGGCCGATCCGATCGCCGACTCGGTCCGCGCGACGCTCGACGGGCACGTCGTCCTGTCGCGGACGCTCGCCGAGCGCGGGCACTTTCCGGCCATCGACCTGCCGCAGAGCATCTCGCGCGTGTTGCCCAACGTCGTCTCGCCGCGTCGTGTGGATCTCGCGCACAAGGCGCGCGAGCTCCTCGGCACCTATCGCGAGGCGGAGGACCTGGTCGCCATCGGCGCCTACAAGCAGGGCACGTTGCCGCGTCTCGACGAGGCGCTCTTCCGGATGCCGAAGCTCGAGAAGTTCCTGCGGCAGGGCATCGAGGAGCCGTCCGAGCCGGACGATGTGGAGAAGCGTCTCGCCGGCATCTGGAGCGAGGAGAAATGACGAAGAGAAGGCTCGAGAGGATCATCCAGGTCAAGGAGCGCATCCGGGGGGTGCGCCGGAGCGAGCTCGAGACTGCCGACGAGGAGCTGGCGCGGGCTGCAGAGGCGGCGAGCGAAGCCGGGAAGATCCACGACGGTGCGATCGGCAGCCTCACCCGGGCGGGACAGATCACCGCCGAGGACCTGGCCAGGCAGGCCGCGGTCGTGGCGCTGGCCGCGAAGGTCGCGACCGAGGCGAACGGGACGCTCGAAGTGAGGAAGGTCGAGCGGGAGGAGCGCGCCGCGACGGTGTTCGACGCCACGCGCGACGTGCGCGCGCTCGAGATCCTCCACCAGCGGATGGGCAGGGCGGAGCAGAAGGAGGAGCGCAAGAAGGAGCAGGGCGCGACGGACGAGGCCGCGGGCCGGATGGTGAGGGTGGTCCGATGAAGATCGTGGCCGCGCCCACGTCCGCCCGCGAGGGCCCCGCGCCGAAGAAAGCTCCGGCCGAGGTGGCAGATTCGTTCCTCGGGCCGCTCGCGAAGGTGCTGATCGAGCTGGCGACCCAGGCGGGGCCCCAGCCTCGCCTTGCGCCTGCCGGAGGCGGGAGCGCAGAAGAGCCCCTCGCGCAGGTCCGGGTCGCGCCTCCAGGCATGGGGCGAACGGCCGGCGCGGGTCCGCTCCTGGCCTCGCCGCCGGTGAGCGCAGAGATGGAGCTTGGAGGCGGCCCGGGGCGCGAGGCGGGCGCCGATGGCTCGCACGGAGGTGGTGACCCTTCGCGCCCATTCGAGCTCGCCGAGGCGTTCGGCGCCGCCGTCAGGTCGGCCGAGGCGCACCGCGGGGATGCGTCGCCCGAGCGGCCGGCGGCCGACGCGGCGGCCGACGTCGCTCCTGCGGTGGAGACGACGTCGGATCCCGAGGCCTCGCTTCCCGCGCCCGCGGCACCGCAGGGGACGCTGCCGGCGGCGGAGGCGGCGCTCGTGGGCCTGTACACCAGCGCCGGGGCGGCGTCGCCCATGAGCGCGGGGCTCTCCGTGTCGAGCCACGTGGCGTCGCTTCACCGCGAGAGCGCGCCCGGGGCCGCTCCCTCGGAGGGGCTGCCCACCATCCACGAGGCTGCCGTCCTCAAGACCGTGGCCGCGGGCAGAGAGGCCGCACGGGTGGAGGTCCAGCACCCCGAGCTGGGCGCGATCCAGCTCGATCTCAGGCTCGACCGTGGATCCATGGACCTGCATGCAGTGACGACGAGCGCGGCGTCCGCGATCGCGCTCCGCGCGAGCGAGTCGGCGCTGAGGACGAGCGTCGCGCTCGCGGGTGTCGAGCTACGGGGCATGCGCGTCGACGTTGCTGGGGACCCCGAGCGGTCCATCGAGGCACGGAAGAAGAGGCGGGGCGGCAAGCGGTCCCTGGACACGGAGGCCTGATCGTGGCGATTTCAGCGGTTTCGACGGCGACTGTTCCCCAGACCACCGGCGGGTCTGCTCAGACCTCCGAGATCGGACGCGATGCCTTCATGAAGCTCCTGGTCGCGCAGATGCGCAACCAGGATCCGCTCGATCCCATGGAGGCGCGTGACTTCGTGACGCAGCTCTCGCAGCTCACCGGCGTCCAGGAGCTCGTCACGATCGGCGAGCGCGTGCAGGCGCTCGAGATCGCCACGGCCGGCGTGGCGAACACGCAGGTCGCGACCCTGACCGGCAAGACCGTGACGGCGAAGGCGGACACGATCCGGCTCGAGGAGAACGGTCCGGGCCAGACGGCGTTCCAGCTCGACGGGCGGGCCAAGGAGGTCACGGTGACGATTCGCGACGAGTCGGGGCAGGTCGTCCGCACGCTGGAGCTGGGCGAGAGCTTCCCGGGGTCGCACTCGATCGTCTGGGACGGCAACGACGCCTCCGGCCAGCGGGCGGCCGCCGGACGCTACACGGTGGAGGTCGCCGCGAAGGACGAGTCGGGCAACGCGGTCGGGACCTCGACGAAGGTCACGGGCATCGTGACGGGAGTTTCTTACGAGAACGGCTACCCGGAGCTCATCGTCGGCGAAGCACGAGTCCTGCTCGGCGACGTGGTCTCCATCTCGATGTGAGAGCAAACCAGGAGAGGAAGGGAACATGTCGATTCTGCGCGCGCTGAACACCGGAGCTACCGGGCTGGCTTCCCACGGCGAGGCCCTGGGCGTCGTGGGCGACAACATCGCCAACGTCAACACCGTGGGCTTCAAGAGGCAGAGGGGCGACTTCGAGGACATCCTGGGCCGCTCGATCGCGGGGGCGAGCGCGGTGTCAGGGGCGGGCGCGGGGTCGCGGCTCGCGCACATCGAGCAGATGTGGACGCAGGGGTCTCTCCTGACGACCGAGTCGCCGACCGATCTGGCGATCTCGGGAGACGGGACGTTCATCGTCGACGGCAACGCCGGTGGGATGACCGGGCGCTTCTTCACGCGGGCCGGGCAGTTCCACATCGACGCGGAAGGACGGCTCGTCAACCCGAACGGCTTGAGGCTCCAGGGCTACACCGCGAACGCGCAGGGCGTGCTCAGCGGCAAGCTCGGGGACCTCTACGTCGACGGCGGGACGGTCCCGGCGCAGGCCTCGACGGCGGTCGACCTCGCGGCGAACCTCGACTCGAACGCGCAGGTGCCGGCGCTGCCGTGGGACCCGCTCGATCCGGGCGGGACCTCGAACTTCTCGACCGGGGTGACGGTGTACGATTCGCTCGGCAACCCCCACGAGGTGACGGTCTACTTCCGCAAGACCGCGGCCAACGCGTGGGACTGGCACGCGATGGTGGATGGCGGCGAGCTGACGGGCGGCGTCGCGGGCGTTCCGAC
Organism: Deltaproteobacteria bacterium; assembly: GCA_016190375.1. Lineage (GTDB taxonomy): Bacteria > Myxococcota_A > Polyangia > JACPQR01 > JACPQR01 > JACPQR01. Next base: position 27,133 of record JACPQR010000069.1, read on the forward strand.
CGAGGGAGCGAGCGGGAGCCTCACGTTCACGACCAATGGCGAGCTCGACACCGAGACGGTGGGCGCGGCCGCCTGGAACTTCGTGGGCGCGACGGCCGGCCAGACGATCGACTTCGACTTCGGGACGAGCATCACGACCGACGGCGGGACGGGGCTGGATGCGACGACGCAGTTCGCCTCGGCCTCCACGACCACGGGGCTGTCGCAGGACGGCTACGCGGCGGGGACCGTCTCCGGGATCGCGATCGCAGGGGACGGCACGGTGAGCGGCGTCTTCACGAACGGTCAGAGGCGGACGCTGGGTCAGGTCGCGATCGCGGACTTCGCGAACGTGCAGGGGCTCGACCGCGTGGGCCAGGGCCTCTGGACCGAGACCCAGGAGTCGGGCGAGGCCCTCATCGGCGCCCCCGAGAGCGGCGGTCGGGGGTCGATCGTGTCCGGCGCGCTCGAGCAGGCGAACATCGACCTCGGCCGCGAGTTCGTCGACCTCATCGCCTACCAGCGTGGCTTCCAGGCCAACTCCCGCATCATCCAGGCCGCCGACGAGATGTACGGCGAGCTCGTCAACCTGCGGCGATAGCCTCTCGCGCCGTTCGCCCGCCGAGGCGGCATCGACCGATCCGTGCTAGAAACACCGTGATGGGCGAGCCGGCGTACTTCGGTCCGCTGGTCGAGCGGGCCGCCCGAGACGAGGCAGCCGTGCGCACGCGCGAGCAGCAGGCGCGGGACGCGCTGCCGCGCCTGGTCCGGCTGCTGGTCGAGCGCTATGGGGCCCGACGGGTCGTGCTGGTCGGCTCGCTGGCGCGCGGAACCTTCGACGCTCGTTCGGACGTGGATCTCGTGGTCGAGGGGCTCTCGCTCGAGGACCTCCTGCGGGCTAGAGCCGAGGCCGAGGACCTGGCCGGCTTGCCGGTCGATCTGCTCCGGCGCGAGCGGCTGTCGGACGGCTGGCGGCGGCATCACGATCGATATGGCGAGGTGCTTCATGGAAGCTGACCGTCGCCGGCGCTTGCTCGAGCAGCTTCGTGACGTCCTTGCGGTGACGCGCGCCGATCTCGCTCGTCTGGCCGAGCAGGTTGCCGTGTTCCACGCGGCTGTCTCGACCAGAACCCCGTCGAACGTCGAGGTGTTCGGCGCTGGCGCGTTGCTCCACGGGTACTACGGCGTGCTCGAGCGCTGGATGGAGCGCATCGCGCGGGACCTGAACGCGGGACTGCCCGAAGGTCCCGACTGGCACCGGACGCTGCTGCGTTCGATGACGCTCGACAAGCCCGGGCGCCGCCCTGCCGTCTTCGACGAAGCGATCGCGAAGGAGCTGGGTCGCTACCTTGCCTTCCGTCACCTGTTCAGGCACCTGTACGTGCTCGACCTGCAGTGGAGCGAAATGCAGCCGCTCTTGGTGGACCTCGAGGACATCCACCGCCGCGTCGACGAGAGGCTCGGCCGCTTCGACGCGGCGCTCGCGTCGGCCTTGGCAGCGTCGACGCCGTGAAGGCACGACGTCGGGCCTCTGGAGGCGCGACGACTCCGCGAGACCGGCCCGAACGGTCATCGAGTCGTGTTCGGGCGCTTGCGCTCGACCGTCTCGGCCGGGACGCCGAGGATCTCCGCCGCCAGGCAAGGACGACCTTCGGCCTTCTCGAGGGCCCACTTCACGAGATCCTCCTCGAACTGGCGCACCAGGTCCCCTAGCTGAACCTCCGGCTGCTCGTCCAGGTGCAGCGTGAACGGCCTTTGCCCACCGCCGAGCACCGACGCGGGCAGGTCGGTGATCTGGATCTCGGTCGAGCGCGAGGACGCGACGGCCTCGGCGATCACTCGACGCAGCTCGCCGACGTTCCGCGGCCAGGAGTGCTGGCGCAGGACCCTCGCGGCGGCCGCGGACGGACGCTTGGGCACCCGCCCCTCCTTGGCCGCGATGATCCGCAGGAAATGATGGGCTAGCAGGAGGACGTCGTCGCCGCGATCGCGCAGCGGGGGTAGATGGATCTCGAACGCCCGGATGAGACCGTGGAGGTCCTCACGAAAACGGCCACCCTCGACCGCGCTGCCCAGATCGGTCTCGGAGGTGGCGAGCAGGCGGACGTCGACCGAGATCTGCTCACCGCGACCAGAGCGGAACGTCCCCGTCTTCAGGAGCTCGACGAGCTCCGCCTGCGCTCGCGTGTCGAGACCGCCGATGTCCTCGAGGAGGATGGATCCCCCCTGGGCCAGCTCGAGCATGCCTGGCTCCGACCCGGCGCCCAGCAGGCGCGCGACCACGTCGAGGCTGCCGTTCCTCTTGCAGGTCGTGGAAAGGAACGGAGCGAGCTTGCGGGGTCCGACGTCGTGGATCGAACGGGCCACGAGCCCCTTGCCCGTCCCGACCTCGCCGGTGATCAGGATCGGCGCCGTGCTGTCGGCGAACAGGTGGATCCGCTCGCAGACCACCCGCATGGCAGGCGAGTCGGCGGGGATCCCGCGCAGGCCTGGCGTCTCGTCCAGCATCGTGCGCAGCCGGCCGAGCTCGTCGCAATGCTCGCGGAGCCTGAGGAGGCGCTCGAGGCGCATCTCCACCTCGCAGAACCTGAGCGGCCTGGTCACGTAGTCGGCGGCGCCGCCGTCCTTCATCGCAGCGAGCGCGGCCTCGACGTTCTCGTAGTCGGTGATCACGACCACGCCGAGCGCGCGCTGCAGTCGCCGGGCTTCCCGGAGAAACCCGACGATCTCGAGGCCCGGCACCTGGAGGGCGATCAGTAGTGCCTGAAACTCGGCTCGCCCGAGGGCGTCGAGGGCCTCCGGTATGCTCCCCGCCAGCGCGACGACGTAGCCATGGGTTCGAAGCGCGCTGGCCAGCTCCGCCCTCGGCCGAGCATCGAGATCGCAGACCAGGACTCCGCAGCCCACCGGACGAACCTCCTCGGCTGGCATCCCCCCGGCCGACCGCGGAGCACGAGCATTCCAGACTCGCGCTCCGCAGTCCCGGCCCTCCACTTCTACTCTTCTTCTTCCGGCAGGCGTTCGTAGGGCGGTCGGTACGGATCGGCTACGTTGTGCATCTCCCTCACGGCGAAGTCAGCGCCCTCGCCGTGGCAGACCTCGCACGACTCCATCTCGTCTCCGCTCCAGGGGTCCTCCGGCGTCAGGTCGACCGTCATCAGGGTCCCGTGAGCGATGGCGCCATCGGAGTCGTGGCACGCGAGGCACGCGAGCCGGCTCGGCTCCTCCGCCCACATGTCATTCTCGGAGTGGCACTTCTGGCAGTTGCGGATGTCCTGCGGGAAGATCACCTCCGAGTAGTCGTAGGAGCCGTGAACCTCCGTGGGCTTGTCCAGGTAGCGGCCGAAATGCACGCCATGCACGCGCCTGGCGATCGGGGCCGCGCCGAATCCCCAGTTGGACCCGCCAACGGCCGCCGCGCCCCAGCCGGTGACGCCTTCCTGCTGCCGCTCGTAATCGTGGCAGCTCTTGCAGATGGCGGTGTCGAACACCACGCCGAAGTAGCTCGCGTGCATCCGGGTGTCTTCGTGGCAGTCGGTGCAGTTCGTCGCGATCTTGGCGTCCACCTCCTCCGTGCCCACCTGGAAGTTCATCAGGGCCCAGCTCACGGGGAGCGTCGTGCCGGCTTCGACCCAGATCGTGTAGGTGCCCGGATCGAGTCCGGCGACGCTACCGAGCTGATACTCGATCGCGGTGTCGGTCCTCGTGATCGCCGGATCGTTGTCGAACGGATCGGTGCGAACGCGGAGGTCGTTGTTCGCATAGGTGTGGGTCTCGACGGGAACGTAGGTACCGACCACGAACCCGAGCGCCGTCGTGCCCTGGCTCGCCAAGATCTCCACGGACGACGCGTCTCCGCGGCTGTTGCTCTTGATCTCGACGCGGTTGCGGCCAGCGCTCGTGCTGACGTCCGCGCGCGCGGTCGCGACGTCGTTGAAGCCGTCGTTGGCGTTGAGCCAGGTCACTACCTCGACCGTCGTCGCGGCTGCCTGGTCCGCCCAGACGCCGTCGACGACGGGGATGACGATCGCATCGCCGCCGTCGATCTGGATCTGGAGGTCGGTGACGCCGGTGAGGTCGAACGTCTGATTTGCGCTCGTCGTCAGAGCGCGGACCTGATCCGTGCCCTGAGCCGTCGTCGTCAGGACCGGATGGGTCTCCTCCCTGGGCCCGGAGACGAACAGGTTCGCCCTCTTGTAGAGCGCCTCGGTCATCGTGTCGGGATCGACCGCTGCGTCCCCATCAGTGATCTCGATCGTGAGTATCGGTGCCTCGTCGACGTAGTAGGAGCCAACGGCCGGCGGGCTCATGCTGACCGCGACACCCACGCCGAAGGCAGGCGGCGGCACGAGGTGCGCCTCCGAGATCGGAGCCAGCCCGCCCTCCTCGTGGCAGTCGGTGCAGCTCTCGTCGTCCTCCTGGTCGCCTCCGCCGTGCTCGTTCATCTCGCACATGCCCGTCTCGGTGTTGCAGACGCTGTCGTCCCACTCGGCGTCGCAGGAGTCGTCGTCCGTGCAGCTCACACCGGCCGGCTTTCCGATCACGCGGGGCGGGTCGATCGCGCCGGTGGTGAAGTCGACGTTGTCGTGGCAGGCGCCGCAGGCGAGGCGGCTCGGGGCCTCCATCCACCGATCGGTCAGGTGGCACTTGGCGCAGTTGCGGACGTCGGCGGGGAAGACCGTGCCCGTGTAGTCACGGAAGTCGCCGTTCTCCTCATCGACGTTGAAGGGGTTCGACAGGTGCTCGCCCATGTGGACGCCGTGGACGCGCCGGATGATCGGGTCGGGCACCTTGTTCTCGGCGCTGCACGGGGACTCGTCGCGGTCGGAGCAGTAACCGGCGTACCCGTTCTGGTTGTGGCAGAGCCTGCAGTTCGTGATCGGACCGGAGTCGATGGCCCAGCTCCCGTATGGACTCCGGCCGGGGTCGACGTGATGGAGGTAGTACTGACCGTTGCTGGCGCCCAGGTGGCAGTCCGAGCAGTTGCCCACCAGGTCCGGATCGGCGGTCTCATTGCCGATCTGGATCTCGGTCGTGACGAAGACCTGGTCCATCCCGTAGGCCGCCGAGGTCGCGTAGAACCCCACCGTGTACGTGCCGGGCAGCTCGTCGGCGACCGCATTGGTCGTGAAGGTGAACGTGTTTCCATCCACCGCCAGGTTCGGATTTGGATCCTCGGTCTCGGTGATGTCCACGTAGTGGTGGTGGCCGTCGGCGTAGTCCGCCGAAGCGTTCATGAGATTGACGGAGCTGGTCGCGTCCATGACCCGCTTCGGCCCCGCGATCATGATGCGGCCGGAGGCGAGATCCTCCTGCGGCACGGCGAACCCGAAGCCGTCCCAGAGCTCGGCGGTGATCGTGAAGGTGTCGCCGGCGACGAAGTGGGTGCCGTTGGGTGGCGCGGTCACGGTGACGTCCGCGACGAGCCCGGGCGTCTCGCCCTCGCTCAGTCCGGGCTCGCCGGTCGGGCCCTCCACGCCGTCGGTCACCGTCACCTCGGTGCCGTCCTCGCAGGTGATGGTCTTGGTGCCCTCGCCGTCGTCCTCTATGGTGCACGAGGTGCCGGGCTCGCCGTCGGTGACGGTCACCTCGGTGCCGTCCCCGCAGGTGATGGTCTTGACGCCCTCGTCGTCCTCCTCGATGGTGCACGGCGCCCCGGCCTCGCCGTCGGACACGGTGACCTCGGTGCCGTCGGCGCAGGTGATGGTCTTAGTGCCATCGTCGTTGTCTTCGATCGCGCAGGCCTCGCCGTCGACGCCGCTCGTCACCGTCGTCGTCGTGCCGTCGGAGCAGGCGATCGTCGATGATCCATCGTCGTTCTCCGTCACCGTGCACGACGTCCCTGCGGTTCCCTTGGGGCCCTCGCATCCCCAGCCTCCAAGGGCGGCCATCGCGATCAAGCCGATCCATCGCCTGCTCTGTGTCATTAGCCTCATACCTTTCGTTGAAATCATAGGTGTGGTGCGGGCCCCCAACAGCAAGGATCGCGCCCCGGGGCACCGCCCGGATTCATTGCGGAAACCCCTGGTCGCCCTGCGCTCGGGCCGATCGGTCGGCATCTCGCGCCGAAATCTCGGCGCGAACGCGACAATGCTCGCAAGCCCCAACCCGACGATGCCGCCGCTCCCGTTCGTGCGGCTCTCCCGTCGCGCCCTGGCTCGGAGCCGCGTGCCGACTCGGAGGTGGAGAATGCGGCGCGCCCTCGGAGCCGAGATTCGGATCATGCCCATCCGGTTGCTTGCCAGACGCGGGCTCAACAGGCGACAGGCGACAGGCAACTGGCAACTGGCAGC
>JACPQR010000070.1 GCA_016190375.1 Deltaproteobacteria bacterium
CATCTCGACGAGGAGCTGATTGAGGGTCTGCTCGCGCTCGTCGTGACCGCCGCCCAGGCCCGCGCCCCGGTGACGTCCCACCGCGTCGATCTCGTCGATGAAGATGATGCAGGGCGCGTTCTTCTTGCCCTGCTCGAACAGGTCGCGCACGCGCGAGGCGCCGACGCCGACGAACATCTCGACGAAGTCCGACCCCGAGATCGAGAAGAACGGGACGCCCGCCTCGCCCGCGATCGCGCGCGCGAGGAGCGTCTTGCCCGTTCCGGGCGGGCCCATGAGCAGGACGCCCTTGGGAATCCGGCCCCCGAGTCGCTGGAATTTCTTCGGGTCCTTCAGGAAGGCGATGATCTCCTCGAGCTCGTCCTGGGCCTCGTCGATCCCCGCGACGTCCTGGAAGGTGACCTTGTTGTGCGTGTCGGACAGGAGCTTCGCCCGGCTCTTGCCGAAGCTCATCGCCTTTCCGCCGCCCGACTGGAGCTGCCGCATGAAGAAGAAGAACACGAACAGGAGGAGCAGCATCGGGAGCCAGGTCACGAGCAGGCTCGTCCAGAGCGTGCCGCTCTCCTCGCGCTCGTAGCTGACCTCGACGTGATGCTCCTGCAGGAGCGTGTTGGTGCCCTCGTTGATGAGGCCCGTGGTGACGCGCTTCTCGCGGTGCCCGCCCCCGTCGACCCGCGTGTACTCGTAGTCGCCGATGGTGTCGCCGCCTTTGCCCACGACCTCGCGCACCCGGTCCGCCCGGACGTCCGCGATGAACTCGCTGAAGGGCACCTCGTGCGCCCGCGGCGAGTCGGTGAAGAAGTTCCAGATCACGAAGAACATCGCGATCAGGAGGATCCAGAGGAGCAGGGTCTTGTGGGATTGCTTCAATATCACTCCAGGACTGCGGCTCCCCCGGCCGCAATCAGCCGAAACTTCTCATTTTCTAACATACGGGACAGGGGCCTTCAACGTTCAGCCGAAAGATTTGGTGCCCGCTTTCGTGGAATCCTTCACCTGTCCGTGCCCCCCGCCCGGCACCCACCCGAGCGCGTCGTCGTCGCGTACGAGGGCTCCGCGCGGAAGATGCACCTCTCCGCGCCGGGGCCCATCCAGCGCCAGCCGGGCCGCCGCCTCGAGATGAGCGCGGGTCAGCTCCCGCAGATCGCCGCGCAGCCGTCGCAGGACCTCCCGGACGACGAGCGGCCGCAGGCCCTCGGGCGCGCGGGCGATCGTCAGGACGGACGGCTGGGCGAACGGCTCGACCAGCCGCTGGAGCTCCTCGGTCAGGCCGCGCGCCTCGGCGGCGAGGGCCGCCAGGCGCTCCTCGACGCCGGGAGCCAGGTCATCGAGCAGCGGCAGGACCTCGCGGCGCAGCCTGACCCGCAGGAACTCGAGCCGCTCGTTGGATGGGTCTTCCACCCACGGCAACCCGCGGGTCCGCAGGAACTCGAGCACCTCGGGCCGGCCGACGTCGAGGAGCGGACGCACGATCCGCCCCCGGCGAGGGGGGATGGCCCCCAGCCCCTCGATGCCGGTTCCCCTGAGAAGCCGGTGCAGAACCGTCTCGGCCTGATCGCCCCTGGTGTGGCCGACGGCGATCCTGGCGCAGCCGAGCTCGTCCGCCACCTTCTCGAGGCAGGCGTAGCGCGCCTCGCGGGCCCGCTCGAGGACGCCTCCGGGGCCAGCGGGAACCTCGATCCGCTCGATCCGCAGGCCGAGGTCGAGTCTCGCGGCGATCCGCCCGACCAGCTCGCCGTCACGCTCCGAGCCAGGCCTGAGGCCGTGGTCCACGTGGGCGACGCAGAGCTCGATGCAGAGCTCCCGTCCGAGCTCGCTGAGCCCCGCGAGCAGCGCCACCGAGTCGGGCCCACCCGAGCAAGCAACGAGCACACAGTCGTTCGGCTCGAAGAGCCCGTGCGCGGCGATCGTCCGGCGGACCTTCTCCAGCACCCGGCAAAGGTAGCGCATCCGGGGCCACCCGGCCCGGCCAGGTCGAAGGCTCGCGCTTGCCATCGGAATCCTGACCTCCTGCCGGGGTAGCGCCGAGCTTCTCCTCTTTCCCCGACGGCAGGTGATCGAACAGGCAACAGGCAACAGGCAACCGGCAGCTCGCAACCGGCCGCCCGCTCGCGCTCACCGAGCCGCGGCGGATCGTGGCGTGTTGGTTCGCTCGGCACGTGCGTTGGCTCGGGCCGTCCGGGCTGAGGCGCCCAGGATGGCAGCTAGCTCGGTCGCAGCATCCTTCGGGAGTCGCGATGCGAGCTCGAGCGCCCCGACCGCGAACTTCATGAGACGGTCCGCGATGTTGCTCCCCATCCGAATCGGCGGTTGCCTGTTGCCTGCTGCCTGTTGCCTGTTCCGTTCTCGGCCATGCCAGCTTATCGACGATCGATCGGGCCCCGTTGCCCGCTCTTCGCGAGAACGAGTGGACAGCTCAGGACCGGCGTTCAGACTCGACCGCTGCGACGCCTTCTCGTTGCTCCGTGCAGAAGGCTGGCGAAGAATACCGGGCGCGGGGGTACTCATTGGACATGCTCAAGGCCTTCGCGTGCTTCGGTGCGCTTCTGGCCGCCCCGGCCGGGGTGGCCTTCGCCGACGAGGAGGCGATCGTGGTCGAGGCCGGCGAGCCGGTGCCCGTCCCCGTCGATGCGGTCGTCGAGCGGCTGCGTACGGAGCTGCCGGGGGTCACGGTGAGCGCCGCGAGCACGGCCGTGCCTGGCGCACCCTCGCCGGCGGGGACGGGCGGCACGGTGACGATCGCCCTCTCGCCCGAGGGAGGCGGCAGGCTGCTCGTCTCCTACCGCGACGCCGGCGGACGGGAGACGACGCGGATCGTCGCGGACACGGGAGATCCGCATGCCATGGCCGCGGCCATCGCGATGATCATCGCAAACCTGCACCAGAGCCAGGTCGACTCGGTGCTCGCCATGCTGCCGCGGGCGGCGCCCGCCTCGGAGCCCCCGCCTCCTCCACCACCCGTCGTCCAGGCCCGTGTGGTCCGGCGTCGCCCATCGAGGGTCTCGAGGCCGGCGCCGGGCCGCGGCGAGGACGGCTGGCTGAGCCTGGGGTGGGCGCCTTTCGTCAGCCTCATCGCCGACTCCTGGCCCGTGCTCGGACTGAACGTCGGCGCCGATGCCACGTTCGGCGCCTGGAGGTTCGAGGCTGCCCTCGGCTACTCGCCCGGCATGAGCTTGAACGGCGAGTACACATGGGCCGGCGACGTCCGCTGGTCCGAGGTCGGCTACACGCAGACGGTCGGGAGCCTCTTCGCGCGCAGGATGCTCCTCGACGGCGAGTCGACGAAGCTCGGGCTCGGGGCGGGGCTCGGCTTTCTGATCGAGGCCTACTCGTACGAGTACGTCGAGCCCGAGCCTCCCGGTGGGGCGCCCGATGGATCGAGCTATCTGGAGGCCGTCTTCTCGGCCTCGACGTCGATCGACGTGCGCGTGATCTGGCGAGAGCTCTGGTGGTCCTCGAGGGTCGATCTCGCCGTCTCGACCGCTCCCGACGACGGCTCCTGGTACCGGCCGGTCGCAGCGCAGATGTGGCTGCAGATCGCAACCGGGGTCCGGGTTACCCTGTGACCGTGGCGAGCGGAGCCATTCGCCTCGAGGAAGCGCCGGTCGACGTGCTCGTCCTGCGCTGCCAGGAAGGCGACCTTCATGCCTTCGGGGCGCTGTACGACCTGTACCACCGCGACGTCTTCCGCATCGTGACCCGGATCGTCGGCGACGACACCGACATCGCCGACATCGTGCAGCAGGCGTTCGTCGAGATCGAGAGGTCGATCCACCGCTTCGACGGCCGCAGCGCGCTCAGGACGTGGATCTTCGGCCTGGTCGCCAACCTCGCATGCAAGCACATCCGCAAGGCGGTCCGTCGCCGCAGGGCGCTGCGCCGGCTCGAGTCGTTCCCCCAGGCGCGCGTCCACAGGCCCGACGAGATGCTCGAGCAGGCGGAGGCGGTCGCGATCCTGGCGCGGGCGCTCGACCAGCTCGACCCGAAGCGCAGGGTCGTCTTCATCCTGAGCACGATGGAGGGCATGAGCGCGGACGAGACCGCGACGGCGCTCGAGGTGCCCGTCGGCACGGTCTATCGCCGCCTCTCGGAGGCGCGCGCCCATCTCAGAACGGCGCTCGAGGAGGCGTCGCGGTGAGCGGACGGCAGCGAAGCGACGAGGAGCTCGGCGAGCTCGCCCGCAACTTGCCGGATGGCGAGCCCGATCCTTCCGACTCGGCAGCCATGCGCCGGTCGGTGCTGTTCGCCATCGGCCGGGCCCGCAGGCGCCGAGCCCTGGCGTGGCGCGCCGGGGCCATCGCGGCCTGCGCGGTGGCGGGGGTGCTGGCGGCCGTCGCGATCGAAGGGTGGAGGCCGGGTCAGGACGAGGGGGCCCGAAGGCTGGTGGCAAGAGTCACACGGATCGAGCAGCGCACCGGCCGCACCACCTACGACATCGCGCCGAGGGGACGAGGCGAGCGCCTCCTCGTCGTCACGCCACACGCGGAGGTCGAGGTCCGCGGAACTCGCTTCACGGTCTCGGTCGAATCCAGCTCGACCGACGTCGAGGTCGTCCACGGCCGCGTGGAGGTGCGCGACCGCCAGGGCGAGGTTCGCGGCGTTCTCGGCGCCGGCCAGCGCACCCGCGTCGCCACGCGCCTCCGGGTCGCCTCGGTCGCCGACCCGACGCCCGTGCAGCCGCCCGAGCCGCCCCCCGCGGCAATGCCGCTCGATCCGGCGCCGGCGGCCGCGATCCGTGCCGGGGTCACGCCGAGGGCGCCTTCCGCCGCCGAGACCCATGCCGCTCCCGCACCGCCGCCCGTTGCGCCTCCGCCCGCGGCTCCGAGGAGACTGGTGCAGAGCTCCGGACCGAGCCGGGCGGTCGAGGCGGCCCGGGATCCTAGGCGCGCCGACGACGAATATCCTTCGATATTCGGAGGAGGCGCAACGACGGAGACGGGGTCGGATCGGCCGATCCGGCGACGGGAGCGAGCTCTGCACCAGTCTCCTAGGTCGAACGCCGAGCTGGCCGCGTTCCGGACGGCGCACGAGCTGCACTTCGGAAGGAACGACTTCGCCGCGGCCCTCGAGGCCTGGAACCGGTACCTCGCGGCCTACCCTCGGGGATCGCTCGCCCAGGATGCTCGCTACAACCGGGCGGTATGCCTGCTCAGGCTGGGGCGGGCCGCCGACGCCGACTCCGATCTGTCCGCGATCTCCGGCGCGCCGGGCGCCTTCCGCGCCCGCGAGGCCCGGCTCCTCAGGGGCGCGGCTCTCGCGAGCGAGGGACGCTGCGACGAGGCCAACCTGCTCCTCGGACCGCTCGCCGAGGGCTCCGACGAGGTGGCGCGGCGCGCGGCCGCGTTGCCTCCTTGCCGGAGCACGGCGGAACGCTAGCGCAGCTCGAACTCCTTGCAGAAGACGAGATCGCCGCGCGCCTCGCGGTCGTAATACGCGCGGCAGTGCTCCGTGGTCGGATATCCGTGAGCGCACTCGTCCAGGTCGGGGTCGTGGTGGGCGCATTCCTCGCAGACGTGGCGGAGGCGAAACCTCTCGCGCTCCTCGGCGAACTCGGGCGTCCTCGCGATCCTCACTCCGACCTCGCGCGCTCGGGCAGCGGCGATTCCCGGTCGATCGCGTGCCCGGCGTCGTCGAGCTCGTCGGAGCGCATGGCTCGCCGGCCATGCAGCACGTCCTCGATGCGCTGAAGTCGATCGGCGTCGCTCATCGCCGGCGGAGGCGGCTCGGGCTCCGGAAGGCCCAGGCTGCGCCGGATCTCCTGCATCCGGCGACGCTGCCTGAGGAAGTGCGTCCGGGCGCGCTCCCAGCGCTTGCTCGCCTCCTCCCAGATCTGCATGGCGCGCTGCCGCTCCGGGAGCTCGGCCCTGGCGGCCCACTCGTCCCGGCCCGTCATCGACTCCAGCGGGTCGTCGGCCGCCGCGGGGGCAGGCAGCGCGAAGGCAACGAGAGCGATCCATCGACGCACGCTCCGAAGGATACACCGGAGACGACCATCCGGTTGCACCGCGCGCGGCCCGCCGGTATCGTCCTCGTCCCATGCCCGAAGTCGTCCCACGCAAGTGCCCGAACTGCTCGGCCGCGCTGCCTCCGTTAGGCGACGCCGAGCACGTGAAGTGCGATTTCTGCGGCCACTCCTTCGACGTCAAGCGAACGGTCGCGATGCCGGCTCCCGCGCCCCCCTCCCCCGCGCCTCGTCCCTGGCCAGCCGGCCCTGGTTTCGCGCCGATCCCGGTCGCTCGTCCGTCGGTGGGAGCGCGGATCGGCTGCGCGGTGATCTTCCCCCTGGTCCTGATGATCGCGATCGGGGCGTTCGTCTGGCTTCAGTTCTCGGGCGGAGTCTCGAGCATCGTGAGCGGTACGGGCGGAGCCGGCCTCGTCGTGCCCAGGCTCACGTGGATGCGCACGATCGGGTTCTTCCAGGTGGACGGTGACGCCATCGAGGACGTCGCGATGCTCGTCCGGACGACGCTCGAGGGGGATCAAATCTACCTGGTCGTGCTCGACGGCGCGGCGGGCCAGGAGAAGTGGCGTGTCGGTCCGTTCGGCAGCTACAGCCAGGGCTTTCAGTTCACGCACGTCGCGGCCGCGGGCAACCGCGTCCTCGTCACGGACTTCCGCGCGCAGGGCCACCTGTACGACATCGCGAGCGGCGCTCCGGTCGCCACCGTGGCGCTCGCGGACCGGGCCAAGAAGATCTGCGCCGTCGAGTCCGCGACGCAGGCCGCCCTGGTCTTGCAGAACGGCAGCCGCGTGATCCTCGACCTGGCGACGGGTGCGACTCAGCCACTGGCCGTGGTCCGCATGGGTCGTGACGAGTGCCCGCCAGTCAGGGATCTGTCGGTGCCGCAGACCGATCTCGAAGCGGCCCCCGCGGCCGCGGTCGCGGGCCTCGACGACGCCCGCGTCATCACGCTGGGCGAGCTCAGGGTGGCTGTCGGGCGGCGCGCCGCCGGCGTGCGCGTCCCGATGGCCGTAGGGCTCGGCCCCGACGGACGCACGCCGACGTGGACGGTGGTCATTCCGACGGTGGACGAGACCCAGGTCGAGGAGAGCGGATCGGACACCCTGAGGTTCGGCCTCGGCAGCGGCCGCCTCTACGCCGCCTACTCGCTGAGAGGAAACCAGGCTCGCATCGCCGGGGTCGACGCGCGAACCGGCGCCCGTCTCTGGGAGACGGCTTTCCAGGGCTGGGCGTCGAGCGTGGACATCGACGCGCTTCGCGTCGGCCCGACTCGCGTGGTCGTCGAGCAGTTCGGCGAGGCGGAGGTTTTCGACGCCCAGACGGGCGCGCTCCTCGCTCGGATCGCGCCGCGGTAGGGGATCAGCCAGCGAGCCGCAGCACCGCGAGCGCCTCGATGTGCGTCGTCTGCGGGAACATGTCGAAGCCGGCGATGCCTCGCAGCGTCCGGTAGCCGAGCGATGCGAGCTTGGCGAGGTCGCGGCCGAGCATCCCGGGGCTGCACGAGACGTAGGCGATCGCGCGCGGGCGTCGCCGCGCGATCGCGGCCAGGAGCTCCTCCGGCGCCCCGGTCCGAGGGGGGTCGAGAACCACCAGGCTGAACTCGCCGCGTGCGTTGACCGCCCGCTCGGTGGCGTCGCCTCTGGTCACGCGAACGTTGCCGATCCGGCGGGAGCGGAGGTTCTCCGCCAGCGCGGCCGCGGCGGCCCCGTCGGACTCGACCGCGACGACCTCGCGGACGTGCCCTGCGAGCAACGTGGTGAAGGTCCCGCTGCCCGCGTACAGCTCCAGCACCCGATCGTGCCGGGACGGCGCGGCCATCTCGACGAGCGACTTCGCCATCAGGGCCGTGACCTCGACGTTCGCCTGGGCGAAGGCTCCCGGAGCGACACGCATGGGCAGGCCGTCGGCCGCTGTGGTGTAGGGGTCGGGCTCCCCGAAGCGGGCGAGGGTCGCGACGCCGGGGACCTGCAGCGCCGCACCCTCGATGGAGCCCGCGTCGACGTACGCCGCCAGTGCCTCGTAGAGCGAACGCGCGGGCTCGCTGGCGGGCCGGACGAACAGCACCGGCCGTCCCGTCCTCCCTCGGTCGACCAGGATCTCGGCCTCTCGTCCGACCTCGGGCACGATCCGGGAAGCGACTTCACAGAGCGCCGTCTGGACGACCGGATCGAGCACGGGGCATTCGTCGATGGGGACGACCTCCGATGCCTGCGCCGCGAAGAAGCCGAGCGATCCCCTGGCCACGTGCAAGCGGGCGCGCGCGCGGTATCCCCACGGCTTCGGAGCGCTCACCATCGGATCGACGACCTGGGACGTCGCGTGCGCGAGCCCTCGCCTCTTCGCCACGACCTGCGCCTCGTAGCTCAGGTGCTGGAGCTGACAGCCGCCACACTTGCCGAAGGCACCGCACGCGGGAGACACACGCTCCGGTGAGGGCGTCAGCACCTCGAGCAGCGTCCCCGCGCTGGCTCTTCCTGCTCCAGGCTCGACCTGCACGCGGACGCGCTCTCCCGGCAGCGCGGCCGGTACGAACACCGATCGGCCGTCGATCCGCCCGACGCCGTCGCCGCCGAGACCGAGGGACTCGATCACCAGCACCGTCTCGTTCGCCTGTGTCGTCGCCGCGGTCACGGGAAGCGCTGCGCGGGTCGGCCGCGCGTGTACCGGAATCGGAAGAAGCCGACGAGGTGTGCCCGGCCCTCGTCCCCCTGGGCTTCGGCCAGGTCGAGATCGAAGTCCCCTTCGATCACGTCGCCCTCGTCGATCCTGCCGTCGCCCAGCGACGAGAAGGTCACCGCCCCACTCACCGCGACGAGCCCCCCGTCCTCGCGCCGCCCGCAGGTCCTGTTCAGGTACAGGGACGCCCTGATGAGCTCACGCACCTCCGGGAGCGTGGCATCCGGCTCGTAGCCGACCTCGAGGGGGTCGCCGAGATGATCGTCGACGTGCCGTATGTCGGGGACCACGATGGCGAGCCCGTCGGACTTCACCTGGTAGTCCCCTCCTTGCTGCATGGTGATCGAGAGGGTGTCTTCGAAGGCCTCGCCCCCGAAGAAATCGGGCTCGAGGTCGAAGTCTCCTTCGAGGTCGCACGCCGGAATCGACACCGTCCCGGTCGCCGCGCCGGTGCCGTCGCCGACGGAGCACCCCATCGAGAAGAATGGCATCAAGGCGAGCGAGGCGCGCACGTCGCGATTGTACGATACGGCTGCGCGACCCGCCCGTTTTCCGCCAGAGCGGCGACGCTTCACGCCAGCGGTGCCCGGTCGACCACCGACAGAAAATCCTCCGAGAGGGCGTCCCGGACGAGCTGTACGGCCTCGGGGACGCTGTCGAAGCGGCGATTCGCCGGAGCGCCCCGGGCGAGAGCCTCGACCCCCGCGGCGAGGCTCCCGCAGACGGCCACGGCCGCGGCGCCAAGTGCCCGGTCGATGCGCAGGGCGACCTCGTCCAGGCCGACCGCGCTGCCCCAGCAATCGCGAAGCGCCAGCGCTATCTCCGTGCGCCGTCCCTTCGGGATCCGCTTCGCCATCCTTCGCACCACGCCGGGGTCCGGCTGGGGAAGACCGGCCGGCAGCGCCCCCGGGTCGATGGCCGCGGAGACGGCGCCGAACAGCGCGCGAAGGGCATCCGGCGCGAACGCCTGCGGCAGGCGCATGCCGCCGAGGATCCTGAGGGCGGCGCCCGCGAGGGTGAAGCGACAGACCGCCTCCGACAGGCCGCAGACCTCGGGGTCGAGGACGACCGTGGGCTCGCTCGCGAGAGGCGCGCGCGCGAGCCCGGGCGTCACTGGAAACAAGTACAGCTCGAGCTCGGGCAGCCCGAGGGCCTGACAGATCCGGACCGACCTCTCGCGGACCGGGTTGCCAGGGGCGCCCGTGATCCGATCGGTGCGTCGCACGCCGGCCTTCTTCGGCTGCCACTCGTGCTCGTGGACCAGGAGCGTCTCCAGCTCGGAGAGGAGCGCGATCGCCCAGGGCGGGACCTCGAAGGCGCGCAGCACCGCGCGCAGGGCGTCCGCGTCGATGACGCGCATTCGCCCCGACCGGCCCGAAGCCCCGTGCGATTCGAGCCAGTCGATCATGGAGGTGACCAGCTCGCAGGACAGGTCGAGCCCGCGGATCGCGAGGTTCTCGGCCAGGCGACGGTACCAGAGGATGCGCGTGGGCTCGGCGTAGAGCCCCTCGCGCAGCGACTGCGTGAACTGCCGGCGATAGACCGCGACTCCCCGAAGGTCGCCGGCACGCTGCAGGCAGGCGCACAGATCGTTCATCGTGGCGTCCCTCAGCGGATCGACCTCCAGCGCCCGCCGGTACCAGTCCACGGCGCCCCGGGGGTCCGAGAAGCCGCGCTCGCGGATCTGGGCCAGGCGCACGAACGCCTCGATCCGGCCGGGACCGGCGGGCTCCTTCTCGGCGAGCCTTCGGGTCACCGGCTCGGCAGCGGCCCACTGGCGCTCGTTGACGTGGATCTGGCTGAGCCGGCGCAGGTGGTCGGCCTGGTCCGGCTCGCGGACCGCCAGCTCCTCGAGGACGGCGATCGCCCGCACGGGGTTGGCCACGCGGTCGTGATAGATGGCAGCCAGCTCCCTCATGGCGGCGATCCGCTCGGTCGGGTCGGCGACGAGCTGCAGGTGCCGCTCGAGGTTCTTCGCGGCCTCGGGCCACGCGCGCTTCTGCCCATGGAGCCGAGCGAGCCAGAGGACCGCGGTCGCGTGCCGGGGGTTCTTGACGAGGATCGCCTCGCAGTTCACCACCGCCTCGTCGATCCGGCCGAGCTGGTCGCGGAGGACCATCGTGATGTGCTCGAGGAGCACGATCGTGTCGGGAGCGTCGGGGTCGGCCGCGATGATCCCGCCCAGATCGTCGCACAGCTCGCGCCACTCCTTCCTCTCGGCCCTGAGCGCCATCAGGCGCGAAAGAGCGTCCGGGTTCTTCGGCTCGATCTTCAGGACCTCGAGCGTGCAGCGAAGCGCGTCCTCGTGCCTCGACGGCTCGACGTCGTACAGCCGCGCCGCGAGGACGAACGCGTCCTTCCGGTTCTCGCGGTCGCGCAGCCGCTGTGCCAGCTCGACGAACACGCCGGCGAGGCCGACCAGGGCATCCGTCTGTGTCGTCGCCCTCGCCGCGAACGCCTCGGCCAGGGCGAGCAGCGCCGGGAGCGAAGGCTCGGGGGCAGCGCGCGTCGCCGCCTGAGCCAGCGCGATCGCCCTCGTCGAGTCGCCGCCCCTCGAGCAGTCCTCGGCAGCCTCGGCCAGCCAGATGGCGCGGTCCGCGTCGGTGCCCGTGGCCGTCGCGCAGCGAAGAAGCGCCTGCGCCCGGCTCTCGGGCGCGTCGACGCAGATGGAGAGCTGCCGGCGCAGGGCAGACCTGTCGTTGTCCTCGAACGTGATCTCGGCGAGGGCAGCGGCCTCGAAGGCCGGATCCCGCCGCTCCGCCAGCTCGGCCGCATCGAGCGCGGCGCGCAGGCACGACGCCCTCGCGGGCCCGTCCAGCGCGCCCGAAGCCGCGACGTACGTTTCCGAGAGGTCGCCGAAGAGCCCCGCGCTGAGCAGCAGTCGCTCGATCCCCCTGAGCGCAGGCGCGAAAGCGGGATGGTCACGAAGGATCGCGCGGCACGTCTGGAGCGCCCGGTCGTCGTCTCGCCTGAGATCGAGGTCGAGCATGGCGAGACGAGCCAGCCACGGCAGGACGGGCGCGTCCGCGAGGCGTCTGGCCTGGGTCAGGACGAGCGACTCGAGCTCGGTCCACCGACCGGCCCGCCGGTAGAGGCGCAGGAGCTGGCGCACGACCGCGGGAGTGCCCGGGCGGATGACCTCCGCACGCTCGAGGTGGCGGATCGCGCCGTGAGGGTCGCCCAGCCGCAGCTCGGCAAGCTCGGCCGCGGTCAGGAGCGCCCAGAACGCCGAGCCTGCCGGAGCGGACTCGACCTCGTCCAGGAGAAGCGTCTGCACCTCCTCCCACGAGCCGGTGCCGAGCGCCGCAACGACCGCCAGAGGTCGCAAGGCGAGCCAGGTGGCCGGATCGTCGCGCAAGCCCGCGAAGCACATGGCGGCCACGCGGCTCGCCGCCGAGCGCTCCTCGGCCGTGCCCCCACCCGCACCAGGCGGGGCGACGCCGAGCAGGCACAGGAAGGCCAGCCGGGCGCGGAGGGCCGGCTGATCGGGACGAGCCTCCAGGAGCGCGACCCACCGGTCGATCAATCCTCCGAGGTGCCCACCCGAGTAGCAGAGACGCTCGTGCAGCCGCCCGAGGAGCCGGTGCTCGTCGTCGGGCTGGAGGGACGCTCCGAGCGCCGCGGCGATGTCGTCCGCCGCGTCGATCCGGGCCCGCGCGCGGGCCGTGCGATACGCGATCGCCACCCTGCGCTCCGTCCTCGCGGGCTCTCGGGCCAGGGCGTCCACGAGCGCGGCCCAGCGCTCCTCTTCCGCGAGGATCGTCTGCCCGAGCCAGGTCGCGGCCGCTGCCTCTGCCGGGTCGGTCACCGTCCGGTGAAGATCGTCGAGGAGCGCGCAGAGCTCGGAAGGAGCGTCGATCCTGCCGGAGCGCCGCAACCACATCCGACGCCAGATCCGGCTCGCCTTGCTCGTGCTCGAGTCACCGGCGATGACCTCGTCGAGCTCGGCGAAGCGCCCCTCCGCGCGCAGGAGCGCCTCGAGACCGACCACCGGCGCCACGCCGGCCGGCCACTGACGGTGGCTCGATCGGAAGAGCGACTCGGCGGTGGCGCGATCGCCCACGTGCGCCAGGCAGACCAAGGCCGCGCGATGCCGCCAGAACGCCGCGGCCTCGTCGGGCTCGGCCGAGGCGTCGAGGTGGGAGACGAGCGATCCCCACTGCTCCAGCTCCGCGAGGCAAGCCGCCACCCTGCGATGGACGAAGCCGCTCGTGGGGCAGGCTCGCTGAGCCTGATCGAAGAGCCTCGCGGCCTCGCGTGGCTCACGGGCCTCGCGCGCGGCCTCGGCTGCCGCGAGGACCAGGAACGCCCGCCCGTCGGAGCTCGACGATCGCGCCGCCACGTCGCTCAGCCTGCGCGCAGCGGCCAGCGGCCGCTCGGCCGCGAGATCGGTCAGGGCACGGGAGAGGGCCAGCGGATCCGGCTCCGGCGGATCGGGGACGGCCTCGGCATCGAGCACCCGCGCCGCATCGCCGGCGCGACCGGCCGCCAGCCTGAGCGCCGAAGCTGCGATCGCCCGGCGCCGCCGGGCGCGGTCCTGCGGCTCCTCTTCGGCGATCGACGCGAGACAGAACGCGGACCAGTCCTCCTCGTCTCGCGACTGACGGCAGGCCGCATCCCTGACCAGGCGGCACCCCGGGGCCTTGCGCGCCGCCTCGGCACCGAGCGCCCCAGCGGCGCCGAGCTCGCCGCACAGCCGCAAGTCGTGCGCGGCGCGGACCAGGATGGCCACCGCCAGCTTGGTGTCCGTGGTGCTGCTTGCGGCTCTCCGGGCCCGCGACTCGACCTCGGCCGCCGGGGACGATTGGGCGAGCTGCGGTCGCTCGCGGCGCGTCCCTTCCGGAAGGGCACCCTCGGGAGGAGCCCAGATTCGCGCCGTCGACTCGGGGGCCGGCGCGGCGTCGCCTCCGCGGGTCGCGAGCCACATGAGATCCGCGGCGGGCGCGTCGCGCTCCTCGGGGATCGGCCCGCCGCCATGGATCTTGGCGACCTCGCGCCTGAAGAGGTTCACCTCGCGCTTCGACGCGGGGCTCTGCGCCGAGTCTGCAAGCGCACCGAGCGCCTGAGCCGCCACTGCCCAGTCGCCGCGCCGAGCGGCGATCCGCGCGATCCCGAGGGCTGCGGCCGGGCTCGCTCCAGGCTGCACGGCGAGCGCGCGACCATAGGCGCGCTCGGCGAGGTCGGGCCGGTCCAGCCGCTCCTCGTAGATCCGGCCGAGCTCGGCCGACAGCGCGCGGACCCGCGCGGCCGACTGCGAGGCGTCGATCTCCGTCTGGAGCGTCGCGGCGCGCCCTTCCCACCTCGATCGGACCGGGGCGGCGAGCTGGACGAGATCCGTGTTCTCGTCACCCGCGTAGATCGCGGCACGATCGGGGTCAGTGGGCATGGCGCACCCTGTTCCGCAGGGACTCGAACCGCGCGGACGCGAGGAAGAGGCAGAGCCGGTCGAGGCTCCTGGGGTCGGCTCCGAGCTCCTTGGCCGCCGATCCGACGTCCGGCGCGAGGACCATGAGGAGCTGCGCGAGCCCCAGCCTCCTGGACAGGTACCAGCTCTCGACGTCCTCGGGCCCGACCTCGCAGAGAAGATCCCGAGCGCGCGTGCGCTCCTTCTTGCCCAGCTTCTCGACGAGCGCCGACCCGGCGTCCTTCGCCGCCTCGAACGCGGCGACCAGAGAGTCGTGTCTGACCAGCTCGAGGGTCCCGACGTCGAGCACGGCCGTGGCGACGGCGCGGGCCAGGCGATACGCCACCGCGGGCGGCGGCGGGGCCTCGACGCGCGAGTCGACCGCGAGCTCGACGCCGGAATCTCCGAGCACCGTGACGGTCCGTCTGCCGAGCGCGATCCCCGGCACCTCGTCCGACCGGATGATCTCCACGCGGCCCGCCGCGAGGAGCCCGGCGATCGGCGCGGCGAAGGCCATGAGCGGCTCGTCGGGCCGGGCCTTTTGCCTGGCCGCCCGCTGCCAGGCAGCGCCGATCCTCTCATCGGCGAGCCGACGGACCACGGCCGGACCGAGGAGCTGCCAGAGCGCTTCCACCCGGTGCTCCGCGGCCGTCCGGTCCGGCTGCAAGAGGGCGTGGAGGTCGTCCTTCAGCTCGCCCTCGGGTGGGAGCATCGGCCTGGGCGCGCCCTCGGGCAGGTCCACGTCGATGTGCTCGAGCTTGACCCGCCCGCGCTCGAGGCTCGGTGGCATCGCCGTGCGAGTGACGCGCTCCGGATCCTCGCCTGCGAGCCGCGCGGCCCCGCCGACCAGCTCCGCCTGCTCCTCGCGCCCGCGAAGCCGCTGCAGCACGGCCAGCTCGGCCAAGAAGAGCGCCCACCTCGGCTCCCGACCCGAGTCGAGCGCCACGCGGCGGGCGGCGATCGCGACGTCCAGCCGCTGCGCCAGCTCGACCGGCGTGACCACCCAGGCCGACAGCTCGACGAGCGCGACGACCGCGTCGAGCGACAGCGGGTCGGCCGCGAGCGCTCGCCGGACCGCGAGGCCAGCGGCGTCCTGATCGTAGCGTTCGCCGCTGTGGATCCTGCACAGCTCCATCTCCGTGCGCGCACGGCGCTGCGGGTCGTCGCAGAGGGGTGCGAGTCGTTCCAGCGTTGCGGCGGCGTCGTCCCACTGGCCGAGGCGGATCGCCTGGTCGGCCGCGTGCCGGAGGGCATGGGGACAGCTCGGACGGCGCTCGAGCGCCCTGCCCATGACGTCGAGAATCGCCGTCGGGTCGAGCCCGACGCGGCGGCCGACTTCGCCAATTCGGATGCAGGTCGTGGCGAACCGCTGTTCGTCGAGCCCGCCCCCGTCGGGCCGTCCGTCTCGCTCGAGGGCTCGCAAGAGCCGTTCGTATGTCTCGAGGGCCGCGTCGTCCTGCCGCTCGAGCGCGTGGATCGCAGCCCGCCACTCGAGCGCGCCCAAGTGATCGGGCTGCGCCGCGAGGACCGCGTCGAGGTCCCTGCGAGCGCCGTCGATGTTTCCGGTCCAACCTTCGACGAGCGCTCGCTGCCAGAGGAGCTCGACCGTCGCCTCCACCGGCTGCCCCAGGCCGAGCTGATGCGCCAGCAGGCGTGCCAGCTCGTTCCAGCGCCCCCCCTCCACGAACAGCGCCCTGAGCGCTCCGAACGCCGACCGGTCCCCGGGACGGCTGCGGTCGGCGGCGAGGAAGCAGCGAATCGCAGCGGCGGGGTCCCGGATCGCGTCGGAGTAGAGGGTGCCCGCTTCGATCCAGGCGTCGGCCGCGAGGTCCGCATCCTCGAACGCCGCCGCGAGCCGCTCGGTCGCGAGAACGAGCCGGCGGGGCTCGCCGATCTGCTCGGCCACGTCCTGTGCGGACAGGAGGCACGACAAGCAGAGCGGCTGGAGCTCGTGGGCCTCCTCGAGGAGGGCCCAGGCACCCTCCAGGTCCCCCGACTCGGCGAGCGCCTCGGCGCGAAGACCGAGCTCCACCGCGCGCTCCGCGGGATCGTCCCGGGCCTCGTCTGCCCTGAGCTCGGCGATCCGCGCGCGGAGCGCCGGATCGAGGCGAGGCGAATGGCGCGCGAGCGCGTGCAGGACCGCGGGGTCGCCGCCCGACGTCTCGAGCGCCCCCTGGAGGATCTCCAGCGGGTCCATTCCCGCGGCCTCGAGGGATCGAGCGCCGTGCATCCGGAGCGCCGTCGCGACCGAGACGTCGTCGACCCGCGCGGCGAGATCGAGGGCGATCCGGGCGCTCTCGGCCGCGTCGGCCGCACGGTCCGCGGATCTCAGGGCTCCGAGCAGCGTGCACTGCACGAAGGCCGGCTCGGCGTCGGGCAGCGCGGCGATGGCAGCCTGCGCGAGGCGCTGAGCGCGCGCGTCGTCGGCGAGGACGTGACTGCTCAGGCCCGCGAGCTCGGCCAGATCCTCGGCCTCGAAGCCCTCCGGGGCGCCCTGAGCCAGATCGGCGGCCCTGCCGACGGCATCGGCCGTCGCGAGGCGCACGGCCGTGCGGACGACCCCTGCGCGTGCACGGAGCGAGTCGGACCTCGGGGGCGCGACCCGTCCTGCGATCTGGAGGTAGAGATCGAGCGCCCGCGCCGGATCCTTCGACCCGAGCTCCGCCGTCTCGGCCGCCTCCAGGAGAAACGCAGGCCCGAGGTCGCCGTCCTCGAGGGCGGCGAGCCGGACGAGCTGGACCTGCACGGCGTCCCAGGAGCGCGACCCGAAGAGCAGCACGAAGCGCAGCACCGCGACGTCGGGCCGGTCGGGCTCGACCGCTTCGATCGCGTCGAGCTGGGCCAGGGCCTCGGGTCGATTGCTCTCGTCCGCGAGCAGCCAGGCGCGCTCGAGCGCCCGCGTGGTCCACGACTCCGAGCGCGGCGCGGCTTCGAGAGTGCTGAGCGTGGCCCGGATGCGGTCGGCCCTCCTGTCCAGCGCGGCGAGGGCGGTATCGAGGCCGAGATCGGCCTCCGCGCTGGCGGGCGCGATCGCGTGGGCCCGGCCGTACCAGATGGCCGCGAGGTCCGGGCTCTGGGCTCGATCGAGGGCAAGGGCGCCGGCACGCAGCGCCATGCCGAGGGGATCCTCGCCGCTCTGGTCCCCGGACGCCTGAGCGGCCTCGAAGGCCTCGATTGCCGCGCCGGAGTCGCCGGCGTCCTGCAGGAGCGTCGCGAGACGCACCGTCCTGCGCGGCAGGGTCGGGCGGCCGAGCGCCTCCGCCGCCCGGCGAAGGTCTCCCCTCCTGATCGCCGAGTCACAGAGCCGCTCGATCTGGTACTCCCGCGCCGGCGACTCGCGCGCTCGCTCGCGGGCCCATAGCGCTTCGAGCCTTCCGGCGTCCCTCGTGCGCTCCAGTAGCTCCTCGAGCAGGGCGAACGCGTCCTCGCGCGCCGGCCCCGATGTCTCGCCCTCGAGCGCTCGTTCGAGCCGCAGGGCTGCGGCATCCGCGCGGCCGAGGGCGTTGGCCTCCAGCTCGGCCAGCTCCACCGCGACCGCGGCGTCGAAGCTCTGGGCGAGACGGGCCTCGAGCGCCGCCGCGACCGCGGCCCAGCCGCCGGAGACGCGCTCGGTCTCGGCGGCCAGAAGCCCGGCGATCCAGTCGTCGGGCGTCGCGTCCATCCTCGCCTTCAGCTCGGCACGCGCGACGTCGGGCTTTCCCGCGAGGAGCGCGTACGCCGCGGACTGGGTCGCGTTCGCGGGGCCCAGGGCCGCCGCGACGGCCTGAGCCACGCTCCATGCCCCCGCCCACGCGGCCCTCCGGATCAGCTCCGGCAGCATCTCGGGCTCGGGCGCCATCGCGATTGCCTCGCGGTACTCCGACAGCGCCGCCATCGGGTCCTTCCCGGGCCCGGCGGCGACGGCCGCGCTCCACAGGAGGATCGACTGCACCTCGAGGCGCGACGCCGCCGATGCCCCCTCGACGAGCGCACGACGTTCCTCGAGCGCGGCGAGCAGCACATGGGCCGAGCCGCTCTCCTCGGCGAAGTACTCGATGGCGTCCAGGACCGCGCTCGGCGCCGCCGCCCCGTTGAGCGCGGCCTGCATGATCGCGGCGGCTCGCCCTCGATCGGAGCCGTCCTTCCTCCACTCCTCGAAGGCGAGCTCGACACGGTATGCGGACGCCAGCTCCGGGGCGGGCATCCGCTCGGCGAGCTGAGCGAGCCGCCCGAGACGCGCCGCAGGGTCCCCGTGCACGGCCTCCAGCCACTCGAGGAGCTGGCAGGGGCGAACGGCGCGCGGATCGAGGAGCACGGCCTCCTCGAAGGCGCGGCGCGCCTCGGAGGCGTCCGAGAGCCTGGACCAGACCAGCATCCCTCGCTCCGTCCAGACCTGGCTCTGCGCGCGGGGGTCGGACAGGGCGGCCAGCTCGGCCTTGAGCGTCTGAAGGACGTCCTGCCACCTCGAGCCGACCTCGTGGATCCGGCGAATGGCCCAGATGGTGGCGATCGCGCCGGGGTCGTGCACGTGCGCCGTCTGGTAGTGAGCGAGCGCCTCGTCGACCTTGCCAGCGCGCTCGGCGATCCGGCCGAGCTCATGATGCAGCGCCGCCGCGACCGCGAGCCCGGAACGATCTCCGAGCGCCCCCAGCTCGCGCGCTATGCGCTCCCTGCGCGCGGGAACGCCCGTCCACGCCTCCGCCAGGCGCAGGCTCGGCAGGACGACAGTCGGAGCTTGGCCCGCCAAACTTCCGCGGATCTTATCATCCGACTCGTCACCGCGAAGCGGCGATCCACCCGCCGCCGACGACCTCGTCGCCCGAGTAGAAAACCGCCGCCTGGCCGTTCGCCACCGCGCGGATCGGAGACGTGAACCGGACGCGGGCGCGATCCGACCCGTCGGGAACGACCAGCGCCTCGGCGGGGACGTGTCGGTGCCGGACCTGAACGGCAAGCGGGCGCGCCGACGCGGGCGGCGTCCCCCCGACCCACGACACGTCCCTGGTGTCGAGCTCCAGGCGGTCGAGCTCCTCCGGACGGCCCGCGATCACCGTCCCCGACGCGCCATCGAGCGCGACGACGTACCGGGGCTTGCCGTCTCCGAGGACGGGAAGGCCCCTTCGTTGGCCGACCGTGTAGTGGTGGATTCCCGGGTGGCCTCCGATGCGCTGGCCCTGGCCGTCGACGACGATGCCGGGCGCGGGCGGAGCTGGCAGACGGCGGGCCACGAAATCGCCGACGCTTGCGCCTTCGACGAAGCAGACCTCCATCGACTCGGGCTTCTCCGCGTTCGGCAACCCGAGACGGCGGGCCTGCTCGCGAACCTGGGTCTTGGTCAGCCAGCCCAGTGGGAACACGGTCCGTTTCAACACCTCTTGCGGGAGCGCGAACAGGAAGTAGCTCTGGTCCTTGAGGTCGTCCCGGCCGCGCAGGAGCTTGCGCGTTCCGTTCTCGTCCACCTCGACCCGGGCGTAGTGCCCCGTCGCGAGCCACTCGGTGCCGAGGCCGCGACACACGTCGACGAGCGGCCCGAACTTCACGTCCACGTTGCAGCGCGTGCAGGGTGTGGGGGTCTCGCCGGCCGCGTACGTCTGCACGAAGTCGCGGATCACGAGGCGGTCGAACCGCTCCCGCCAGTCGAGCGTGTAGTGTCGGATCCCGAGATGCGCCGCCGCGCGCCGGGCATCGTCCTGGTCCACCGCCGCGCAGCAGCGCCCGACGCGACGCCCGGGCCCGGAGTCGTAAAGGTGGAGGGTCACGCCGACGACCTCGTGGCCCGCCTCGGACAGGAGCGCCGCGGCGACCGAGGAGTCCACCCCGCCGGACATCGCGCAGACCACGCGGCTCACGAAGGAACCTTAGTACGGCGTCCGGAAGAAAGCTTGCCGAGGTCCGAGGCTGAGCGCAGGGCTACGCCGCGGTGCAGAAGGGACCCGGATCGACCTGGCTTGCTGCGGGCTTCTCGCAGCCGCATGCGCCGTGACTGGTGCGAGCGCACAGCGCTCTCGTTCCTGACGTCTGACCGCATGTCGGGCCTCGCGCGAGTGCCGGCATGACGGGGGCGGACAGGGACATCCTTGACGTTTCAGACCAGGAACAAGGATCAAGCGATGAGCTCGTTCGAGGCACTCGAAGTCGCCATGCAGCTCGTGGAGGCGATGGCGCCGATCATCGAGAAAGTGGAGAAGCGCGACAGCGGGATGGCGAAGCAGATGAAGGACGCGACCACCTCGATTCCCTCGAACCTGAGTGAAGGGGCACGGAGACGAGGCAAGGATCGCATCTACTTGTTCTCCGTGGCCGCGGGGAGCGCTGGCGAGGTGAAGACGCAGGTGAGGATCGCGAAGGCGTGGCGTTACATC
>JACPQR010000007.1 GCA_016190375.1 Deltaproteobacteria bacterium
CGGCCTTCCTCAGCCTGTCCTCGATGACGAGCGAGATCGTGAAAGCGGCGCCGGGGCAGCCGCTGCAGGCCTCCTTCAACCGGAGCTTGACCACGCCGCCTTCGGTGACGTCGATGAGCTCGAGATCTCCGCCGTCGGCCCGCAGGAGCGGGATGATGTGCTCGTCGAGCTCCCGGGCGACCGCGTCCCGCATCGCGCGACAGTATAGCGTTTGACGGGGGGTGACGCGAAAATCTATGATCGTCATTCGTTGCCCCGCTATCGGCTGAAGTTCCTCCTCCAGGAGTTCGACCTTCCGAGGGGTGAGATCCTCATCGGGCGTGCGCCCGATTGCCACGTCACGATCGAGGACCCGCTCATCTCGCGACACCACGCCAAGATCGTCGTGTCGGATGAGCGAGCCTGCGTGGCCGACCTGCAGTCGCGCAACGGGTCGCGGCTCAACGGCGAGCGGCTCCGCGCCGAGGCCGTGCTCAAGGACGGCGACCGGATCCGCCTGGGCGCCCAGGAGCTCCTCTTCTACCAGGTGACCGAGGCCGGACGAAAAGCGCGCCCCACGGGCTTCATGGCCGTCTGTCGCGCGTGCGACACGCCGTATCCTCAGGGCGCGGCCGACTGCCCGCATTGTGGCACGCCCACGGGCGACGACACGAGGGGGCGCTGCCAGCGTTGCGGGCAGGTCACCGAGGCCCACGAGACCAAGTGTGGACAGTGCGGAGCGCGCATCGAGCGTGAGGACGACACCATCTCGGGCATCACGCTCGAGCCGCGATCGAACTGGACGCTCCAGCTCCTGACCGAGGTGATCGACAAGGCTCTCGCGCTCGGGCGGTTGCCCGAAGCCGAGCGAGTGATGAACCGCGCCGCCCGGGAGCTCGACGAGCGGCTCGAGAGCAAGGCCGGCGTCGAGATCAAGCACGTGGCCGCCCTGTGCGACTACGCGATGAGGGTCGCCGAGGCCGGCGGCGGGCCGAGGTGGGCGGCCTGGACCCTGTCGGTGTTTCGCCGGCTCGACCGCGTGCCGCCGCCGCTGCTCGCGGCGCGAATCGCCTCCTTCGCTCGCTCGGGCGGGGACGCTATCGCCATCGAGGTCGATCGGTTCCTCGAAGACACGAGGCGCAAGGGCGGGACGCTCACGACCGAGGAGGTCGAATCGCTCACGACCTTGCAGGCGGCGGCGAGGCGGTAGGGCCTTCGAAGGAGTGACGCCGTGTCCCGCTTCCGTCTCAGGTATCTGAACAAGGAGCTCGAGCTGACCGTCGGGGAGTTCTTCATCGGTCGGAGCCCCGAGTGCCAGCTCGCCCTCGACGATCCGCTCGTCAGCCGCAAGCACGCCGTCCTGAAGGTCGAGGCGGAGCGCGTGGTCCTCCAGGACCTCGGCAGCCGCAACGGCGTCCTCGTGAACGGAATCAAGCAGCGCGAACCGGTGGCGCTCTTCACCGGCGATCGACTCATCATCGGGGGGCAGGAGCTCGTGCTGGTCAGGGTCAGCGACTCGCGCCGCCCGACCGAGCTGAACCTCGAGGGCGCGGTCCTCCCGGGCCCGCACCCTCACACGACCGCGATCCAGGACGAGCCCGAGACGCGCCGGGCATCGGCGTTCATGCTGCTGTTCGGCGTCGCGGAGAAGGCGCTGGCCATGGGCCGCGTCGAGGACGCGGAGCGGATCCTCACGAACCTCCTGGCCGACTTCCAGAGCCAGCTCGCTGCCGACAAGCCGGTCGAGGCCGACGGGCTGGTGGGCGCGTCCCAGCTCGCCCTCCGGCTCGCCTCCGCTACCGGCAAGCCCACCTGGATCGACTGGATCTTCGATGCCCACCGCACGGCGAAGAGGGTCCTCGCTGGGCCGATGATCGACGAGCTGCACGTCCTCGTCCGCAAGACCCGCTATCCCGCGACCGGCGCGCTCAGGAAGTACGTCGAGTCGCTGAAGGAGATGACGGCGCTGGGACCGTCGGAGCGCTTCCTCATCAAGCGACTGGAGGGTCTGCTCGAGGTCGCGTCGGCGAACTAGAGTCGACGGCTAGTCGCTGAAGGTGAAGATCGTGTCGAGGTTGGAGATCTCGGTGAGCTGTTCGAGGAGCTGGCGCTGCGTCTGGGTGAGCTCCGTGAGCAGCACGTTCATCGCGTTCAGCCGGAAGAGGTAGTCGCGGAAGGGAGAGAGGTTCTCGGCCAGAAGCCCCGCCTTTCCCGCGGGGTTGACGGGGATCACGACCTCCTGGAAGTTCTCGCTCGTCAGCTCCGCGCCGCGGTAGATCGTCTTGTCGACTCCGCGGGCTCCCATGGCGGGTCGGACCTCGTAGCCGGCGAGGTTCTCTCCGTCCATCCGAGGTTCGCCCAGGATCACGAGGTTCGCCAGGAAGAGGTTGTCCTGCATCGAGAGCACCACACCGTAGTCGGTGGTGGCCAGCGTGTTCGCGAGCACGGGCGCCTTCGTCAGGGCCTCGCGATCGGCCAGCGTGCGGGCGGCGTGGATCTGGAACAGGTCGAACAGGCGGTTGACCCCGTTGTAGTACTCGAAGAGGTTGTCGACGGTCGCCGCCTGGAACTTGATGTAGTTGCGGCGATGGAACGCGTTCGCGTCGATGGGCTTCTTCAGGCTGCGCAGGAACTGCGCGGTCTCGAAGTCGGCCTGCTTCTTCGTGTTCGCCATCGCGACAGCCTGCGACACGCGCGCCTGCGCGCCCGCGAGCGTCTTGGCGGAAGTTTCCACGACCGTCTTGATCTCGCGGCCGTCGAGGACGGAACGATTGTAGATGACGCGGTCGAGCATCGTGCTGCCGGTGCAGTAGCCAACGCCCAGCGTGGCGACGGCGATGGCGGCCGTGATGACCTTGTACATCCCGCGGCTGCGACCGGTCTCCGCCTCCGAGACGGACACCTTCTCGTCGATGACCAGCCGGACCTCGCGGGGCGACGCGGTGGGCGCCGTGACCGCGAAGGGGTTCTTCGACAGGTCCGGCCCGGGCGGCGGCGTCGGCTTCGCGAAGGGAGGCGGCGGTACGGCTGCGGGCCCTCCGAACCCGGGCATCCCGATCGCCGGCGGAGGCACGGCGATGGGGGGTGGGGCGACCACACCGGCGCCCGGCCTGGACGCGACGGGAGGCGCCACCACGGGCGGCGCGCCGATCACCGGAGGGGGGATCGGCGCGGCTGCGCCAGGTACCGGGGCCGGCGCCGCCCCCGCGCCGGACTTCAGGCCCAGCCTGGCCTTGAGGTCGCTTATGTCCTTCGGCTTCTTCTGCTCGCTCACTGTGCCTTCCTCGAGAGGGACGGTTGTGGATATCTCGCGTTCGTGGCCGAAAGCTCGCGAAAGTCCTGCGAAACGGCAGCGGACTATGACAGAACGCCGAGAATGGTGTCAAGCAAGGCTTGGTCCGCCTCGTGCCATGCTTGCGACGCTCGAACCCGCTCGGCTATAAGCCCAAGGGCGTTGGACGCCATCCGGGTGCGGAGGTTCTCGAGCCGCAGGGACCCCGATTCGGGCCGTACGTCCATCAGCGGCTCGAGGACATGTAATGATCGGCGCCTGGCGAACTCGTCGCGCGCCGGTATCTCGAACATGTCCTTCTTCTCTCTGGTGATGGCCGCCACTCTCGTTGCCTGCGGGGGCTCGGCTTGGGAGAAGGCTCGCGGGGCCGACACGGTCGACTCCTATCGGCGGTTCCTCGCCGAGGAGCCGGAGGACGAGCATGCCGGGACGGCCGAGCGACGGATCGAGACGCTCGCGTTCCGCGACGCCGACCGGTCGCGGTCGCTCCGCGCGTACCGGCGCTATCTCGCGGACTACCCGGACGGCGCGTTCGCGGAGCGCGCGAAGGCCGGTCTCGTCGAGGCCCGCCGCCGCGACGCGCTCGAAGATGGGAGCCCGGCTGCGCTCGAGCGTTTCTGGCGCCGGCACCCCCACGCGCCCGCAGTCCGCGTGATCGAGGAGCAGATCCTCGAGCGACGAGTCGCGGACCTCCGCCGCTCGCCCACGATCGAGAAGGCGCGCGCGATACTGGACGACTTTCCGCGCGGCCCCCACGTCGCCGAGGCCCAGGCCCTCGCGGAGGGGCTCTCGCTCGACGGCGCGCTGCGTTCGGACGTCGCCGCGATCGAACGGTACCTGCAGGCCTTCCCCGCGGGCGCGCGGCGCCCGGAGGCTCTCGCGAGGCTCGAGTCAGCCAGGGCTGACGAGGCCCTGGCGAGCGGAAACGAGACGTCCCTGCGGGTCTTCCTGCGAGACCATCCCTCGTCGAGCCGCGTTCCCGAGATCGCCGATCGCCTGGCCGTGGCTCTGACCGATCGCGCGGAGCTGACCCTGAACGCCGAGGTGGCGGAGGCCGCCGTGGCGACCGCACCGGCCGCGGGCAAAGCAGTCGGGAGGGCGCGCGCCGTCCTGGCGTCCTTGCGCCGGGGCGGGCGTCGGCTGGGGCGTGCGCGCGAGGCAGTGGAGATCCTCTCCTCGCCGTTTCCGCTGCGACGAGTGACGGACCTTCGCGAGGCCCTGTCGGCGGGCGATCCGATCGACGTCTGGGAGGCCGTGCGGGAGGCCGCGCTGTCCGACGAGCCCGAGGCGCTGGACGTCCTCCTCGAGGCGATCGGGTCGCAGAATGCCCTCACGTCGTACTACGCGGCGGTGGCCCTCCCGGCGTTCGTCTCCAGGCTGAGGCTCGCGCCGATCATGGCGTCCCGCGCCCGCCTCCTCGAGGCTAGGACGGCGAACCCCGAGGACCGGCTGCGGCTCGCGGTCATCCGCGATGCGCAGGGCGACGCCGGCGAGGCGTCGATGGGCTACGAGACATCGAGCACCGCGTCGCGCGTGGCGCTCGCCGCGTCCGTCCTCGCGCTCTTGCGCGCCGCAGACCGCGACGACCGCGAGCGCATCGACCGCCTCCTTCCTCCGCTCCTCGCGCTGGTCCGCGAGCGTGTCGCAGCGACCGAGCCGCCGGGGCGCGAGAGCGCGGACGCGCGCGCGGCGGCGCTGCCGGGCTCTGCCCGGACGCTGTTCGCGCTCTCGACGCTGACGGGGCAGCTGGCCGCGCGGGACGCTCTTCGCGCTCGAGTCGGCTCCCTCGCCGAGGAGCTCGCCGCCCGACTGGCGCGGATCGAGGCGGAGGCGCGCGAGCGCGATGCGCGCTTCCGAACGGCGCTCGAGGACCCGATCGCGCGCCGGGCGGCCGAGCACTCGGCGAGGCGTATCGCCGCGGCCGTGCTCCTCGGAGCGTTGCGCGAGCCACTGGCCCGGCCGGCCCTCGAGCGGGCCCGGCGAGATCCCGATCCCGCGGTCCACGCGGCCGCCCTGCGCGCGCTGTCTCGGCTTGGGCCGGCACGGCGTGCTCGCCCATGAAGCGGTTGCGTCTTCGCGTGTTCCTCTCGACGCGCCAGGTTCGTCCGGAGGTTGAACAGGAAGGCTGGAAGGAAGGAAGAGCGGATCGAGGGTCTTGCTCCCTGTCTTCCCGGCTTCCTGTTGATTTCGGCGAGCGTTCGACGCGCCGCCACGTTCCATGTCCTCGCCTTCGCGCTTCGGTCGCGCTGCTGCTCGTTTGTTGCGCCTGTGCCCAGCGCGAGACCGGAGACCCTCGGGCGGACCGGGCGGCGCTGGCCCGAGTCCTCGCCGTCGACGACGCCGCGGCGATGGCCATGGAGCCGGCGCTCGACGCGATCGAGACCGGGCACGCGGGCGAGGCGCTCGCGCTCCTCGAGGGCCAGGTCCGCCAGCTCGCCCGGCGAGCGGTACGGCGTGCCCGGGCGGCCCAGGTGCAGACCAGATCCGGGAGAGCCTTGAAGGCCGACCTGGTCGAGGCCGTCACCGAGAGAGAGCGGGTCGTCGAGCTCGCCGCCGCGGCCGCGAGGTCGGGGCGAGCGGAGGACCTGCTCGAGGCGGTGCGTGCGGCGCGAGCGCTCGAGGAGAGCGTGGCGGACCTCGACCTGAAGATAGAGGCGCTCGCCGCCCCGCGCTGAGCGAGCTCGCGCGCGTTCGAAGCAGGGTTGACACGGGGCCTGGGCCCCGCTACCGCTACGCGCGATGGCCAGCCAGGAGCTGTTCCTCGAGCTCGGCGCCGAGGAGATCCCTGCTTCCTTCGTCGCGCGCGCGGTGGCCCAGCTCCCGGCGCTGGTCACGACGCTCCTGGACCGCGAGCGTCTCGAGCACGGCCCGGCGACTGCGGCCGGAACTCCGAGACGCCTCGCCGTGGTCGTGCGCGAGGTCGCGGACCGGCAGCCCGACGTCGCCGAGGACGTGACCGGTCCGCCGGCCTCCGCCGCCTTCGACAAGGAAGGCAAGCCCACGCGCGCCGCGCTCGGGTTCGCGCAGAAGCACGGCGTGGACCCGTCGGCGCTCAGGGTGATCGAGACGGCGAAGGGTGCGTACGTGGCCGTGCACGAGGAACGCGAGGGCAGGCGGGCGATCGAGATCCTGCCGGCGATCTGCGCCGAGCTGTGGGGCGGCGGGAAGCTCTCGTTCCCGAAGACGATGCGCTGGTGCACGAACGACGGGCCCTTTCCGCGCCCCGTGCACTGGCTGGTCGCGCTCTTCGGCGGCGAGGTCGTCCGGTTCGATGCGCTCGGAGTGTCGAGCGGCGCCGAGACGAGGGGCCATCGTTTCCTGTCGCCCGGCCCGATCGCGGTTCGCGGATGGGACGACCACGTCGCGAAGCTCAGGGCTGCGCACGTGCTCCTCGATCGCGCGGAGCGGAGGGAGGCTCTCGAGCGGGAGCTGCTTCGGGCGGCTCGCGAGGCCGCTGGTGCGCTGAAGCCCGATCCGGCCCTCGTCGACGAGGTCCTGGATCTGGTCGAGGAGCCCCACGCCATCGTGGGCTCGTTCGACCCGGCGCACCTCGAGCTGCCCGAGGCGGTGATCGTCCAGGCGATGCGTGGGCATCAGCGCTACTTCGCCCTCGGGGAGCCCGGCGGGAGGCTCTTGCCCAGGTTCGTGTCGGTGGCCAACACGGCCCAGGTCGTCGAGAACGTTCGTCGCGGAAACGAGCGCGTGCTCCGCGCCAGGCTGAGCGACGCGAGGTTCTTCTTCGACGAGGATCGCAAGCGCCCGCTCGCGTCGCGATCCGCACAGCTCTCGGGGATCGTCTTTCAGGCCAGGCTCGGGACGATCGCCGACAAGCTCGAGCGAGTCGTCGCGCTGGCCGACTCGCTGGCCCATTCGATCGGAAAGGGGGAGCTCTGCTCTGACGTCCGCCGCGCGGCGCTCCTGTCGAAGTGCGATCTCGTGACCCTGATGGTGGGGGAGTTCCCCGAGCTGCAGGGCGTGATGGGCAGAGCCTATGCGACCGGTGACGGCGAGCCCGAGCCGGTGGCGACTGCCATCGAGGAGCACTACCTTCCCCGCGGAGCCGGCGACAGGCTCCCCTCGACCGACGTCGGCGCGATCGTGGGTCTGGCCGATCGGATCGATACCCTCGTTGGCTGCTTCGCGGCGGGGCTGCAGCCTACCGGGGCCGCCGACCCATACGGTCTCAGACGAGCGTGCCTCGGCGTGATCCGGCTGGTGCTCGATCGCGGGTGGCGGCTCGAGCTGGCCGACGTCGTGCGGCATTCGCACGGGCTGTTCCGGGTGCCGCTGGAGCTCGGGCCCGACGAGGCCGTGGCCGGGCTGCAGGAGTTCTTCCGAGGGCGCCTGAGGAGCCTCTTCGGCGAGGAGGGTCACCGTGGCGACGTCGTCGAAGCCTGCCTCGCCGCGGGCGCCGATGACCTGTGCGACCTCCGCTCGCGCGCCGTCGCGCTCGAGGCGTACCGCGATCGCCCGGAGTTCGCGTCGCTCATGGTCGCGTTCAAGCGGGCGCACAACATCGCGAAGGACACGCCGCCGGGCGCGGTCGACGAGAAGCTCCTCGTCGAGCCCGAGGAGAAGGCGCTCGGGCAGGCTCTGCGCTCCGCGCTGCCGGTCTTTCGGCAGCACGTCGAGGCGGGACGGTACCATGAAGCCTTCGGCGTCGTCGTCGACCGGGTCCGGGAGCCGATCGATCGGTTCTTCGAGAAGGTATTCGTCATGGTCGACGACGCCGCTCTGCGCGAGAACCGGCTCCGGATGCTTCGCGAGGTTTCCGACGCGACCAGCCGAGTCGCCCACCTTCACCTCCTACAGGAGACGACCTGATGCACGTCTACTTCTTCGGGGCCGGAAAAGCCGACGGAACAAAGGACGACAAGAACCTCCTCGGAGGCAAGGGCGCCGGGCTGGCCGAGATGACCAACCTCGGGATCCCGGTGCCGCCCGGCTTCACCATCACGACCGAGGTCTGCACCCACTACACGCAGCACGGCGGCGTTTATCCGCCGGACCTGAAGGACGACGTGCAAGAGGCGCTCCGGCGCGTGGAGGACCTCGTTGGCGCCCGCTTCGGCGACGCCGCGAACCCGCTGCTCGTCTCGGTGCGATCGGGCGCGCGGGCATCGATGCCCGGGATGATGGACACCATCCTCAACCTCGGTCTGAACGACGACACCTGTGCGGGGCTCGTCGCGCGAACGGGCGATCGCCGGTTCGCGCTCGACGCCTACCGGCGGTTCATCACGATGTACTCGGACATCGTCCTTCGCGTCGGGCGGTCCCGGTTCGAAGAGGCGCTGGCCCGTAGGCGCGCGGCCGCGAACGTGCAGCACGATCATCAGGTGCCCGCCGAGGCGCTGGCGGAGCTCGTCGCCGAGTACAAGCAGATCGTTCGCGAGGCGACCGGCAAGCCCTTCCCGACCGATCCCGCCGAGCAGCTCTGGGGGGCGATCAGCGCGGTCTTCAGGAGCTGGAACAACGACCGGGCGGTGACCTACCGGAA
Organism: Deltaproteobacteria bacterium; assembly: GCA_016190375.1. Classification (GTDB taxonomy): domain Bacteria; phylum Myxococcota_A; class Polyangia; order JACPQR01; family JACPQR01; genus JACPQR01. The sequence continues at coordinate 8,772 of JACPQR010000007.1, forward strand.
GATGTACGACATCCCCGAGACCTGGGGCACGGCCGTCAACGTGCAGGCGATGGTCTTCGGCAATCAGGGCGAGGATTGCGCCACCGGCGTCGCGTTCACTCGCGATCCGTCGACCGGCGAGAGGCGCTTCTTCGGCGAGTACCTGCCGAACGCCCAGGGGGAGGACGTGGTCGCCGGCATCCGGACGCCGCTACACCTGACGCGCGCGAACGGCGCGGGCTCCCTCGAGGAGCGACTGCCGGAGGCGTACGCGTCCCTGGTCGCCGTCTACCAGAAGCTCGAGAAGCACTTCCGGGACATGCAGGACATCGAGTTCACGGTCCAGCGCGGGAAGCTCTGGCTCTTGCAGACGCGCAACGCCAAGCGCACCGCGCGGGCGGCGGTCAAGGTCGCGGTGGACATGGTGGCCGAGGGGCTCATCGATCGCGACACGGCCCTGCTTCGCGTCGATCCGGGGACTATCGACCAGCTCCTTCATCCCACGCTGGATCCGAAGGCGCCCCGCAAGGCGATCGCCAAGGGTCTGCCGGCCTCGCCGGGCGCGGTCAACGGGCACGTCGTCTTCTCGGCCGAGGAGGCGGAGGAGGAAGCCGACAAGGGACGAAGGGTGATCCTCGTGCGCACCGAGACGAGCCCGGAGGACATCAGCGGGATGAAGGTCGCTCGGGGCATCCTGACGTCGAGAGGTGGGATGACGAGCCACGCCGCGGTCGTGGCTCGCGGGATGGGCAAGTGCTGCGTCGCGGGCACTACCGAGATCGACGTGGACGAGGCCAAGGGGCAGTTCACGGTGAGGGGCACGATCGTCAAGCGTGGCGACAACATCACGCTCGACGGCTCGACCGGCGAGGTCTTCCTCGGAGAGATCCCGACGATCCCGGCCACGCTCTTCGACGAGTTCAAGACGGTCTTGAAGTGGGCCGACGAGGTACGGCGGCTCAAGGTCCGGGCGAACGCCGATACGCCCGACGACGCGCGGATCGCCCGGGAGTTCGGAGCCGAGGGGATCGGACTGTGCCGCACGGAGCACATGTTCTTCGCCCCCGAGCGAATCGCCGCGGTGCGCGAGATGATCCTCTCCGCTGACGAGGCCGGGCGGCGCGCGGCGCTCGCGAAGATCCTGCCGATGCAGCGCGAGGACTTCGTCGGGATCTTCAAGGCGATGGAGGGGCTGCCGGTCACGATCCGCCTCCTCGATCCACCGCTGCACGAGTTCCTGCCGGTCGAGCGCGAGGACCTCGAGGAGCTCGCCAGGGAGATGAAGGTCGACTACGAGACGCTCCGGCGTCGCCGTGCGGCCCTCGCGGAGTTCAACCCGATGCTCGGGCACCGAGGTTGTCGGCTCGCGATCACGTTCCCCGAGATCTACGAGGTCCAGACGCAGGCGATCGCCGAGGCGGCGGTCGAGGTCGCGCGCGCCGGAATCAAGGTGATCCCGGAGATCATGATCCCGCTCGTCGCGGTCGAGGAAGAGATCGCGAAGATGCGCGAGCTAGTCACGCGGGTGTGCGACGCGGTCTTCGCCGCTGCGGGCGTCCGCCCCGACTACACCGTCGGCACCATGATCGAGCTGCCCCGGGCGTGCGTCGTCGCGGACGAGATCGCGCGCCACGCAGACTTCTTCTCGTTCGGGACGAACGACCTCACGCAGACAGTTTTCGGATTGTCGCGCGACGACGCGGGGAAGTTCCTTCCCGCCTACGTGGAGCGGGGCGTTCTGCCCAAGGACCCGTTCGTCGCCCTCGACCGGGGCGGCGTCGGCGCGATGATGCGAATCGCCATCGAGCGTGGCCGCAAGACCAAGCCCCGGATCAAGCTCGGGATCTGCGGCGAGCATGGCGGCGAGCCCAGCTCCGTCGAGTTCTGCCACGAGATCGGGCTCGACTACGTCTCCTGCTCGCCCTTCCGGGTCCCCGTCGCCCGGCTCGTCGCCGGCCAGTCCACGGTCCGCGGCACCGCAGCAATCAGCTCGACCGCATGATTGGCGACCGCATGATCGGGGACACGCACTCGGTCTCCAAGTGGCTGACTTCAAAAGTGTTTTCAGCACAACCGCGCGTTTCGTCAGCCGGTGCGGGCGCGCCCAACCAGCTCGCGGGAAACGCGCGGTTACTCCCGAAAGACGTGCAATGTCGTTGAGTTGCCGATCGGGTGCGTGTCCCCGCGTTTCGTCAGCCGGTGCGGGCGCGCCC
>JACPQR010000071.1 GCA_016190375.1 Deltaproteobacteria bacterium
AGGCCCGGCCGTGAAGGGACCGGCGTCGCCATGTCGGACGTGTTCGAGACACCGGCGCGCGCAAGTTCGACAGGCGCCATCCCTTGGACTGCCAAGCCGGCCTGGGCGGTGCGATAGGATTCGGGAGTGGCCCGGCTTGGCAATCTGACCGTCCGGCTGCTCACGGCGGCGGTTGGCGTCCCGGTCATCCTGGCGCTCCTCTTCGTCGTGCCCGCGCCCGGTTTCTACGTGCTCGTCTTGCTCGCGGTGCTCGCGGGAGCCTGGGAGGCGCACGCGATGGGCGCACCCGAGGACCGCATCGGCAGGCTCGCGACGGTGGCTGCCGCCGGAGCGATCTCCCTGGCGATCTACTTCGGCCGAGACCTCCTGGCGCTCCTGAGCGCGCTCGCGGGCTCTACCGTCGGGATCATGCTCGTCCACCTCGTCAAGCTCGGCTCCGTCGAGACGGTCGCGCGCCGGATCGTGTTCTCGCTCGGAGGCGCTCTGTACGTCGGCCTGCTCCTCACGTTCGTGGGGCTGCTCCACCGGCCGCCGCTCGGAACGCCCTGGGTGCTCCTGGCCCTGACCGTCACCTGGCTCGGGGACACGGGCGCGTACGCCGCGGGGCGCATCTTCGGCCGCCACAAGCTGTACGAGGCAGTCAGCCCGAAGAAGACGTGGGAGGGCGCGATCGGGGGCCTGGGCGCGAGCGTGGGATCGGCGCTCGTCGCACATGCCTGGTACTTGCCCGAGCTGACCGTCACCGACGCGATCTTCATCGCCGTCCCGGCCAGCGCGCTCGGGCTTCTGGGAGACCTCTCGGAGTCCTTGCTCAAGCGAAGCGTCGGGATCAAGGACTCCGGCAAGATCCTCCCGGGCCACGGAGGCATGCTCGACCGCGTCGACGCGCTGATGTTCGTCGCGCCCTGGGTCTACCTGTACGCGGCCTGGCGGGGTTATTGAGCGGGAGGCGGCGGAGCCGGCAGCGCCGGAGGAACGCCCGGCAGGCCCGGCACGCCCGGCGGCACTTGCGGGAATGCACCGGGAGCTCCGGGGAACTGACCGGGAAAACCGGGAGCGGGCACTTGCCCGGGCACCTGGCCGGGCACCGCGGGGTAACCCGGTATTTGGTACTGCGGGACCGCCGCGCGGGATCGGAGGTACAGGACGACCCCTGTCGCGATGCCGCCGATCAGGAGCAGACCGACGATCACGAGCACGATCACCATGGCCCCCTTTCCTGACTTCGGAAGGGCCATGTCGTCGCCGGAGAAGTCGAGGCTGACCTGATCAGGCGCCTCCCGCAGCGTCGCGCCGTCGACCGCTGAAGGCCTGAGCGGGTTGTCCAGCACCGACGAGTCGATGGCGGGCGCCTCCGGAGCTGCCGGGGCCTCCGCACCGAGAGGGTGCGGGAAGGCATCGCTGCCCGCCGTCGGGCTGAGCATCGTGGCCTGAAACGCGAGACCTCCCTGTGGCATCGGCGGAGCGCCGGCGGCCGGCGTGCGAGGAGCCTGCGCGGCCGCCTTGGCCTTGGCCACGAGGGCCTCGACGTCCGCGCTCGACGGGCCTCCCATCAGGATCGTGCCCTTGAACTTCTGGCCTCCGCCGCCGCCGCCGCCTCCGCCTCCCATCGCCGCGCCGCACGAGGAGCAGGCGGCCGCGGTATCGGCGTTCTGGGTCCCACAGCTCGGACAAAATGCCACGTGGATCTCCTTTTCGTTCGGGCGTGGGCGCCGAGAATAACAGGTCCCATGCGCGTTCACCACATCCGCGCCGGGGGTCCGCATCGCCTTGACTAGCCGTTTTGGGCCGGATAATTCTTGGATCCCCGTCACCCCCGAGGTCTCGAGAACGATGCCCGAAAAGTACGACTTCTTCTCCGTAGTCCAGGGAACCCTCGATCACGCGGCGAAGGTGATCGACATGGACAAGGACATCCAGCTCATCCTCAGCCAGCCGAAGAACGAGATCATGATGCACTTCCCGGTGCGCATGGACGACGGCAGCTACAGGCTGATGAAGGGCTACCGCATCCAGCACAACAACGTGCTCGGTCCATACAAGGGGGGCATCAGGTACCACAAGGACGTGACGCTCGACGACTGCAAGGCGCTCGCGTTCCTGATGACGTGGAAGTGCGCGCTGATGCGCCTGCCGTTCGGGGGAGCGAAGGGCGGCGTCAAGTTCGATCCGAACGCCTTCTCGAAGGACGAGGTGATGCGCGTGAGCCGGCGCTTCGTCTCGGCGCTCGGCTCGAACATCGGGCCGGAGTACGACGTCCCGGCGCCCGACGTCGGCACGAACGCCGACACGATGAACTGGATGATGGACACCTACGTGAACGTCGTCGGTTCGATCGAGAAGCAGTCGAGCCAGCGGATCGTCACGGGCAAGTCCATCTCCTGCGGAGGCAGCGAGGGGCGCGGCAAGGCGACGGGACAGGGCGTCGTCCACTGCATCGTCGAGTGGGCTCGCGAGAACGACTTCGACCTCGAGGGCTCGAGCTTCTTCGTCCAGGGCTTCGGAAACGTCGGCTCGAACACCGCGATGCTCCTGTCGAAGCTCGGGGCGACGCTCGTCGCCGCCGGCGATCACAGCGGCTACATGACGAACCCCGAGGGTCTGAACCCTCATCGGCTCGCGGACTGGGTGGAGGAGCACCGGAGCATCGCGGGATACCCGGGCGGGCAGGCCGTCTCCCGCGAGGAGTTCTTCGCGACCAAGGCCGACATCTTCGTGCCGGCAGCGCTCGAGAACCAGCTCGGCCCGGAGGAGGCCAAGGTCCTGCAGGCGAAGCTCGTGGTCGAGGGAGCCAACGGTCCGACCAACCCCGAGGGCGAGCGGATCCTCCTCGAGCGCAACGTAGCGATCGTCCCCGACATCCTCGCGAACGCCGGCGGTGTCACCGTCAGCTACTTCGAATGGGTGCAGAACAAGCGCTCGGAGCACTGGGAGCTCGCCGAGGTCGACATGCAGCTCGAGCGACGGATGCGAACCGTCTATCACTCGGTGCGCGCGTTCGCCCATCAGCACCGGGTGCCCTGGCGGGTCGCCGCGTACGCGGTCGCCTTGCAGAGGCTCGAGCGGGTCTACAAGGAGCGCGGCATCTGGCCGTGAGCGAGACCGCCGGGCCCGAGTCGCGGTATCCTCGGGGGAGTGCGGGCTGGGGTCGTCCTGTGCGCGGTGGCTGCCGGTTGCCTCGGAGGCTCCGGGAAGCTCGGTCCGCGAGACGCCGGCCCGGAGGTTCCCTCCGACCCCTGCGCGCGGATGCGCTGCCCTCCGACCCAGCGCTGCGACGAGGGGCTCTGCGTTCGCGAGGACCTCTGCGCGGCGGTGACCTGCGAGGAAGAAGGAACGGTCTGTAGCTGGGGCTCCTGTGTCAACGCCGCTCTCGACGCGGACGGCGACGGCTCGCCCGTGTCCGACGACTGCGACGACCGCGACCCGAGCGTGTTCGCCGGCTCGGTCCGCCCTTGCGAGACCCGGTGCGGCGAGGGGCTGTCGACGTGCGCTCGCGGGCTCTGGGAGACGTGCACCGCGCCGGACGACTGCTCCTGCTCGCCGGGCGCGACGCGAACCGAGCCCTGCGGGTCCTGTGGCGTGGCACGGCGTGAGTGCGGCGACGATGGAGTGTGGGGCCCGCTCGGAGCCTGCTCCGGCGAGGGAGAATGCGTCCCGGGCGCCACGGGCGTGCAGTCCTGCCCCGGGGGCAGCGCGTGCAGCCGCCAGGAGCGGACCTGCAGCGACCAGTGCCTCTGGAGCGCATGGAGCGAGTGCGTGGACCAGACCGAGTGCGAGCCGGGCGACACCCAGAGCGACGTCTGCGGCGACTGCGGCACGCGCGAGCGCGCTTGCAGCGCGGCATGCCTCTGGAACGCGTTCGGGTCGTGCGAGGGCGAGGGTGCTTGTGCCTCGGGATCGACGGAAGACCGTGCCTGCGGGAGCTGCGGCACCGAGCGTCGCACCTGCAGCGCGGCCTGCTCGTGGGGTTCCTGGGGTGGCTGCGAGCAAGGCGCGTGCACGCCGAACGACGTCACGACGCAGGCATGCGGCGCTTGCGGGACTCAGGCGGCGACCTGCGGGCAGGATTGCAACTGGGGCACCTGGGGCTTTTGCGGCGACCAGGGAGAGTGCTCGCCGGGCCAGTCCCAGCCGCAGTCCTGCGGCATGTGCGGCAGCCAGTCCCGAACGTGCACCGACTCCTGCGAGTGGGGAAACTGGGGATCTTGCGGAGGTGAGGGCACGTGCACGCCCGGCCAGGACGACTCGAGGTCCTGCGGCGACTGCGGCACGCAGTGGCGGGAATGCGAGGCGGACTGCCACTGGAGCGGCTGGGGATCGTGCGAGGGAGAGGGCGAGTGCACCGCTGGCGCGGATGACTCCCGGGGTTGCGGCAACTGCAACCTGGGTACCCAGCGGCGAACCTGCGGCGACAGCTGCCAGTGGAGCGGCTGGGGCTCGTGCAGCGGCGGAGGAGAATGCGCCGCCGGCCAGGATGAGCCGCAAAGCTGCGGGAACTGCAGCTCGGGCACCCAGTGGCGTAGCTGCGGCGGGGACTGCTCGTGGGGCGGGTGGGGAGGCTGTCAGGGCGAAGGCTGCGCTCCCGGCTCCGACGACACGGTGAGCTGCGGGGTCTGCGGCACCGACACGCGGACGTGCCAGGGCGATTGCACCTGGGGCGGCTGGTCGGGCTGCATGGACTACCCCTGCCAGTGCGACAACGGCTACGAGTTCTACCCCTGCTGTCCCGGCGACGAATACGTCTACTCGTGCTGAAGCGGGGACGAGGTTAGCAAGTTCACGAATCGAGGTTCGTGAACTTGTTAACCTCGTCCCCCGTAGCTATCGGTAGCTCGTGCCCGCCCGGATCATCGCCTTCGACTGGGATGGCACGGCGGTGGAGAGCCGGCGCGACGACACGACTGCGCTCTGCGATCGGCTGGAGCGCCTCCTCCGCATGGACGTGGCGATCGTCGTCATCACGGGCACGAACTTCGCCAACGTCGCGCGGCTGCTCGAGCCGATCCAGGGCAAGCGCGGCCTGTACGTGGCGACCAACCGCGGCTCCGAGGTCTACGGCTTCGATCGAGCCTCGAGGCCGGTTCTCCTGTTCCGGCGGCATGCCTCGCCGGACGAGGAGCGCCTCCTCACGGAGATCGCGGACGAGGTGCGCCGTACGCTGGTCTCTCGAACGCGTCTGGAGATCGAGCTGGTCCTCGATCGACTGAACCGGCGAAAGATCGACCTCATCCCGCTTCCCGAGTGGCGCGATCCGCCCAAGGCCGCCATGGGCGACCTTCTCGGCGCGGTCGAGGCGCGGCTCGGAGGCGCGGGGCTGGAGGGCGGGCTCGGTGAGGTCGTGCATCTGGCCGAGCACGTCGCGCTCGTCAAGGGCCTTGCAGACGCTCGGGTGACCAGCGACGTCAAGCACGTCGAGGTCGGGCTCACGGACAAGTCGGACACGATCGAGTGGATGATGCGCGTGCTCGCCGCTCCCGCCGGGATTCCCGCGGAGCAGATCCTGATCGTCGGAGACGAGTTCGGCGCGGTCGGTGGGCTGGCCGGCAGCGACTCGAAGATGATGACGCAGTCTGCCGGAGGGGCCACGTTCGTCTCGGTCGGCCCGGAGCCGTCCGGCGTCCCCCCCGGAGTCGTGCACCTTCGCGGCGGGCCCGCACGTTTCCTCGAGCTGCTCGACGAGCAGATCACCGCCCACCGAGCCGGGGACCCCCTCGGGCTTCCCTGCGCGGCGCCGGCGGATCCGCGCTGGCTCATCGTGGAGGATGTCTTCAGGCCGGTCCGCGAGCACGAGATCGAGTCGCTCTTTGCGCTCTCGAACGGCTACCTGGGAACGCGCGCCGCGCTGGAGGAGGACGGGCCCGAGACCGCGCCCGCGACGTTCATCGCGGGCTTGTACGACGTGGAGTCGAGCTCCGGAGCGTGTCCTCAGCTCGCGGTTGCACCCGACTGGCGGCGACTGTCCATCCGGATCGAGGGCCAGGAGCTGGTCATGGACGCTGGGGAGATCCTCCAGCACGAGCGCGTCCTGGACCTGCGGCGGGGGATCACGTGGCGGCGATGGCGGCACCGCGACGCCTCCGCCCGCGTGACCCGGTTCGAGAGCATCCACCTCGCCTCGCTCGCGGACCGGCACGTGCTCGTTCAGTCGGTGGTGCTCACGCCCGAGAACTACTTCGGGCGCATCGAGATCGAGGCACGGATCGAGCCGCCCGTCGATCGACCGGCCCGCGTCGAGCTGGTCGCCGCCGGCCGCGGACCGCGAACGGACGACGCAGGGACTCCGGGCGCGGGCCCGGCGACCACGGTCGTCTTCCGGACGGGGGCGGGAGCGACGGTCGCGTTCGCCTCGCGGGGCCGGCTGCGAACGTCGGACGGACGCACCGTGGGCGCGACCGTCACGACGCCCGAGGGAAGCCTCCGCGAGACGTGGGCGCTCGAAGCCCTGGCGGACCAGCAGGCGCGGCTCGACCGGCTCGTCGTCGTCCACACGTCGCGCGATTCCCGCCGGCCGTCCCGCGCGGCGACCGAGCACCTCGAGAGGCTCGCATCGCTCGACACCACGGACATCGTGGAGTCTCACAGGGCTGCCTGGGAAGAGCGGTGGCGAACGGCCGACGTCGAGGTCGACGGCGACGACGACGCTCAGCGCGCGCTCCGGTTCGCCGGCTATCATCTGATCGGCGCGTCGAACCCGGACGATCCTCGAGTCTCGGTCGGAGCGCGAGCGCTCACGGGACCCGCGTACAGCGGCCACGTGTTCTGGGACGCGGACGTCTACATGCTCCCCTTCTACGCGCTCACTCACCCGGCGTCCGCGCGCGCGCTCCTCGAGTACCGCCACGGAACGCTCGCCGCGGCGAGGGCGCGGGCCCGCGCCATCGGCTGCCGCGGTGCCCTCTTCGCCTGGGAATCCGCGGACACCGGCGAAGAGACGACTCCCGGCTCCGTCGTGACCCCCGACGGGCGGTCGATCCGCATCCGCTCCGGCGAACAGGAGCACCACATCAGCGCGGACGTCGCTCACGCCGTGTGGCGCTACTGGCAATGGACGGGCGACGACGACTTCTTCCTCGAGGCGGGAGCCGAGCTCCTGATCGAGACCGCGAGGTTCTGGGCGAGCCGGGGAGGGCTCGAGCCGGACGGCTCGCTGCACATCAGGAACGTGATCGGCCCGGACGAGTACCACGAGGACGTCGACGACAGCGCCTACACGAACGGAATGGCGCGGTGGAACCTCGAGCGGGGAGCCGAGACCGCCGCGATCCTCGCCGCGAGATGGCCGGAGCGCTGGCGCGACCTCGGCCGGAGGCTGGAGCTCGAGCCGGGCGAGGCCGAGTCCTGGGCGACGCTCGCGAAGGCGATGTACACGGGCCTGGACCCTCGAACGGGAGTCCTCGAGCAGTTCCGTGGGTACTTCGACCTCGAGGAAGCGGAGCTGCCACGCGTCCTGCCGCGATCCATTCCGGTGGACATGCACCTCGGCCGCGAGAGGACCCAGCGATCGAAGGTCGTCAAGCAGGCCGACGTGGTGATGCTCGTGCACCTCCTCTGGGAGCGCACCCCGGCCGCGATCCGCGAGGCGAGCTTCCGGTACTACGAGCCGCGGACGAGCCACGGCAGCTCGCTCAGCCCCTCGATCCACGCGGCGGTCGCGGCGCGGCTGGGCGACGTCGACCTGGCCCTCGCGTACTTCCGCCAGGCAGCCGAGATCGATCTCGCGGACAACATGGGAAACGCGGCGTCGGGCGTCCACGCGGGAGCCATGGGCGGCCTGTGGCAGGCGGCTGTCTTCGGTGTCCTCGGGCTCGAGGCCCGCGCGGACGGAATCGCGGTCGATCCGAAGCTGCTCCCCGGGTGGCAGAGGCTGAGGGTGCCGGTCCGATGGCGAGGGCGCCTCCTGCGAGTGACGGCCGGCGCCTCGCCGCGGACGATCGAGGTCGAGCTAGAGACCGGCGAGCCGATGGCCGTCTGGCACGGTGGGAAGAAGCTCGTGGTCGGGCCCGGGCAGCGCCGGAAGGAGGCGATCACGTGAAGCAGGGGGAGAGGATCACGACCGTGATCGCACCGCTCGACGGAACCGCGGCGGCCATGAGCGCGATGCCCGTGGCCCGGACGATGGCGACCCTCGCGGGCGCGACGCTGCGGCTCGTTCACGTCGTCGAACAGGCCGAGCCCGCGGGGCGGATCGAGGCGCGGGTGGCTGCCGGCGTCGAGGACCTGCGAGGCGCGGTGGTCGATCGGCTCGCGGGCACGCCGGCGCCTGCGATCGTGCGGGCGGCTTCCGAGCGCGAGGGCACGCTCATCGTGATGTGCGCGTACACGGGGCCCCGCACGCCACCGCGCGGTCTCGGCTCGGTGGCGGAGGCGGTGCTGCTCGACGGGCGGCACCCGGTGCTCCTCGTGCAGGCGACGAGGGGCAACCGGCCATGGCAGCTCCGCCGGGTCCTGCTCCCGCAGGACGGAACTCCGACCACGGCGCGTGCGCTCGGGCCGAGCATCACCCTGACCGAGCGTGCCGGCGCGGAGCTCGTCGTGCTTCACGTCGCTGCTCCAGGCGTGGTGCCTTCGGCGGAGCCCGGCAGCTTGGGCGCGCCTACCTACCAGGATCAGCCGCAGCACGAGTGGCCCGCGTGGCGACGGGAGTTCCTCCACCGAGTCCGCTGCCTCTGCTCACTTCCGCTGCGGGCGCGGCTCGAGCTCGCCCTCGCCCAGGGCGATCCGGGCGCGGAGATCGTCCGGTTCGCCGCCCAGCGAGAGGCCGACCTCATCGTCATGTCCTGGCGCGGGAGCCTCGAGCCGCGGCGAGCGGCGGCGCTCAAGACCGTGATCATCGAGGCGCCCTGCCCCGTCCTGGTCCTTCCACACCAGGACTAGCCTCCCTCCTCGAGGGGCAGGTCGCGGACGTCCGGGGCCTCGAGCCAGGTGTCGTGAAGCTCGTCCCAGACGCCGCCGCGATCGAGCGCGCACCCGAAGCAGAGAGCGCTCTCTGAGCCGAAAGCGAAGCCCCGGTCGCGCGACACGGAGATTTCGGCGCTGCAGACCGCGCACAGAACGAGATCCTCTGCCTCGGACCGGTGCAAGGTCTCCTCCTTTCAGCCTTATTTCGAGCAAGGGACGTGCCCGGCGGACGGTTCGACGCCGTGAGACGACTACCGTGACGGCCGAACCTCCGGCAATCCGCGCCGAGATCTCGGCGCCGGAGTCAGTTGCGGCCGGGACGGTCTGCGTCGTCCTGATCGTCGACTCCGAGGATCTCCGCCGCGCGCGCGGGCTGACCTTCGGCCTTCTCGAGCGCCCACGCTCGGAGCTCCTGCTCGAAATCGTGGACCAGCTCGGCGAGCTGGACGCTGGCGATGCCTTCGAGGTGAAGCGTGAAAGGCCTCCCCTCGCTCGGTCTGCGGAGCGCTTCGGGCAGGTCCGCCACCGTGATCTCGCCGCCGGTCGCGGTGGCGCCCGCGTACGCGATCACCCGTCTCAGCTCGCTGACGTTGCCGGGCCACGTGTGGCGCCGCAGGAGCTCCGCGGCGTCTCGCGAGATCAGCCGCGGGACCTCGGGGCGCGTCGCCGCGAGGAGCCTCAGGAAAGTGCCGCCGAGCAGCACCACGTCGTCGCCGCGCTCTCGCAAGGGAGGCAGCCGGATCTCGATACCACGCAGGTCGCGGAGCAGCCTGTCGAGGAAGCTTCCCCGCGCGACGGCTTCGGTGAGGTCGACCTCCGTGGTAGCGACCAACCTCACGTCGACCGGCGAATCGTCCGAGCCGTTGACGCGGCGGACCACGCCCTCTTCGAGGAGCCGGCACAGGCCGCGCTGCGCGCCGAGGCAGAGCGCGTCGACGTCGTCGACGAGCAGGGTGCCGCCGTCCGCCTGCCCGATCGCGCCGCCGAGCCCGCCCTGCTCGTCGCCGAGCAGCGTGGCGACGAGCTCGTCGGTCGCGGCACGATGGCCGGCGAACGCGACGAACGGAGCGACCCGACGGGATCCGAGGCCGTGGATCGTCCGCGCGACGAGCTCCTTTCCCGTTCCCGTCTCACCCTCGAGCAGGACGGGAGCGACCGTGTCGGCCGCGAGGCGAATCCGCTCGCAGATGGCGTGCATCGCGGGCGACTCCGAGAGAAGGCCAGGCAAGCACGCTCCCTCTCCGAGCACGGCGCGCAGCCGCCCGAGCTCGCCCCTCTGCTCGCGCAGGCGCCGGAGTCGATCTATCCGTATCTCGAGCTCCTCTGACCGGAAGGGCTTGGTGACGAAGTCGGCCGCGCCCTCGTTCATCGCGGCGACGGCGGTCTCCGTCGCGTCGTACGAGGCGATCACGACGATGTCGACCTCGGGCAGGTGCCTCCTCACCTCCCGGAGGAAGCCGAGCCCGCCCAGGCCGGGAAGATCCAGGTCGACCACGACGACGGCGAAGTCCAGCGCCGAAAGCGCGTCGCGGGCCGCATCCGGAGTGCCGGTCGACACGACCGCGTGGCCCAGCGCCGTGAGCGCATCCTCGAGCCCACGTTCCCCGTCCCTGGACTGGCAGAGGAGGATCCGCACTCTGGCGAGCGGCCAAGCAAGCCGCGTGCCGGACGAAGGGACGAGGTTAGCAAGTTCACCAATGGAGTTTCGTGAACTTGTTAACCTCGTCCCCTGCTCCTGCCGGACGTTACTGCTCCTCGCCCTCGCGCGGCCGGCCGAGCTTGCTCTGAAGGGTCGTGCGCGGCAGCCCGAGCAGCTCCGCGGCGCGGCTCTGTTGCCCGCGGGCCTTCTGCATCGCCCACTTCATGATCTCCTCCTCGAACTGACGGACCAGCTCGGGGAGCTCCAGCTTCGCCTGACCGTCGAGGTGCAGCGAGAATGGACGCGCCGGGTCGCGATCCGTTCCCCGCAGGTACTCCGGCAGGTGCTCCGACTGGACCTCGGCCATCGGACAGAGCGTCACGGCGGACTCCATGACGCGGCGCAGCTCGCGAACGTTTCCGGGCCAGCCGTGCCTGCGAAGGACGTCGGCGGCACCCGTCGATAGACACTTGGGTGTGTGGCCCTCCTTCGACGCTAGGAGGCGGAGGAAATGCTGAGCGAGCAGGAGCACGTCGTCTCCGCGGTCGCGCAGCGGGGGCAGCCTCAGCTCGAGGCCGCACAGGCGGTAGTAGAGGTCGCGCCGGAACCCGCCGTCCTCGACCGCCGTGGCGAGGTCGTGCTTGGTCGTCGCGATGGTGCGGACGTCCACCGCGATGTCCTCGCCGCCGCCGACGCGACTGAGCGTGCCCTCCTGCAGGACCCTGAGGAGCTTCGCCTGGATCTCCTGCGGCAGGTCGTCGACGTCGTCCAGGAGGATCGTCCCGCCGTTGGCCTGTTCGAAGCACCCCTTGCGGCGCGCGATCGCGCCGGTGAAAGCGCCGCGCTCGTGCCCGAAGAGCTGCGACTCCGCGAGCTCGCGCGGGATCGCCCCGCAGGCCAGAGCGACGTACGGCGCGCGCCGTCGCGGCCCCAGATCGTGGAGCGCGCGCGAGACGAGCTCCTTTCCCGTGCCGGTCTCGCCGGAGACGAGCACGGGAGCGCTCGAATCGGCCAGGAGCGGGAGTCGGTCGCAGATCGCGCGGATCGCCGGCGCCTCTCCGAGGATCCCGTGCGAGCTGGCGGTCTGGTCGAGGATCGAGCGAAGCCGCTGCAGCTCGCCCTGGGCCTCGCGGAGCTGCGCCATGCGCCGTAGCCTCAGGTCGAGCTCCTGGAAGCGGAAGGGCTTGGTGAGGTAGTCCGCGGCCCCGTCCTGCATCGCGGCGACGGCGGTCTCGACGCTGCCGTAGGCGGTCATGATGATGACGTCGATGCTCGGATGCCTCTGCCGGATCTGCCGGAGGAACGCGAGGCCGTCCATCCCGGGCATCCTCAGGTCGGTCAGGACGACGTCCCAGCTCCCCTTCGCGAGCCTCTCGAGAGCGACGAACGCGTTCTCGGCCGGCTCGGCGAGGTAGCCCGCCTGGCGGAGCTGCACCGCGGTCGTGTGCCGGCTGATGCGCTCGTCGTCGACGACGAGCACCCGGGGAAGGAGTCCCGCGCTCATGACCCTCCCTGCGCCGCGCGGCGCGGGATGCTCAGGTGAACCCTGGTGCCCGTGCCAGGCGCGCTGTCGATCGTGACGCGTCCTCCATGCTCCTCGACGGTCCTGCGTGCGATCGCCAGACCGAGGCCGGAACCCTCGCCGACCGCCTTCGTCGTGAAGAACGGATCGAAGACCCTCTCCAGGTCCTCGAGCGGAATCCCGGGTCCGGTGTCCGCGACCTCGATCGCGGCGTCGGCATCCGATCCTCTGGACGTTCTGACGATGATGGTGCCGCCAGCCTTGCACGCGTCGAGCGCGTTGTCGATCACGTTGACGATGGCCTCGCTCACGCGCAAGGCATCCACCTCCACGGTGCCGGAGCCGCCCGCGACGAAGTCGACGCGCGCGGTGCTGCCGCGCGCGCGTGGAGATGCCAGCGCGATCGCGTCCTGAACGAGAGCGTCGAGGTCGACGGGCGCCACGGCGAGAGGCGCGTCTCGAGTCAGGACCAGGAGACGCCGCGTGACCTGGTCGATGCGCTGCAGCGCCTCCTTCATCAGGGCCAGGGTCTCGGCGGTCGTTCCATCGCCGACTCGCGCGGCCAGGATCTCCACGCCGTTGAGCAGGCCGTGCAGGGGATTGCGGACGGCGTGCGCGACGCCGGCGGCGACCTCGCCGATCCTGACCAGGCGCTCCCGCGACAGGGCGACGCGATCGTGCTCGTGCCGGAGAGCCTCGGCCCTGCGGTAGCGGTCGGCCACCGAGCTGACGAAGTAGAGCGTGCCGAAGTTCGTGACGGTGACCGCCACGAAGCGCCAGAGCACGAACGAGGGCATGCGCCAGGGAGTGCCGACGGCACCGACTCGCACCAGATGGTGAGGGAGCACTCCGACCAGCTCACCCAGCACGATCGCACCGTAGCACGAGGCCGCCACGGCCCCGAGCACGAACGCGGAGCGACGGGGGAGCAGCATCGCGCCGATGGCCATGTGGAACGCATAGAAGTATGCGAAGGGGTTCTGCACGCTGCCGCCGAAGTAGATGAGCAGGGTCAGGACGACCAGGTCGACGAGGAGCTGGCGGAAGATGGACTCCTCGAGCTGCCTCGTGTCGGGAGGTCGAGCCGGGTCGGAGATGGCGCTCCGCCAGCGGTGCCAGCAATGGACGTTGAAGAGGCCGAGGCCGGCGGCGAGGGCCAGGAGCTCCGGGACGGCGGTCAGGACGCCCGCGAAGCCCGCGGCGGCGAGGAGCGGGAGGGCGACGGCGACGGCGATGGTGCGAAGCCGGATGAGCCAGCCGATGCGCTCGTACAGGTGTTCCCACGGCAGGTCCTCCTGGCGCGGGATCGGCAGGGCTCGGGGACTCGTGCTCGCCGGGGAGCCCATTCGGCGGCGAGCATACTACGCCGGTCCCTGCCGGCCAGGGAGCAACTCCTGACCGTCAGCGCTGAGCCGCGGCCTCCGGATGCTTGCGGGCCGCGGCCCTGCCGCCGTTGCCGCCCGGGGCCGCCCGCTCCTCGCGCTCTCGAATGGGCGGCCGAGAGTCTGCGAGGTGGCTCTCGAGGAGCCACGTGTCCTGCTCCACCTTGCACAGGTGCGTCAGCAGGATTTCCTGCGTGGCGAGATCCCCGATCTCCTCCGTCCTGTCGATCGCCTTTCGCAGCGCCGACGCGTGCTGGGCGAGGTTCTCGACGATCGCCGAGACGTGGTCGTCCACGCTGGCCGAGCCCAGCTCGTAGGGCTGAAGGTCGGTCGTCCGCGCGACCTCTTGGACGGTTCCCTGGGCGACCCCGCCCAGCGAGGCGACGCGCTCGCCGAGGTCGTCGGCCTGCTTTCGGAGGTGCTTGGCCACGACGTCGAAGAGGAGATGCAGGCTGTAGAACTGCTTTCCCTTGGAATTCCAGTGAGCGTGCTTTGCCTCGAGGAAGAGGTCGATCGTGCGCGCGAGCGACGGGTTGATCAGCTCGACGATCTTCTGTTTCGTGTCGTTGGAAACCTTCACTGCTGCCGGGTAGGTCTTTCTCATCGTGTCCTCCACTGACCTCGGAAGCTAGGTCGGCGGGGGCTCTAGCGCGAGGTCGAGCGCCTCATCGATCCGCTTCACGTAGTGGAACGCGATCCCCACTCGCAGGTGCTCGGGCAGGTCGCCCGTCACGTTCGGCTCGTTCTTCGCGGGCAGGATGATCTCGCGCACGCCGCAGCGCCTCGCGGCCAGCACCTTCTCCTTGATCCCGCCGACCGGGAGCACCTGACCGCTCAGCGTGATCTCGCCCGTCAGCGCCACTCGGGGCCGGACCCTGCGACCCGTGAAGAGGGACGCGAGGGCCGCCGCCATCACCACGCCGGCCGAGGGACCGTCCTTCGGGACGGAGCCGGCCGGGACGTGGATGTGCAGATCGGATCCCTTGAAGCGAGCGGGCTCGATGGCGTAGCGGGATCCGTTCGCCCTGAGCCAGCTCAGCGCGGCCTTCGTCGACTCCTGCATCACGTCGCCGATCTGGCCAGTGACCGTGAACTCTCCCTTGTCGCGCTCCATGAGCGCGGCCTCGACGAAGAGGATGTCGCCCCCTGCAGGCGTCCAGGCCAGCGCCACGGCCACGCCGGGCGTCCGGGTGCGCTCCTCGAGCTCCGTCTCGACCTCGAAGCGCGGGGCGCCCAGGTGCTCGCGGACCACGGCGGACCCGACCGTGAGGAGCCCCCACTCGCCCTTCGCGATCCTGCGCGCTTGCTTGCGGCAGATGGCTCCGATCTCCCGGCCGAGGTTGCGCACGCCCGCCTCGTGCGTGTAGCTGCGGATGATCTCGACGAGGCCGTCGTCCTCGAAGCGCAGGTGGTCGCCTTCCCTCATGCCGTGCTCCTGGATCGCCCTCGGGACGAGGAACCTCTGCGCGATGTGCAGCTTCTCCTCGTCGGTGTAGCCGGGGAGCTCCAGGACCTCCATCCGGTCGAGGAGCGCGGGAGGCACGGGCTCGAGCACGTTCGCGGTCGTGATGAACAGGACCTTCGACAGGTCGAAGGGCACGTCGAGGTAGTGGTCCCTGAACGAGAAGTTCTGCTCCGGATCGAGCACCTCGAGGAGCGCCGAGGCCGGGTCGCCCCGGAAGTCGCGCCCGAGCTTGTCGACCTCGTCGAGCATGAAGATCGGATCGCGGGAGCCGGCGCGACGTATCCCTTGCAGGATCTGGCCGGGCAGCGCGCCGACGTACGTGCGCCGGTGCCCGCGGATCTCCGCCTCGTCGTGCATGCCGCCCAGCGAGATGCGGACGAAACGCCTTCCGAGCGCGCGCGCGATGGACTTGCCGAGCGAGGTCTTGCCCACGCCCGGCGGGCCGACGAAGCAGAGGATGGGCCCCTTGAGGTCCCGCTTGAGCTGGACGACGGCGAGGTACTCGACGATCCGCTCCTTGACGCGCTCGAGGTCGTGATGGTCCTCGTCCAGGATCTGCTCGGCTCTGACGACGTCGATCGGCGCGCCGGACGGCTCCTTCCACGGGAGCGTCGTCAGCCAGTCGAGGTAGGTGCGCGACACGGTGTACTCCGCGGCGGCGGGCGGGATCTGGGCGAGGCGCGCCAGCTCGCGGTCGGCCTCCGCCTTCGCCTCCTCCGGCATGCCCGCCTCCTCGACCCTGCGCCTGAGGCCGTCGAGCACCTCCGCTTGCTCGTCCTTCTCGCCGAGCTCGTGCTGGATGGCCTTGATCTGCTCTCGCAGGAAGAGCTCGCGCTGCGCTCCGGCCAGCTTCTCCTGGATCTCGGCGCGGATCTTCTGCTGCAGGGCCAGCTTCTCCCTCTCGCGCAGGAGCTCCTCTTCGAGCCTCTTCATGCGGTCGTGCACGTCGAGCGTCTCGAGCAGCTCCTGGCGGACGCAGGTGGGGAGGTTCTGCAGCGCCGTGGCGACGAAGTCGGTGAGCAGCGACGCGTCGTCGGTCGTCGCGACGACGGGCAGAAGGTCGTTCGAGAGCACCGGCGACAGCTCGATGATCTCGGCGAACGAGGTCTTGAGCGCCTCGGCGAGCGCCAGGTACTCGTCGTCCGGCTGCGCCGGCACGAGGTCGACGAGGAGCTCGCAGCGCGCCGTCAGGAACGGAGCGCGCTGCTTCTCTCCGAGAAGGCGCACGCGCTGCAGGCCCTCGGCGACGACGAGATGCGTCCCGCGGTTCTGCGGCATGTGCACGACCCTCACGAGGTGCGTCAACGTTCCGACCGGGTACAGGTCGTCGACCCCGGGCTCGTCCACGCGGGGATCGCGCTGCGTCGCGAGCACCACGTTCTTCTCGTCGCCCAGCGCCTCGAGCAGTCGCCCCGAGCTCTCGCGCGCCACGACGAACGGAAGCGTCGCGTGAGGAAAGAGAACCGAGTCCCTCAGCGGAATCACGGGAATCTCGGCCTTCCTCACAGTTCGAAACCGATGCATTTCCCGAGCCAACGGGGACACGCACCCGTCATCCAACCACGCGAAATCATGACGCTTCCAGCCATAACCGCGCGATCTGTTTGCCCGCGAGACCGCAAGATGACGCGGGAGACGGAAGAGCTTGACGCTGCAACGCGCGCTGTGCACGCTCACTCGCTTCGAGGGAGGTTGACCATTGGATCGATCGATCCTCATCCTCGGCGGCGGGGTCGGCGGCCTCGTCGCCGCGAACCTGTTGCGCAAGGCCTTGCCGGAGGAGCACCGCGTCGTGCTCGTGGACCGCGAGCCGTCGTTCGCCTTCGCGCCGTCCTTCCTGTGGCTGATGGTCGGCCAGCGCTCGGCGGATCAGATCTCGCGGCCCCTCGATCGACTGAGGAGGAAGGGCATCGAGGTCGTTCGCGGCGAGATCGAGCGCGTCGACCCGGCGCGGCGCGAGGCCGTCGTCGGTGGGCGCACGCTGGCGGGCGACAACCTGATCCTGGCGCTGGGAGCCGAGCTCGCCCCCGAGACGATCCCGGGTCTCGCGGAGGCCGGCCACGACTTTTACACGCTCGCCGGCGCCGAGACGCTCAGGGCCGCGCTGGGAGCGTTCGACGGCGGCAAGATCGTCGTGCTCACCGCGGCGCCGGCCTACAAGTGCCCGGCCGCGCCCTACGAGGCGGCGATGCTGATCGAGCACTTCTGCCGCAAGCGCAAGATCCGGGAGCGCACGCAGATCGAGGTCTGGGCGGCCGAGCCGGCGCCGATGGGCGTGACCGGGCCCGTCGTGTCGGGTGCGGTGCGGGAGCTCGTGGAGTCGAAGGGGATCGCGTATCGCCCGGAGCACCAGGTCGCGTCGGTCGATCCGGCCGCGCGGCGCCTGAAGTTCACGAACGGCGCCGAGACCACCTACGATCTGCTCGCCTACGTCCCGCCGCATCGCGCCCCGAAGGTGGTGCGCGAGGCGGGGCTCGTCGACGAGAGCGGCTGGGTGCCCGTGGACAGGCACCTCCTGGCGACGAAGCACGAGCGCGTCCACGCGATCGGCGACGTGGTCGGCATCCCGCTGCAGATGAAGAAGCCCCTGCCCAAGGCCGGCGTGTTCGCCCACGGCGAGGCCGAGGTCGTCTCGAGGAACATCGCGCTCTCGATCACGGGCAAGGGCAAGCCCGCGCGGTTCGAAGGCGAAGGCGAGTGCTTCGTCGAGACCGGCGACGGCAAGGCGGGCATCGGCAAGGGGAACTTCTACGCCGTGCCGGTCCCCCAGGTGAAGCTCCGCTCACCTGCCCGCCGCTGGCACGCCGCGAAGAT
This sequence comes from Deltaproteobacteria bacterium, assembly GCA_016190375.1. Classification (GTDB taxonomy): domain Bacteria; phylum Myxococcota_A; class Polyangia; order JACPQR01; family JACPQR01; genus JACPQR01. The sequence continues at coordinate 17,721 of JACPQR010000071.1, forward strand.
CCTCTTCGAGAAGGACTGGCTCCGCCGCTGGTTCTGATTCACTCCGCGATCCGGATCCGACCAAGCACCTCGTCGGTCTCCGCGGCGGCGCAGTCACGGAACGTCACTCGCGTCTGGAAGCCCTGGTCGCGGTAGAAGAGCACCTGCACCTCGTCCTCGACGCCCTGGAAGTGGGAGGTCGTCAGGAGCTCCAGGGAACGACCGCTCACGGTGACGGGGCGCCGCGACGCGACCGCCATCGGTCCGCCCGGGGTGGGAGGGATTCCCCACCAGCGATCGAGCAAGACGAAGCAGGTGCTCGGCGGCCGGCGGTGCTCGACTCGCCGGTGCGCGCCGTCGTCCTCGGTCGTCGCCGTCCAGCCCTCGAGAGCCAGCGTCAACGGCTCGGCCCTCGCCGATGCAGGGGGCGTCGAGACCGGAGGCATCGCCGGGGGCGTCGCCGGAGGCTGCGATGCCGGCGCGGTGACGGCGTCGCCTCGCCCAGCGGTCGCTCCGTCCGGAGCTTCCGGCCGCGTCGTCTGCCCGGAACATCCCGCGAACGTGAGCGACACGACGGCGAGCGTGGACCTCGTGATCCTCATGGCCGCCCAGCATACCCGAGCCAGGGGTCCGGCAGGCTATTCGGCGGAGTCTGCGTGGCAGGCGCCGCAGGCCTCTTCCTCGTCACCGCTCCAGGGGTTCTCCGGGGTCGAGTCGAACCTCATGGACTGCATGTGGGCCATCGCCGCGTCCGAGTCGTGACAGCCCGAGCACGGGATCATGCCGGGGTTGGTGAGCCAGGTCCCGCTCGTGTCGGCGGGGTGACAGGTCTCGCAGTTGCGGACGTCCTGCGGGAGCGTGATGTCCCAGTTGCGGCCCACGGGCTCGTCCGAGTGGTCCACGGTGGCGTTGGGGTAGCTCAGGCTCGAGCCGAAGTGGACCGCGTGGACGCGCCTCGAGATGGGCTTCGCCCCGGTCCAGCCGATGCTGCCCAGCGAGCCCGGACCGCTCGAGCCCCACCGGACTCGCCCCGTCGCCGGGTCGAGGCTCGTGGCGTACTGCGGCTGGTAGTCGTGGCAGGCGCCGCAGGTCTCGGCGCCGAAGTCGTCGAGCTGCTTGTTGGTGTGCATGTCCAGGCCGACGCCGTTCGGGCCGCGGTGACAGGTGTCGCAGTTGCGGGCCACGAACGGCTCCTCGTCCGCGGCACCGACCTGGAACGTGGCCCTGGCGGAGGAGGTCGCCCTGAACGAATCGGTGCCGCGAATGCTCCCCGCGTCCGCGAACTCCACACGGATCGTGTAGGTCCCCGGTACGAGGTCGTCGACGGGGTCCAGATTGTACGTGTAGGTGACGTCGGCAGCCGCGGGGACCGCCTTCGGATCGCTGTAGAGCTTGTTGGAGGCATACGAGCCCGTGCTCGACGGCGTCTTGGCAACGAGATCGCCGCCGAACACCGTCGTCGCCACCGGGCTCGAGCGAAGCTGGATCGCGTGCATCCGACCGAGGTTTCGGCTCCGGATGCCGACGTTGCCCGCCTCGTCCCAGGCAATCGCCCGGGCGGCAAACGCGGTGTTCGCGTTCAGCCAGGCGACGATCTCGCCGGTGGTCGCCGCCGTCAGCACGGCGAACGAGGCGGTCACCATCTTCACCTCGATCACGCCCGGCAGGAGCGTGTCGCCGCCCACGGCGTCCTCGCCGTGGACGAGCTGGCCTCCGTCGACCGTCAGGCTCAGCGCGGCTGCGTTGTTGTCGATGGCGCTCAGATCCCACGTGCCGGTGCTCCCGCTGACGATCTGGGCACGAGCCCCCGTCGTGAGGACCGGCGTCCGGTTTGCCCTGGGTCCGCTGACGAACATCTGGGCCGTGGTGAAGGCTCCGTCGCCGTCCGGGCAGGGATCCCAGTCGCCGTCGTCGTCCTCATCGACGAGCGTGCAGCCCTCGGCGGTGCCGTCGGAGGCGATCGTCGTGCCCGGGATGAGCGCGCCGGTGTCGGCGTTGTTCACGACGATCGTGACGATCGGGCTCTCGCCGTCCTCGAAAAACTCGCCGTTGTTCGGCTCGGAGACCGTCACCTCGATGTCGAACTCCTCGTCCATCCGCGGGTCGTTCGCCAGCCAGTCGTGCGCCTCGGCGACTCCCGCCGCGAGGCCGTCCTCCTCGTGGCAGTCCAGGCACCCGTCGTCGTCGTCCTGGTCGTCACCTCCGTGACCGCCTTCCTCTTCTTCCAGGCTGAAGTCGATCTCGTCGTGGCAGGAGCCGCAGGCCGCACGGGACGGGTTGGTCTGCCAGTTGTCGGCCTCGGCCCCATCGCCCTGGTGGCACGCGGTGCAGTTCTCGATCTTCGCCGGGAAGCCGACCTTCCACCACTCGTGCTTCGCGTCGCGGTAGCCCCAGATGGCGTACTCGCCGTTGTCGGCGGACTCGTCCTCCTCCGTCGACGGGTCGTCCCACACCTCCCCGTCCTCGCCCGGGATGCTCTGCAGCTCGCCACCGGCGTGGATCTTGTGGATCATGACCTTGAAGTCCAGGGTCTCGCCGGGCAGGACCCCGTCGGGCGAGCCGTTCGGATCGGTGTTCCCCGCGTTGTGGCAGGTCACGCAGCCCTGGACCGTCAGGCGATTGCCGCCATGACCGTGGAACTCCCAGCCGTGGCAGTTCTGGCAGGTCTCGGTCTGCACGATGTCGCGCGACTCGGCGTTCGCCGTGCCGTCCGGGACGAAGTCGTAGGTGGCCTCGGCCGTCGCGCCGCTGTGGCCGCCCATCATGACCGACACGCGGTGGACGAGGCTCCTGTCGTACTCGACCGCCGCGCCGTCGTAGCCGGTGACGGCCGAGATGTCCGTCGCGAACGTGTACGTGTACGCGCCGCCGCCGAGCTCCGTCAGCGTCCCGGTGTTCTCGGTCGTCGCCTGAACGGCCGAGGTCCCCTCCGGCGCCGGCCAGTCGCCCGCCGCGACGGTCTGGGTGCGGTAGATGTAGGGCACCCACGTGTTCCAGCTCACGTCGCCCGAAGCGGGGACGAGCTTGGCGATGATCGCCGAGACGCCGGTCAGGCCCTCGACGGGAGTCGCCTCCTCGTCCTGGTTCGTGACCGTGAAGTCCACGGTGACGACGCCCGCCTCGTCCGCGGTCGCCGAGGTGATCAGGGCGTCGACGAAGGACTTGGCGCCGTCCTCGAACTCGCCGGTGCTCTGCAGGGCGCCGATGCCGTGGAAGTTGCCGACTTCGACGTTCCCCCCGGTCTCGCCGTCCACGCCGTCGGCGATCGTCACCTCCGAGCCGTCCTCGCAGGCGATCGTCCTCGAGCCGTCGCCGTTGTCGGTGACGGTGCACGAGTCGCCGGCGGCGCCGTCGCTGATGACTACCTCGTCCTCACCGCACGTGACCGTGGTCGTGCCGTCGTCGTTATCCACGACCGTGCAGGGCTCGCCCGGCTCACCCGGATCGCCGGGATCGCCCGGATCGCCCGGCTCACCATCGCTGACCGTGACCTCGGTGCCGTCATCGCACGTGATGGTCTTCGTGCCGTCGTCGTTCTCCTCGACCGAGCACGCGGTCCCATCGGCGCCGCTCGCGACCTCTGCGGTGGTGCCGTCCTCGCAGGTTATCGTGGAGACGCCCGTGTCGTCGTTCTCGGTCACGGTGCAGGAGCTGCCATCCGCACCGTTGTCGCCAGGGCAGCCTGCGAGCACCAGCGACACGGCAAGGGCGGCGAAGACCAGAGGTGAGCGGATCGAGGTGTTGTCCATGAGCGCCGGGTAGAGCATCGCTCGTGCCCAGACCTCCGGCGTCCCTCCGACCGGCGGAAAAGCCCGAGTAATCGCGCCGCGTCTGGCAAGTGCGCACTACTTGCGCCCCCATCTCGCGCGCGCGCGACGATCCTTCGGCGGGCTCTTCGGGCCCGCCGCGCGACCGCTCGCGAGTTCCGTCAATCTTGGTGATTCTTTTTCGCCGCGACGTACACGACGCGCGCCTTCGTGCGCAGCTCGCGAGCGGTCTGTGCTCGGCGTGATTCGATCCGCTCGGCCCGCAGCGTCTCGATGATGTTCGCGCGCCAGGTCTCGAACGTGACGTCGGGATCCTCGCGCTCGTCGATGAGCTTGATGATCCAGAAGCGGTTCCTCGGCCCCCGGATGACGCCGCTCGTCCGACCCTTCGCGAGGTGGTCGAGGACCGGCCGCCAGGGGTCGGGGATCTGGTTCCACCTGAGGAACCCCAGGTCCCACGGCCGCCGTCCCTCGGGCAGCGCCGGAAACTGCCCGCGCGCCACGTCCTCGAAGCCCGTCCCGGCGTCGAGCTCCCTCCGGACCTCCTCGATCCGCGCCTCGCTGCGCACGAGGATCTGCCACACGTGCACCTGCTTCTTCAGCCGCGCCGAATTCGCGTCGAAGTACCGCCGCGCGTCGGCCTCGGTGACGTTGGCCTCCTCGCGCTGGCGCCGGTAGAAGAGGTCGACGAGCCGCCGGCGCCTGAACGCGTCGAGCTCCGCCTGCCGGGCAGCCACCTCGTCGCGGAAGGCCTGATCGGTGTCGAGGTGCAGCTCGACCGCGCGCTGAGCCACCAGCTCGTCGCGGATGATCGTCTCGAGGATCTGCCTCTTCTGCTCGGGAGGCGGCTCGGGCGGGCGCTCCTCGCCCTCCTCCTCTCCGCCGCCCGCCCCGTGACCGCCCGCGCGCGCCAGGAGCCGAACGTCCGCCTCGGTGATGGGTGCACCGTTGACGGTCGCCAGGACGCCCTTCGCCGGAGCGCGCGCTCGCGAGGGCCGATCCTCCTCGGGCTTCGCCCGGCCGCAGGAGAAGGCGAGCGCGAGGAGCAAGGCGGCGGCCGGGCAGAGGACGGATCTGGACATGGCGGGCGATCTCATACGTGCTTTCGGGGTTTCAGACCAGCGGCGAAAGATGGGGCCCGCCGCTTCTCGGTGGCGGGGATGCTACTCTTCCTCGGCGCCGGAGTGGTGGCAGGCCGCGCAGGCCTCTTCCTCGTCGCCGCTCCAGGGGTTCTCCGGGGTCGGATCGAACCTCATGGCCCGCATGTGGGCCATCGCCGCGTCCGAGTCGTGGCAGCCCGAGCAGGGGATCATGCCCGGGTTCGTCAGCCAGCTCCCGCTCGTCTCCTCGGTGTGGCAGACCTCGCAGTTGCGCACGTCCTGCGGGAAGGTGATGTCCCACGCGCGGCCCTTGACCGGGTCGCCGTTGCCGTAGTCCACGGTCGCCAGCGGGTAGTTGAGGCTGGACCCGAAGTGAACGGCGTGGACGCGCCGCGAGATGGGCTTGGCGCCCGTCCACGAGATGCTGCCGGGGCTGCCCGGTCCGCTCGGCGCGCCCGCCGCGTTGAAGCTCCACCAGAAGCGGCCCGTGGCCGGATCGATGCTCGTGCCATACTGCGGCTGATAGTCGTGGCAGTTGCCGCAGGTGTCGAGCGCCGAGTCCTCGAAGCGCTTCTGGTGGCGCCGCCAGTCGAGGACGAAGCCGGTTCCGTCGGGGCCCTCGTGGCAGGTGTCGCAGTTCTGGGCCACGAACGGCTCCTCGTCCGCTGTCCCGACCTGGAAGGTCACCTTGGCGACCGAGGGAGTCCTGTAGTTGGTGTCGCTGGCGTTGCCGGCCTCCGCGATCTCGAGCTTGACGATGTACGTGCCGGGCTCGAGGTCGCCGACGGCGTCGAGCGTGTACGTGACCACGTCGCTCGTGGAGTCGCGCGTGATCTTCGCATCGGTGCTGTTCGTGAGGAGGCTGTTCGCCGTCGTGGAGCCCGTCGGCGTCTTCGGGTTGAGGTCGCCGCCGAACACGGTCGTGGCGACCGGGCTCGCACGGAGCTGGATCGCGTGGATACGGCCCATGTTGCGGCTGCGGATGCCGACTGTCCCGGCCTGGTTCCAGGCGATGGCCCGGGCGGCGAAGCCGGTGTTCGCGTTCAGCCACGCGACGACCTCGTCGGTGGTCGCCGCCGCCGGAGCGGCGAACGACGCGGTGACCATCTTCACCTCGATCACGCCGGGAATCAGCGTGTCGCCTCCCACCGCGTCCTCGCCGTGGACCAGCTCGCCGCCGTCGGTGGTGAGGCTCAGCCCTGGCGTGTTGTTGGAGATCGCGCTCAGGTCCCAGGTGCCGGTCGTCGCGCTGAACATCTGCGCGCGCGCCGCGGTCGTCAGCACCGGAACACGATGGGCCCGGGGCCCGTGGACGAACAGCGCGAAGGTCTTGAAGCCGTTGTCGCGCGGCGGGCAGTCTTCCCACTCGTCGTTGTCGAAGTCCTGCGGGCAGCCGTCCGTGGTCGCATCGGAGTCCCAGTCCTCGGGATCCACAGCGTCACCCGTGACCGCATCCGTGATCCCGACCGTGACGACCGGGGTCTCGTCGCCCTCGAAGTACTCTGCGTTCGCGGGAGCCGAGACGCTGAGAGCAATGTCGAACTCCGGCTGCTTGCGCGGGTCGTGCGCCTGCCAGTCGTGCGCCTCCGCGACGCTCGGCGCGAAGCCCTCCTCCTCGTGGCAGTCGAGGCAGCCCTCGTCGTCCTCCTGGTCGCCACCCTCGTGGCCATCGCCCGTGCCGAAGTCGGTCTCGTCGTGGCAGGAGCCGCAGGCCGCGCGCGACGGGTTGGCCTCCCAGTTGTCCACCTGCTCGCCCTCGCCCTGGTGGCACTTGGTGCAGGTCTCGATGACCGCCGGGAACTCGACCTTCCACCACTCGTGCTTGTTGTCGCGGTAGCCCCAGATGGCGAACTCGCCGTTGTCCTCCGACTCGTCTTCCTCGGTCGCGGGATCGTCCCAGACGATCCCGTCCTCGCCCGGGATGCTGTGAAGCTCGCCGCCGGCATGGATCTTGTGGATCATGACCTTGAAGTCCAAGTCCTCGCCCGGCAGGATCCCGTCCGGCGAGCTGTTCGGGTCGGTGTTTCCCGCGTTGTGGCAGGTCACGCAGTTCTCGACCGTCAGGCGGTTGCCGCCATGGCCGCGGAACTCCCAGCCGTGGCACTGCTGGCAGGTCTCGGTCCGCACGATGTCCCGAGACTCGGTGTTCTCGGTGCCGTCCGGGACGAAGTCGAAGGTCGCGGTCGCGGTGGCGCCGCTGCCGCCGCCCATCATGACCGACACCCGGTGGACCAGGCTGCGATCGTAGTCGACGGCTTCGCCGTCGTACCCGGTGACGGCCGTGATGTCCGTCGCGAACGTGTACGTGTAGGCGCCGTCGCCGAGCTCCGTCAGCGTCCCCGTGTTTTCGCTCGACGCCTGGATGGCCGAGGTCCCCTCCGGCGCCGGCCAGTCGCCCGCCGCGACGGTCTGGGTGCGGTAGATGTACGGCACCCACCTGTTCCAGCTCACGTCGCCCGAGGCCGGGACGAGCTTGGCGATGTTCGTCGAGACGCTCGTAAGACCCTCGACCGGCGTGGACTCCTCATCACGCTCCGTCACCGTGAAGTCCACGACGACCACGCCCGCCTCGTCCGCGGTCGCCGAGGTGATCACGGCGTCGACGAAGGTCTTGGCGCCGTCCTCGTAGTCGCCCGTGCTCAGCAGGTGGTTCGTGCCGTGGAAGTTGTCGATCTCGACGTTTCCGCCGTTCTCGCCGTCCACGCCGTCGCCGACCGTGACCTCGGAGCCGTCCTCGCACGCGATCGTCCTCGATCCGTCGCCGTTGTCGGTGACGGTGCAGGAGTCGCCGTCCACGCCGTCGTTGATGACGACCTCGTCCTCGCCGCAGGTGACGGTGGTCGTGCCGTCGTCGTTGTCCACGACCGTGCAGGGCTCGCCGGGGTCGCCAGGGTCGCCAGGGTCGCCTTGATCGCCCGGGTCCCCGTCGGCCACGGTGACCTCCGTGCCGTCATCGCACGTGATGGTCTTCGTGCCGTCGTCGTTTTCCTCGACCGAGCACGCGGACCCATCGGTTCCGCTGGCGACCTCGGCCGACGTTCCGTCGTCGCAGGCTATCGTCGCCGAGCCATCATCGTTCTCTGTCACGGTGCAGGAGGTGCCGTTCGCACCGTTGTCGCCGCTACAGGCGGCGAACGCCAGCGCCAGGGCGGCCAGGATCAGGGCTGATCGAGTCGAGGGCTTGTCCATGACGGCCGCGAAAAGCACCCTCCGTGCCGGCGCGGGACCGGCCGGCCCACGTCCCCACCGCGCGGCCCGGGTGGACACGGGTGGGTGGAAAAATCCCGCGCAGGATTCCAACCGGCGCTCGTCCGACCCGCGGTCCGACCCTCGTTCGAGCTCGCCCCGGCTGAATTCGCTGCCGAAGTCTCGTCATTTCGCGCCGATCTTTCGGCGCTGCGAGGCCGGCGCGTCTGCGATCGAGTACCGCTGATTTCGCTCATTTTCTTGAATGTGATGATGGCCCAGCGCAGACAACCCCTCGGCACCTCGCAAGACCGAGAGCCGCCCGCGGGCAAAGGGGGGCGTTGCACCGGAGATGGCAACCATCACCGCCCGAAGCGCGACGACCAACGCGAGCTGATAGGATCGCGGCCAATGAGCCGAAACGTGATGGTCCTCCTCTGCTGCCTGGCATCCCCGACGTCCGGCTGCGATTGCGGAGGCGACGACGGCGGCGAGGGCGAGGGCGAAGGCGAGGGCGAGGGCGAAGGCGAGGGCGAAGGCGAGGGTGAAGGCGAGGGCGAAGGCGAAGGCGAGGGCGAGGGCGAGGGCGAGGGCGAGGGCGAAGGCGAAGGCGAAGGCGAAGGCGAGGGCGAAGGCGAAGGCGAAGGCGAAGGCGAGGGCGAGGCGCCATGGATCCCCGAACCGCCCAGGAATCCCAGCCTCGGGCTCGATCCCAGGAGCAGCCCGGGAGGAGTCCTCCTTCACAGCGGGGAGCTGCGCCTCGAGCGGACCGACCTCGCGATCGCCGGTCGCGCCATGGGCTTCCGCTTCACTCGCACGTACCGCAGCGGAAACGACCGCGTCGGCCCCCTCGGAGCGGGCTGGGAAGCGAACGTTTTCATGCGGATCGAGGAGACGGGCGACGGCGAGGCGGCCTTGCACGACGGCACCGGCCGTCTCGACACCTTCAATGACGCCGGCGACGGCGAGTACTCCCCTCCACCCGGCGTCTACGCCCGGCTCCGCAGGACACAGGACGGCTGGCTCCTTCGAAGCAGGGACGGCACCGTCCGCACCTTCGGCGCCGCCGGACAGCTCGCCGAGGTTCGCGACCGCGCGGGCAATACTCATTCGTTCAGCTACGACGCCGGCGCGCTCGTCGAGGTCACCGATGAGCTCGGCCGCAGCATCTCGTTCGCATACGACGAGTCGGGGCGGCTCGGTTCCGTCACGGACTTCTCCGGTCGCGAGGTCCGCTTCACGTACGACGGCGACGACCTCGTCGAGGCGCGATCGCCCGTCACCGCGGACCTCCCGGAGGGCAGGCGCGAGGCCTACGCCTACGCGACCGACGAGATCGATCCGCGCCTGGCTCACGACCTCGTCTCGGTCGTCGCGCCGAACGAGGTGGCCGACGGCTCGACGACGCCCTTCCTGCAGATGACCTACGGCGGCGAGGACGATGCGTTCGACCGCGTGGTCGAGCAATCCATCGGCGGGACCAGCGCGAGCGGCGTATCGGCCGGCGGCTCGCTGACCTTCGCCTACGACTTCAGCCCGGCCGACGGGCCCGAGGGGACCTTGGAGCGCACGACCGTGGTCGACCGGCGAGGCGCCACCACCCACTACTTCCACGATGCCGCGGGCCACTGCCTCCGCGCGGTCGACGAGCCCACCGGCGAGGCCTTCGTCACCGACATGGCCTACGATGAGAACGGAGAGCGGACCCTGCTCGTCAGCCCGCTGGGCAACTCCGTCGAGTGGTCGTTCGACTCCGGGAACGCCGACCCGCTCGCGCGCGGGAATCTCCTGTCGGCGAGCCGGATCCCCGACGACACGCGCGGCGCCGCCCAGGGTCGGGTGACGACGAGCTACACCTACGAGCCGCTCTTCGGACAGCTCCTCGCGGTCACCTCGCCCCGCGGCAACGATCCGGACTTCCAGCCGCAGAACGGCGGCGAGGCGTCGCCCGAGAGGTACACGACCACCCTCACCTACGACTGGCAGGAGGGCGATGAGCCGCCGGCCGAGGCCGCGACCTGGAACATCGCCGTCCCCGCCGATCTCCTCGGCCTGGGCGACGTGAACGGGGACGATCGCACCGATCAGGCCTCGGGGAGCCTCGTCCGCGTCGAGCACCCGGCCGTCACGCTGGCCGACGGCTCCAACCAGGCCGCGCTCGATGGAACGTCCCAGCTCGCCGTCGAGCTCGCCCGCCACAACGAGCTCGGCCAGCTCGTCGAATGGGAGGACGCGCGCGGCAACGTCGATGCGTTCGAGTACTTCCCCGAGTCCGACCCGGACGGCGACGGCGAGGACGTCATCGGCGGCCGCGACGGCACGACCGGCGGCTATCTTTCGCGCGCCGTGGTCGATGCCGTCCTGGGCCCACGCCGCCGCGATCCGGCCCCGGCCCTCGGGCTCGCGACGAGCTACCGGCGAGACGCCCGCGGCAACGTGACCGAGGTGACGGACCCCAGGGGCTTCGTGAGCCGCGTCCACGTGAACGAGCTCGACGAGGTCGTCGAGACCGAGGCGCCGATCGTCGACGGCCTCGCGACCGGCTTCCTCGCGCGGATCGAGCGCGACGCGAACGGCCGCGTGATCGCAACCTCGATCCAGAACGTCACCACCGACCCCGTGACCCACCTCGCGGCGGTGGTCGCCGATCACGAATGGCTTCGCACCGAGATCGTGCGCGACATCCTGGGCCAGGTCGTCGAGGTGACCCGCGACGCGACGCGCGACGCCGCGATACCCGCCTCCGCCCAGCCCGAGGAGCTCACCGAGCGGCGCCGCTACGACGAGAACGGGAACCTCGTTCGCGCCGAGAGCCCCATGTCCGTCTCGGGCGCCGCTCCCGACGCCATCGTCGAGTACGAGTACGACGCACGCGACCTGCTCGTCTCGATGACGAGGGGCGGCGAGTCCCTCGGGAGCTCGACCTTCACCTACGCCCACGACCGGAACGGCAACCAGACGGCCGTCACCGACGCGGTCGACGACGACGCGACGCCCGGCGGCGAGTCACGGACGATCGGCTACGACGGCCTCGATCGGCAGGTGCTCGTGGTGGACGGCGCGGGCACCGCGACCTCTCTCGTCCTCGATCCTGACGGCCGGGTCGTGCGCGGCGAGGCGCGTGGGCCCTCCCAGCCCGGGGGGGCCAGCGTGCTGCTCCAGGCGAGGTCGCTCTCGTACGACGAGCTCGGCCGTCTCATCCAGGCCGACCGCGAGCTCTTCCTGCCCGCCGGCGTGGGCGTCGAGGCTCCCATCACGCTCGAGGACGGATCGCTCACGCCGGGCGACATGACGCTGACCGAGCGCATCGAGCACGACGCGAACGGCCGCACCACGTTCGTCGTCGACGACGACGGCAGCGTCTTCTCCCGCGAGTACGACGGCGCCGACCGCTTGACGCGCGAGACCTTGCCCGTCGTGGACGCAGTGACCGGCGGCGGGCCGTACGCGGCCCAGGTCGCCTGGGAGTACGACGCGAACGGGAACGCGGTCGCCCGCCAGGAGATCGCGGTGAGCGAAGGCGGGTCGCGAGCTCCCGAGGTCCTCCGCTGGTCATGGGTCTACGATGCCCTGAACCGTCCGGTGCACGCCTCGAACCCCGCCGGACGGACTCGCCTGTTCGAGTACGACAGCCGCGGGAACGTCGTCTCCGCCTACGACGCGCGCGGCGCGAGGATCGCCGACCCGCTCGGGCTCTACCCGTTCGTCAACGACCGCGGGAACGCCACCCGCTTCGCCTACGACGGAGTCGGCCGCCTGTGGGCTCGGACCCATGAGATGAGCGCGACCGGCGACGGCGGCGGCGCGCTCGACACGGACAACCCCCGCAACCCCGACGGCCTCGTCACGCTGCTCACCGAGCTCGACGCCAACGGCCGCGTCGCGGCGCGCACCGACGACGCGGGCAACGTCACGCGCTGGACCTACGACGCCCTCGACCGGCGAAGCTCGCAGCTCAACGCCGACGGGGGCGAGCGCCTGTGGGAGTACGACGCGGACGATCATCTGATCGCCACGACCGACGAGAACGGAACGGAGCACTCCTTCGCCTACGATGGCGGCGATCGGCTCCTCTCCCGTACCATCCTGCCGGATCCGGCGAAGGAGGTGCCCGACACCGACCTGCCCATGCTCGTGGGCACCAGCCTGCAGACGTTCGAGTACGACGGCCTCGGCCGGATCGTGCGCAGCGTCGACGACAACGACCCCGACGATCCGGGCGACGACTGGGTCGTGACCACGGCCTGGGACTCGCTCGGCCGGCAGGTCGAGCAATCGCAGAGCGGTCGCACCGTCGCGAGCGGCTGGGTGGGCGACCGGCGAACGGAGCTTCACTACCCGAGCGAGGGCCGGATCGTTCACTACGCGTACGACGGCCTCGGCCGCGTGGTGGGCATCCAGAACTTCGGCGCCGTCCAGGTGGGCCTCGGCCTCTTCGGCCGGTGCCCCGGGGTTCACGACTCCTGCTCGCTGGGCGGAATCCTCGACGTCGCGAGCTTCCTGACCGAGGACCTGCGCCCGGAGGGCTTCGCGCACCGCCTGACGGGCCCGGACATTGCGGTCGGGTCCAGCACCAACATCCTGTCGGGCGACGGCTCCGCGAGCGATCTCTTCCTCGGGATGACCGTGCCCATGGAGGGAATGGACAACGTCCTGCAAGGCTCCGTGCGGACGGAGCCCGACTCGCTCGGGCGCCCCGGGAGCGCCGAGGTGCGGACCGACCAGTGGGTCGGCGGGATCTGGAGCTCGAGCCAGCAATCGCTCGACCTCGCGCCGAACGGCGCGAACGACCTCGAGTCGAACGCGGCGAACTCGGTCCACGAGCCGAACGTGCCGCACAACGCGAGCCCCGGCACCGGGATCCGCACGCGCGACGAGTCCTTCGTCTACCAGTGGGACGGCCTGGGCCGCCTGCGCGTCGTGCGCCGAGCCGGCGACCCCGGCGTCGTCGTCGCGAGGTACCGCTACGACGCCGACCCCTCGATCTTCGGCGGCCGCCGCGTGGAGAAGATCGTGACCGACAGCGGCGCGCTCGACGGGACGAGCCGCTTCTACTGGGACGGCGCTCAGATGCTCGAGGAGACGGCGGTCGGCGGCTCGGAAGCGCCACGGCTGCAGGCGATCGCGGGCGAGTCGCTCGACGAGGTCTGGGCGATCGACCTCGACACCGACGCCGATGGCGCGCTCGACCGCGTCCACTACCTGCTCCGCGACACGAACCGCAACACGATGCAGGTCTACACGTCGGACGGCAGCCCCGCCGAGCTGTACACCTACGACTTCCACGGCCGGCCCACGCCGCACGATCCGGCGACGCTCGAGCCTCGCGCCGGGCGTCCGCTCAGTCCGTTCCTGTTCGCCGGGCAGGAGTACGACGCCGAGACGGGCCACTATCAGATGCGCGCCCGCAGCTACGACCCGGGCCGCGGCGTCTTCCTCTCGCGCGATCCCCTGGGCTTCTGGGGCGACCCCTCGGGCCTGGGCAACCCCATGGCCTACGCTGGCAACGACCCATGGAACCGGCGCGATCCGTCGGGGCTGTCGATCACGTCCAGCCGCCGCCCGTACGTCCCCCTCAAAAGACGCATCGCGGGCCCGCGGTACGAAGACATCACGATCGCGGCCGGCGCGGGAACGACGACGGAGTTCAACCTGTGGGTCCGCGACTCGTTCGAGCACCGGTACGAGCGCAAGAACGGCTCGATCATCGCGGTGGAATATGACTACTGCGAGAGGACCCGAATGTCCTTCTTCGACATCTTCTTCGACGTCACGCCGGCTCCCCAGCCGCCGCCGTCGGTGTTTCGCTGGGCGAGGCCGTGGAGCGCGTACAACGGCGCCAATGGCGCGGTCGTCCCCGCAGCCGGCGACGTCGACGCAGACGGGCGGGACGAGCTGACGCTCGGCCCCGGCAGCCCGGCGGCCCCGACCGTCATACCCCTCGCACCCATCGATATCCGGATCCCACCGGCCCCCTTCCCACCCGAGCCTCCCGCTGTTCCGACAGAGCTCCTCCAGCTCGACCTCCGCGGCACCTCACCCATCTTCCCTGCGCCGGGTCAACCCTCGACGGCCGCCCCAACGCCGTCCGACAACTTCGTCGAGGGCCGCTTCGAGCTCTCCGTCGATCCGGGCCTGACGTGGGACCCGATTTCCGGTGGCGGCGGCTCCTTCTCGGTCGCCCTGCAGTTCGACGTGTTCCCGGGGCCGTGACCATCGATCCCGGGGGCCGGGACTGCCGACCCCGCCAGTCGAGTAGCCGGGTGCACAGCCGCACCGCGGGAATGCCGCCTATTCTCGGTGTTTCTTGGGGCATACGACATGCAGCGCCAGCCGCCCACCATGAGGCGTTGGATCGTCTTCGCCGCCGCCCTGGCGGGTTGCATCGGAGGTCCGGACGAGCTCGAGCGCGAGACCGGCGCGGTCGCGGAGGGCGAGTGCCGGTGGCCGGTCGAGGTCGTCGTCTGGGACTCGAAGGACTGGATGCGGCTGGGACGGCAGTTCGCCGCCGATCCCTCGCCCTGCGCCGACTACTACCTCTCGATCCCGGGCGTGGTCGGCGACAAGACGCGCCTGCGCCAGGGCGCGGCCGAGGACATCCGCGCGCTCGGCCCCGAGCTCCACGCGATGGCCGAGTTCCACTGGACCACCTGGAGCCGCTGGGTCGAGTCGACGGGCAACACCTGGTACGAGGCGGGCCGCGAGTTCCGCCGCCGCATGGTCGAGGCGGGCTACGACACGGCGGCAGGAGACACCTGGGCGATCAACGAGCTGCCGAGCAGCATGCGAAAAAACACGGCCGGCGCGCGTACGCACGCAAGGAACGCCGTTCGCGGTCTGTACGAGGGCGACGGCGAGCCGCTGAAGGGCGCGGTCTTCATCGTCGGGATGGGTCAGGGCACGACGAACTTCTCCGTCTACAAGCCGCAGCTCGAACAGTGGCTCTGCGACGCCGACTTCTGGGTCGACATGAACCGCTACGTCCGCTGGTGGGGCCAGGAGGTCTACGCCGACCCCGAGCGATCCTGCTTCGACGCACAGGTCGGAACGCGCTCGCCCGCGATCAACGAGTTCATCCAGCACGTCCCGCGCCTCGCGGCCGCTGGCCCGAGCTGCGCGAACACGGCGCAGTCGTACCTCGACCGCGCCTACGTCCCGCTCCTCGGCGCGGCCTGGCAGCAGGCGACCGGCTTCGGCGACACGCGGATCACGCTCGATCAGATGAAGGCGCACGTCTCGACGCAGATCTATGCGGCGCGCGCCTGGGCGAACGGCCACGCCTACCCCGACGGGCGGATCGGCTTTGCCTGGGCTCCAGGCGACGACGGCCCCAGCGAGCCCGAGGACCTGGACGAGCTGGCCGCCCGCATGGCGTCGGCCGTCAGCCACGCGTACGGAGACGGAGACACGACCGCCGCCCACGCGTGCAGCCCTTCGGGCGCCTACACCTTCTGCGGCTGTCGCATCCCCGGCGCCGCTCGCAACACGGGCTGGTCGACGTTCTCGCGCTGGTAGACTTCAGAGTCTCTCGACGACGAGCCGAAAGCGCCCGTCGTCGAACTTGTCGGTGCCGACGATGCGGTGGCCCTCCTCCTTGATGCTCTTGGAGAGGGTCGCGAGGTTCTCGTCGTCGACGATGACCTCGAGCTTGAGCCCGCCGGCCATCCCGTCGAGCGCCGCCTTGACCTCGGCGAACGGGCCGGGGCAGGTGAGCCCGATGACGTCCAGCGTCTGGTGGATGACAGCACGCGACTCGCCGTGCCTGGGCGCAGCCGCCGCGCCCGCGACCCACGCCGGCTCCGCCCCCGGGTAGTCGTGGATGACGATCGGATCCGGCGCCCGTGCGTCGCGGGCGAGATGATGGCCGACGACCGGCTCGAGCTTCGCCAGGAGCGCTTGCATCGCGCCGGGCGCCTTTAGGAGCTCGCCGATGCGCGTCCGACCCTTGCCCTTGCCGCTCGCGCCGTACCAGTCGAGGACGGCGCGGATGATCGAGACGACCATCGAGTCGGGCACGAGCCTCGCGACGACCGTGCCGTTGTGCGGGTGGCGCCCGTGGCGGCCTCCCACGCGGACGATCCACCCCGTCGCGCCGGCCTTCCAAGACTCGGTCGGGCAGGCGCGGATGCAGTCGGCGCAGTACAGGCACATCGCGGAGTCGAACTGCGGCGCGCCCGAGCTCGGGTCGGGAACGATCGCGCCTTCGAGGCAAGCCTTCGAGCAGATCGTGCAGCCCGTGCAGGAGGGCTCGCTCCAGACGGGGTACGCTGCACCCTGGAACCCGAGGTCCATCTCGTTCGTGCGCGCGCAGTCGATCGGACAGCCCGAGAACGAGATCTTGAACTTGTGGTAGTACTCCTCGCCGAAGAACTCGCGGTCGACGAGCTGGGTCATCGCCTGCGTGTCCGTGAGCCCGTTCGGGTTGTACTCGCATCCGGAGCAGGCCGTCGGCACGCGCACCCGCGGCCCGCACGTCGCCACGCGGGCGCCCGCGCCCGCGAGCAGCCCCGTCACCGCCGGGAAGTCGCGGTGGCTCACGTACGGCACCTCGAGCGACTGCCGGAAGGAGAGGTGAACGTAGCCCTTCCCGTACTGCTCGGCGGCGTCGGCCACGGCCCGCAGCCAGGCCACGGGTATCCGGCCGCCGGGGCAGCGGCAACGCACGGTGAAGAGATCCTTCTGGCGCTGCTTGATGTAGCCGCCGCTCTTGAGCTGGTCGAACGAGAGCGATCCCCCGAGCGGCGCCGCGCCGCGAGCGGCCTCCACCGGAACGTCCACCTTCACCTCGCGCCTGCGCGCGTGCTCCTCCAGGCTCCGGTCGATCGTGACCTTGGTGCGCCGGAGCTTCTCGTCTACCGTGACCCTCTTCTTCCCGTCATCCGCCATCGCGCCGGAGCATACGACAAGAAGGTCCGGCTCAGAGCGCCTGAAGCCGCTTCACGAGGTCGTCCCGCTCGCGCTCGCCGCCCGCGGCCTGGTCGGTCATCGGGTAGAGGATCTGCTCCTCCTTGACGTTGTGCATCCCGAGGACCTGGCCGAGCTGCTGGAGGGCGCCCTGCGCGCCGGCGCCGTCCCCGACATGGATCGCTCCGGCGATCCTGGCCATCAGGCCCCGGATCTCGACGTGCTCGGAGCGCATCACCGCCGTCGGCCCCCCCATCGTCATGCCGGTCATCCTCTCGAAGGCCGGGAAGAGGATCTGCTCCTCGGCGACGATGTGGCGGTCGAGGCCGCAGGCGAATTCGGCGAACCGGCCGCCGGCTTCGGCGAGCGCGCCCTCGCCCGACAGCCGGTCGACGTCCGCGGCGATCGCGTCGAGGCGCCGGTGGTCCGCCTCGAGGTAGTCGGTCACGGTCCGGGGGCCCTCGGCGGTCCGCCGTCGGATCTCGATCCTGAAGCGCTCGGGACCTGCCTCGAGGACGCTCCACTCGAAACGCCCCGGCCGCTCGGCCTGGAACTGGTAGAGGAGCGGCTTCGGATCGTGGTCGTTGACGAGGATGAAGGCGTCGCCCGGCGCGAGCGCGTCGAAGGTGCGGAAGATCTCCTGGTGCCGCGAGGGCGGCGGGATGATGCGAGCGTCTAGTTCCTTGGGCTGTGCGGTCATGACGAACAGATAGTGCACTTGCCGTGCCTGTCTACTCCTCGGTCTCGATTCCGAACGCTCGCAGCTTCCGCCAGAGCGTCGTCCGCCCGATGCCGAGCACGCGCGCCGCGTCGGTCTGCCGGCCGCCGCAAGCCTCGATCACTTGCATCACGTGCTCGCGCTCGACCTCGGCCAGCGTCCTGAGCGCCGAGGGCGAGCTCCTCGCCGCACGCGGGCTCGTGACCTCCTCGGGTAGGTGCGCCGCATCGACGTCCGCCCCGCGCGAGAGCACCGCTCCGTGCTTGACGGCGTTCGCGAGCTCGCGGACGTTCCCCGGCCACCGATGCTCCTCGAGGACGCGCCGGGCTGGCTTGGTGAAGCGGCAGGTCGCGTGCTTCTCCTGCTCGAGGAACATGCTCGCGAGCGGGAGGATGTCGGGCACGCGCTCGCGAAGGGACGGCACCGTCAGGACGAAGACGCGAAGCCGATAGTAGAGGTCCTCGCGAAACCGGCGCTCGGTGACCCGCGCCGCCAGATCCTGGTTCGAGGCGCACAGGATCCGCACGTCCGCCGAGAACGGCCGCGTGTCCCCTACTCTACGGACCTCGCCATCCTGCAGCGCCCTCAGGAGCTTCGCCTGCAGCGGCAGCGGCATCTCCGCGATCTCGTCGAGGAGGAGCGTCCCTCCCTCCGCAGCCTCGAAGAGCCCGGCCTTCGCCGTCGCCGCGCCCGTGAACGCCCCCTTGACGTGCCCGAACAGCTCCGACTCGAGAAGCTCCCCCGGAAGCGCCGCCACGTTCACCGCCAGGAACGGCCGCGACCTCCGCGGGCTGTTCGCGTGGAGCGCCCGCGCCAGGACCTCCTTTCCGGATCCACTCTCCCCGCGGATCACGACTGGCGCATCGCTGCCCGCGATCGGCGCGGCCTTGACCATCAAGGCCTGCATCGCGTGACTGCCGGCGACGACCCTCGAGCAGCGCTTGAGGCCCTGGACCTCGGTGGCCAGCCCACAATGGGCACACAACTTCGGACCCCTCTCGAAGGGCTCCTCGCACACTGTTTGTTTCATTCTGTTCCATCATAGAACGTGGCTGCGCCAAGGGGCCGGGATTCGGCCAAGGCCGAATCCCAGCCCCAGGTTCGCCCTGCAGCTAAGGGGACGGGATTCGGCCAAGGGCCGAATCCCGTCCCCAATCACGCCCTGGCCCACCCCATGCAGACCACCGGACCATGATCGGCCCCGACACCACGGTCGACGAGCTCCTCGCTCAGCGCCCCGATGCACGTCGGATCCTGCGGGACAAGGGCATCGACACCTGCTGCGGGGGCGCGCTCACCCTGAGCCAGGCCGCGGAAGTTCGCGGAATCCCGCTCCCCGACCTCCTGACCGCCGTCGGTGGCCCCGAGCCGCTGGTCCGTGCCTCTGACTCGGTGCGCGCGATCCTCGCCGCGCACCCTGCAACGGCCTCGGTCTTCGAGAAGCGGGGGCTCATGGGATGCGGCGGCGCGGCGGGCCCCGACGAGCCGATCGACCTGTTCGCCTCGGTGCACAGGATCGACGTCTGCTCGCTGGTGCGCGAGCTCGACGAGGCGGCTCGACGGCCGCCGGAGACCCGCGCCGCGACGCCCCAGGCGCCTTCAGCCCCGCTGTACCCCGCCTTCCTGAGAGCGGCGCTGATCGCGACGCTCACCCTGGGCGCGACCTTCGGCGCCTACAACCTCCTCGTGATCCACCTCGCCCTCGGCCCCGTCCCCGGCTCGCACAACTGGGCCCACGCGGGCTTCCAGCTCTGGGGCTTCGTCCTCCTCTTCATCATGGGCGTAGGGCTGCACGCGGTGCCGCGCTTCCTCGGGGCCGAGCTCGCCCGCCCATCTCTCGCCCGCGCCGCGCTATGGTCGTCGATCGCCGCGCTCGTCCTCGTGGCCTTCGGCCGCGTGGGCCCGGCGCTTCCCGGGACGGCTCATTCGCTGGCGCTCGGAGCGCTCCTCGAGCTCGGCGCCGTCGCGGCCTTCGCGATCGCGCTCGGAGCCACCTTCCGTCGCGCCCGCCCTGCCCCGGATCCCTTCCATCGCTTCCTCGCGGCGGGGACGCTCTGGTGGGTCGTCGCCGCGGCCCTGCTCGCGCTCGGCGCGACGGGCGCCGTCCTGCGCTCCGATGCCGACCACGCGGCGCGCTGGAACGAGGCGCTGTACGCCGCCGCGCTCTTCGGCGGCACGCTCTCCTGGATCCAGGGGATGTTCCTCAGGACCGGCCCCGTCTTCCTGGGCCTGCCGCCGACCCGCCCGCTCGCGGTGGCGCTGGCCTTCTGGCTCGGGCAGTCCGGCGCGCTCCTCTCGGTCGTGGGCCGCACGACGATCGGACGGGCGATCGCCGAGACGCTGACCGACGTGGGCTTCCTCGCGACCTCGGCCTCGGTCGTCTCGTTCGCCATCGCCGTGCGCCCGTTCGCCCTGCACGCGAGCTCGCATGCGCCGGGCTCCGACCGGGACTTCGGTCGCATCGTCCGGTCGGCGTTCGGCGGCTCGCTCCTCTTCGCGCTCCTCGCGACCGCGTACGCCGTGATGGACCTCGTGGGCGCCCTCCCCGATCGGCTCCTGTACGACGGCGCGCGCCACGCGTTCGCGCTCGGGCTCGTCGTGCCGATGATCTTCGGGATGGCCGGTCGCGTCGTCCCGATCTTCGGCGGCGCGGCCCTGCGCTGGCCCTGGGCGCGACGCTGGGGCGTCTACCTCGTCCTGGCCGGCCTCGTGCTGCGCGAGGCGCAAGTGATCGCCGTGTTCCTGCGCTCGCCGTGGCTCCTGAACGTCTCCGGAATCTCGGGGATCGTCGCCGGGGCCGGCGTGTGCCTGGCGAGCGCCTCGATCCTCGCGACGCTCCGCTCGTCGGCGGCGGCCGAGACCGCGCCCTGCGCCTCGGACGTTGCGATCTCGGGTGACACGATCGTGGCGACGCTCGTCGCGGCCCACCCCGAGGCGCTCCCGATCCTCATCGAGGCTGGGTTCACGCCGCTCGCGAACCCCATCCTCCGCCGGACGATGGCCCGCGCGGTCTCCGTGCGTCAGGCTTGCCGCATGCACCACATCGATCTTGGCGTCGTCCTCGCCCGGATCCGGGCCGCGTGCCCGCACGGAGCCGGACCGGTGAAGCTGCGAGTCCTCAGCGCGGCCGCCGCCACACCAGCCCGTCTCGCGCTGGGCGAACAACCCAACCGAACGACAGATCAATGAACGACAGACAGACAGACCTGAGCTTCGCCGATCGCGCGGCGCCACTCGCCCTCCGGGATCCGCTCGCCGAGCTTTTGGGCGTCCTGCCGCCGGGCGGGACCTTCCGCTACACGTTCGAGGACGCCGTGAAGCTGTGCGGCCATTCCTGTCCGACGGTCGCGGCCGCCTGGCTGATGACGGCCGCGGCGCTCGAGACGCTCTATCCCGACCAGAGCCCGGTGCGCGGCCAGATCGAGGTCACGGTGGGCGGCGCCGCCGACGACGGCGGCTCGGGCCCGATGGCCCTCGTGGTCTGCCTCGTGACGGGAGCAGCTCCCGAGACCGGCTTCGGCGGCCTGATGGGCAGATATTCACGCAAGGACCTCCTGCGCTTCGACCCGCGCCTCGAAGGCCGGATGCGCTTCCGCCGCACCGACACGGGCGCGACGGTCGTCGTCTCCGTCGATCGCTCCCGCATCCCAATGCCCCCCGAGATGCCCGCCCTGATGAGCGCCACGCTCGCGGGCCGGGCCTCGCCCGAAGACGCCCGCCGCTTCGCCACCCTCTGGCAGTCCCGCGTAGAATCCATGCTGACCGACCGGAAGATAGTGAAGAGGGACAAGTGAAGAGGGACACGCACCCGATCGCCAACCCCACGTGATCGCAGCCCTTTCAGGGCATACCGCGCGATCTCTAGCTCGGCTCGCCGCGCCCCAGGAGGAACAGCGCCCCGAGCACGAGAAACACGACGCCCGCCGCCCGCCGCAACCATATCGGAGAGATCACCCGGCTGATCGCCTCGCCCGCGAGCACGGCAATCGCGGAGGTCGCGACGAGGGCCAGCGCCGATCCCGCGAACACGACCCATCGCGACGACCCGCCCGCGGCGAGAGATAGCGTGGCGAGCTGCGTCTTGTCGCCGATCTCCGCCACGAAGATCGCCGCGAACGTCGAGGCAAACAGCTTCCAGTCCATTCGTGAGACGTACCCGCAACGAAGCGGAGTCGCAACCCTCGGCGTAGGATTCCATCCGTGACCGCACCGAAGTGGACCGCCGAGCAAGTGGTGGACGCGGAGCTTGCACGTGCACTGGTCGAGGCGCAGTTCCCGGACCTAGCTCCGGCGCGCGCCGAGCAGCTCGGCGTCGGATGGACAACACGGCGTTCCTCGTCAGCGCGGGACAAGTAGTGCTAGCGCGAGGCCCCGGCCAGTCGCTTCAAGATCGCGCTGCACCACGAGTCGAGCGACCCGTCGCTGACCCAGCTCGCGATCATCTCGGCGTGCGCGGCCAGTCGCAGCGCCTCGTCGCGAGGGATCCGCCGCCCGTCGCGCGACAGCATCAGGAGCACCGCGTCGATGGCGTCCCTGATGCGCAGCACCTGCTCCGGAGTCCGCCCCTTCTCGACCGCCTGCGCGATCACGGAGTCGACGAGACCCGCCGCGGTCGTCGTCGGGATCGTCGGGTGCTGCTCCGTCTCTCCGAGGACGGGCCTGGTCGCGGGGGGCGTCACGTACGTGGTTCGCCTCCGCGACTGGTCCGTCGGCGCGAGGTCGATCACCTCGAGGGGAACGTTCCCCAGGACGATGACGTCGCCCTTGCCCAGCACCTTCGGCCCCTTGACCTCCTCGCCGTTGACGAAGGTGCCGTTCCGGCTCCCGAGGTCCACGACGGTCAGCGCCCCGTCGACGAACCTCAGGGCCGCGTGCTGCCGCGAGACCGACAGATCCTCGATCACGACCGAGCAGTAGTCGCTCCGTCCGATCAGAGTCTCGGTCTGACGCACCGGGAACAACGCGCTCCCGTGCCGGATCGAGTACCCGCTCACGGAATCCATGATACAGCACGGTGCGTTTCTCCGCGGCACTGTCGACCCCAGCGAGAAAACGCCGGTGCACACCGCCCGGCCGGATCTCCGCGAGAGATGGTGCGCACGGATCCTGCACGAGATGGCGGGGCCCATGCCCGCCCGGAGCCTGTGCGCCCTCCTGCTCGTCGCCGGATGCGGAACCTCCGCGCGGCCGCCGGGCGCGGACAGCGGCGCCCCGCGGGACTCCGGAGTCGACGCCGAGGCGGCCGGTGGCCAGGACGCCGCACCGCTTCGCGACTCCGCTCCTCCCCCGCCGGACTCGTCGCAGCCGCCCGAGGGCTCGATCGAGGATCCCTGCCTCGTGCTCGAGCCGACGATCGAAGGAACCGATGGCGACGACGTGCTCTCCGGCACCGCCGGCCGCGACGTCATCTTCGGCCACGCCGGAAACGACGTGATCGACGCGGGCGGCGGCGACGACGTCGTCTGCGCGGGCTTCGGCCGCGACACCGTCCGCGGCGGAGAGGGCGACGACTACCTCGACGGAGGCTTCGGCCAGGACGAGCTCCACGGAGGCCCCGGAAGCGACACGATCCACGGCCGCAGCACCGGCGACTTCATCTACGGCGAGGACGGCGACGACTTCCTCTTCGGCGACATCCTCGACGACCGTCTCTGGGGCGGAGAAGGCGACGACCTCCTCGTGGGCGGACACGGCGTCGACATGATGGACGGCGGTCCAGGGAGCGACTGGCTCCGCGGCGACACGAACGGCGACGACTTCTACGGCGGCACGGGCTTCGACACCGCGAGCTTCGCGACCGCCGCGCCGCCGGGCCAGCCGTCGCCGGACGGCGTCGCCGTCGCGTTCTCGGGAGGCGTCGGCAGCGCCAGCGGCGACGGAGCCAGCGAGCCCCTGGTCGACATCGAGAACGTCGTGGGCTCGCCCTTCGACGATCGGCTCGATCTCGCCGCCCCGATCGAGCGCGCGGCCGGCAACTACGGCGACGACGAGATCACGGCCCCTGCCGGAGCCGAGATCGCCGGCGGTCCAGGCGCAGACACCTGCAACGGAGCGCCTTGCGACGAGGCGGACGAGCCGCCGCCGCGGCCGGCGATCGCGTTCGCCTTCCTCGACGCACGGCCGCGCGACATCGGCCTCGTCGTCCTCGGGAGCCAGGGCGACGTCGACGACGTTCTGCGAATCTCGATGGCGGGCCCCGACGTCGTTCGCATCACCGCGACGGATGCCGACGTCGAGCCCGGCCCCGGCTGCGCGCGCCCCGGCGGCGCCGGCGTCGTCGAGTGCCAGGTGCCCGGCACGCTTCGCTACGTCCTCGCCTACGGCGACGGCGGCGACGACACGATCGAGATGGGCAATGGCTTCGCGCGCGACATGACGGCGCACCTGTACGGCGGTCCCGGCGACGACACCTTGCTCGGCGGCGACGGCGAGGACGTCCTGTTCACCGGCCAGACGGGCCTCGACCGGCTCGAGGGCCGAGAGGGCGACGACGCCCTGATCAGCGAGGTCGAGGATCGCGGCGCCCGCGAGGGCCAGGTGCACCCCGACACGCTCCTCGCGGGCCCCGGAAACGACCAGCTCGTGACCGAGTACCCCTGCGGCGGGCACTCGTTCAGCGGGGGCGACGGGTGGGACGTCGCGGGCTTTGCCCGCAGCTCCGGCTACCGCAACGCGATCCACGCGCAGCTCGGGGGTGCCGCCCAGAACGAGCAGGAGTTCCACGGCCGCGCCTTCGCGCCGGCGATCTGCGCGGCGGAGGGCGGGACGACGCTCGCCGGCGACCTCGAGGTGCTCGAGGGCGCCGACGGCGACGACTGGCTCGTCGGAGACGACTCGAACAACATCATCTGGGGACGCGACGGCGACGACACGATCCAGGGCCTCGGCGGCGACGACGTCCTCGAGGGCCTGTCGGATGACGACACGATCTACGGCGGCCCCGGCCGCGACCGCCTCCGCGGTGGCTCGGGCTGGGACGAGCTGTACGCGGGCGACGGCGAGGCCGACTTCGTCATCGACTGCGAGGGAAACGGCGGCTGCGTCGGGAGCCGGGACGGCGCGGACCCCGAGGCGCAGGGCTGCGGGTCCTGCCCGTAGCGCGCGCCCGGCCTCGAGGTGCGACGGCATTCGATGGTGCCTGCGCTTGGAGCGCTCACCGGAATGATCGAACAGGAAGACAGGAAGGAAAACCCTCGATCCGGTCTTCCTTCCTTCCCGCCTTCCTGTTCAACCTCCGGCCGAACCTGGCGCGCGCCGGCAGAGGCTGGGGCGTCGGCGCAGGTTCGACACCTCTTCAGCCGCAAAGCTCGGCGAGCTTCAGCACCGTCTTCCAGCTCCGCATCGTGCACGTCGTCCCGAGCTTCGAGTCGAGGTAAGCGTTCGTGAGCTTCGTGCGCGCCACGCCGTTCGGCAGCCTGAGATAGACCTCGCGACCCCGCACGACGAGCTCGTCCGGCGGCGAGCGCTTCGGGTCCAGCGCCGCGACCGCCGCGGCGGCCGGCAGGTCCGCCAGGAACGCGACGTGCAGCTCGCCCGGAGCCGCGCCGGCCGCGAGGAACGGGGTCCCAATCCCGACCACGCTCAAACCCACCGGCACGTCCTTCGCGGCCTTGGGGACGTGTAAGGAAGGCGCCCTGGCCGGGCGCGGTATCTCGAACACGTTCTGCCGCGCGACCTCGCGGAGCTCGGCGGCGGATCGGAGCACCACGGGCACGCGCAGCCCGAACCGCTCCTCGATCGCGCCCCGGATCGCGCCCGCGAGCCGCCGGACGGCCGCGTCCTTCGCCCGGAACACGACGTTGCCGCTCTGGATGTAGGTCACGACGTCGCTGCACCCCGCATGCTCGAACATCGCGGCAAGGCTCTTCATCGGCACCAGGTGCTTGCCGCCGACGTTGATCCCCCGCAGCAACGCCACGTGGAGCCCGTTCGCGCTCATGGACCCTCGTGACGGACCGCTTCCAGGTGGTGCCCATCGGGGTCGACGACGAAGGCCGCGTAGTAGCCTGGCCCGTACTGCGGCCTCGGCCCCGGCTCGCCGTCGTCTCTGCCTCCGTGCGCGAGCGCCGCCCGGAAGAACGCGTCCACCTCCGCGCGGGTCCGCGCGGTCAGGGCCAGGTGAAAGCCCGGACCGGGAGCCACGAAGCCCGGTCGCCGCAAGATGGCGAGCTTGTCCTCACCGCCTGGCGGACCGTACCCGACCGCGTCCGGGAACGACCAGACGCGCACGATCCCCAGGGGCGCGAGCGCGGCATCGTAGAACGCGGCCGCCCGCTCGAGGTCGGTCGTGCCCAGGGAAAGATGATCCAGCATCGCCAGGCGCCCTCCTCCGAGACGCCCGGGATGCTACCTCACGTCGCCGCCAGAAGCTCCGCGAGCTTGTCGAGGCTCTCCGACCATCCCTGCTCCTGGCCGCGCGCGTACTCCTCCACGCTGGGCACGGTCTGCCGCACGGTCAGCCTCGTACTCGCGCCTTCCTCGGCGAACGTCACCGTCGTCAGGAGCTCCTCGCCGGGCAGGTCCTCGAGGACCGCGCCGAAGACGATCCTCTCCGGCGTGGCGATCTCTCGAAACTCGCCGTGGAACGGGTAATCCTCGCCATCCGGGCCGCGCATGATGAAGCGGTATGCCCCGCCGGTGCGGAAGGACATCTCGTCGACCAGGAGCGAGAACCCCCTCGGCCCCCACCAGCGCTGGAGCTGCTCCCGCCTCGCCCACGCCTCGAAGACGACGCGCCGAGGAGCGTCGAGGACGCGGGTGAGGGTGACCTCCGGGCGCGCCGCCGCGCGCGCCGCCCCGTCGCCCTCGACGAGATCGGCGAGCTGACCGAGCGTGCCGGTCCACCCCTGTTGCATCGACGCTCGCCCGCGCTCGAACGCCGTTCGCTCCGCTTCGCTCGCGTTGATCGGCACGCCGCGCACCGTGAGCGTGGTCTTGCCGCCACGCTCCGCGAGCGTCAGCGTCGAGAGAACCTCGAGCGGCCAGCTCGCGTCGAACGGCGCGCGGACCGTCCGGCCCTCGCGGTCGGAGAACGAGACGACGAACGCGATCCGCTCCGGAGCGACGATCTCGCGGTAGACGAGCTTCCCCCAGATCTCCTGCCCCTCGGGCGAGCGGAAGCAGTAGTGGAAGAGCCCGCCCACTCGAAGATCGAGCCTCGTGCTCAGGATCGGGTGACCCGGCGGAGACCACCATCGCTCCAGCTTCTCGGCCCTGGTCAACGCCGCGAACACGGTCTCGCGCGGCGCGTCGAAGGTCCGGGCGATGACGAGCTCCGGTGCGCTCGCACCCGCCTCGATTCTCTTTTCGGCCATGTCTTCCTCCCTCGAACGGCGCGCGGCTCGGCAGCCATGAGCAGATGTGGCCGCGGACGGCGCCTGTCAAGAGCGCCCCACGGAACATTCCGCATGGCCCATGGCACCCGTGGTAAGGGAGCCCGATGTCGAACGACGACGCCCGCTCTTACGAGGGCCGCTGCCACTGCGGAGCGGTCCGCTTCCGCTTCCGGAGCGAAGAGATCACCGAGGCTCGCCGCTGCAACTGCTCGATCTGCGTCCGCAAGGGCGCGGTCGTGTCCGCGCGGTACTACCAGCCGCACGAGTTCGAGCTCGTCCAGGGCAGGGAGGCCCTCTGCACCTATCGATTCGGCGACGAGGTCGTCAACCACTACTTCTGCAAGCACTGCGGCATCTACCCGTTCCACGACGGCGCCGGCGACTACGAGGGGCGCTTCCGCGTGAACCTCGGGTGCGTCGACGAGCTCGACGTGCTCGCGCTGCCGGTCAAGATGATCGACGGGCGGTCGTACTGACCGTCATGGACACGCGGCGTCCGGTCGAGCTACGCATCCCGGGCCCATGGACATCCTCGACGCCATCGGAAACACGTCGCTGGTTCGACTTCGCAAGGTCGTCCCGCCGGGCTGCGCGGACATCCTGGTGAAGCTCGAGTGGGAGAACCCCACCGGCAGCGTCAAGGACCGGATGGCCAACGCCGTGATCTCCCGCGCGGAGCAGGACGGCCGCCTGAAGCCAGGCTACACCGTCGTCGAGTACACGGGAGGCAGCACGGGCGCCTCGCTCGCGTTGATCTGCGCCGCCAAGGGCTACCGGATCCGGATCGTGACCTCCGACGCGTTCAGCAAGGAGAAGCTGGATCACATGGCGGCGCTCGGAGCGGAGCTGACGCTCGTCCCGAGCGAGGGAGGCCTGACCACGAAGAAGCTGATCCTCGACATGATCGAGGCCGCCCGCAGGCTGAGCGAGGAGCCTCGCACCTGCTGGACGGACCAGCTCCGGAACCACGACAGCATCGCGGGCTACCACCCGCTGGGCGAGGAGATCTGGAGCCAGACGAACGGACGGGTCGACGCCTTCGTCCACTGCGTCGGCACCGCCGCCTCTTCCCGCGGAGTGGCCACCGTGCTCAAGCGACACGAGCCCGGCGTGAGGGTCGTCGCCGTCGAGCCCGCCGAGTCGTCGGTGCTCCTCGGCGGCCAGCCAGGACCCCACAAGATCGAGGGAGTCGGGATCGGCTACACCCCGCCGCTCTGGGACCCGACCCTCGTGGACGAGATCGTGCCGATCGAGACCGACGACGCGAAGGACATGGCCAGGCGCCTCGCGCGCGAGGAGGCCCTGTTCGCCGGGACCTCCTCCGGCGCCAACGTCCTCGCCGCGATCCAGGTGGGCAAGAGGCTGGGCCCGAACGCCACCGTCGTCACGCTGATGGCCGACTCCGGCCTGAAGTACCTGAGCACGGACGTCTACAGGAGCCGATAGGGCACGGTTTCCCTCGATCAAGGGCATCGGAACTCTCTTCCCGTTCGATCGTAAGCCATGCGAGAACGAGCCCTGTCGAATGCCCAGGTCCTGGGAACGGTTCAGAATCAGCGGCGATGACTGTCTGAGCATTGACC
>JACPQR010000075.1 GCA_016190375.1 Deltaproteobacteria bacterium
ATGAAGAACGCGAGGATGATGAGCAGGAGCCCGATGAGCATCTGCACCGCGCGCGTCCCCTTGATGAGGAGGAGCGCGCGGTACACGACGTAGTAGACCAGCGCGATGTCGAGGACTGCGACGGCGAGCTCGAGGCTGCGGACGTTCCCGAAGTATTCTACGAGGAAGGACAACGCCGTCCCCTCTGCGCGACGCGGTTGAGAGTGCCAGCTTACCGCCGGGCCGGCGGTGCGGCAACCTTTCGGCGCGTGAGGACCCTCTACGGGCGAGGAGGATGCGGACGGAAGGGGAGGCCTTGAAGGGTGAAGGCGGGCGGTGAGGTGCAAGAGCTGACTCCCCCCCCTTTCCCCCCACGACGTTCGGAGTCTGTCTTCGGCGTCCGAGCTCCGGTCCCCAGGCGCCGATGGGTGGGCCGTCTCCGGAGGGCCCGTGTTAGCTCGCGGCGAGGACACGACCTCCCAGCAGGAAGGCGACCGACATCCAGATGCGGTACATCGCGAACGGCGGGACCTCGCCGTCGATGGGAGCGAGACGGGCGAGTCTCGCGGCGCGCCGGGGTGCTTCGACTTGCTGCAGGGCCAGCAAGCCCTCCGTCAGGACCGCCAGCGCGAGCAGGTTGTTGATGGCGTCCCAGCGCAGCACCCGCAGGTTCTCGAGCTGAACGCTCTGCTTGCCGAGGCGCGTCTGCTCCTCGACGGCCCAGCGGCGCCTGTAGGCGTCGATCCAGCGCTGCGCCTCGCCAGCGCTTCGCACGGGCCGGTTCACGAGAAGCATCATCGGCGGCTGCAACGGGTCGTCGCGATGTACGGAGATGAGCGTGCGCCGGACGCAAGGCGGCTTGCGCCGCCCATCGCGCGGGGTCCGCGTGGGCACCTCGATGGTGCAGTAGCCGAAGCGCTCTTCTTCCTGAACCAGCTCGCCGTCGCGAACGCACCGGATGCGTGCCCGTTCGTCGTGGCGCAGCTGCTTGGCGAGCGTCGACATCCGCATCGGCACGTCGCCCTGCGGCAGGTAGACGTTCCGGTCGCCGCGCTGGCGGACGCACCAGTGCGCGAAGAAGCCGTCGAGCAGCTTGAACTCGATGCCCCCGTCGAAGCCGCGGTCGAGCACGGCCCACACGTCGGGCGCCAGATGCGGTACCACGCGCTCGAGAACCTGTCGGACTTCGTCCGCCTCGCTCTTGAACGTCGGGTGCACTTGCGAGAACGCCCGCCGAGCCAGCGGCAGGACGCGATGCCGATCGTCGACCGCGACCACCTCCACCAGCCACCAGCCGAGCCCGATCACCGTCTCGGTTCTCGTGCTCGCGGACCCGTCGTGCACCTCGCACAGGTAGGGCATCTTTCGCGCGTACGGCTTGACGATGTCGCTGAGATCGATCGCGACGACCGGGAAGTCTTTGCGCGTGTGCGGGCGCACGCGGCGCAGGTAGTCGATCCCGAGCTGCTCGATTTCTTCGCTGTTCTGCCAACCCAGGCCGCGGCTCAGTCGCTCCAGCGTCGCCTCGAAGCCACGCTTGTCGGAGCGTCGCGCCCGTGCGATGGCCGACAGCACCACGCTCCCCGCCACGATGCTGCCCACGACCCAGTCCCGCACCAGGCGCTGGACCGGCTCCGACAAGGCTAGCGTCATTTTCTGGACGATCTTTCCCAACCACCGTAGCTTGCGCATGGCGAGTCTCCTTCCTTGCGCTGCTCGGCAGCTGGGCGCGCGCCCCGCTACCACTACTACCCGAGCGGATGCCAAGGATTCGGAGACTCGCAACTTTTTCGACGCCCGAGATCCTTCCCCCTCAAGGGAATCCGGGGCAACGACCCGTAGAGGGTCCTCTTCGCCTCTCCCTAGCGGTCGCGCCCGTGATCTGGGAAGATCGTGTTTCCCATGCCCTCTGCTCGCAGAGCCCACCGTCGACGCCTCCTCGCCGCCGCCACCCTGGCCGCCTGCCTGGGCTTCGCCTCGCCCGCCCTCGCCGTCGGGACCATCACCGGCGTCATCACGGACACGGGCGGCGCCCCCATCCCGGGCATGGAGGTGCGCGCCTGGCGCATCCCGCCCGGCGCCTCGGAGTTCGCGATCGAGACGCTCACGCTGACGGACGGCGCGGGCGCCTACGCGC
>JACPQR010000074.1 GCA_016190375.1 Deltaproteobacteria bacterium
CCGGCTCCGACGCTTCCCGGTCGCCTGTCGCCTGTCGCCTGTTGCCTGTTGCTTCGTCCTACCGGCGATGCTGGTGGAGATCAACAAACCGGCTCGCCGCTGGGGTTGGCCATGCCGAACCCGGGTCCGTGCAACGCACCCCGGTAGCAGGAATCCGTGGACGAGGACGCCAGTGCCGGCGTACACCTGCCAGAGCCAGAGCCTGCTCGATGCGCCTCGCGTTTCTCGTGATTGTCGTCTCCTCGCTCGCGAGCGCCGCACGAGCCGACCGCCCGCGCCTGCTCCTCGTTCGACCAGCGGACCCTGCGCTCGCTCGATCCCTGTCGAGCGCGCTCGCAGCACGAGCGACGATCGTGGGTCCGGAGCGCCTCGAGGCCGCCTCCTCCGATGCCGAGCCCGCGCGCCGTGCCTCGGAGGCGATCCAGCAGGCGGAGACGCTCTACGGCGATGGCCGCCCGGACGAGGCGCTCGAGGTGATCCGCGCCGCCCTCGCCCGGGACGCGCGTGCGCTCGCGGAGGCGGCGGACGTCTCCCTTCTCGCGCGCCTTCGACTCTGGGAAGGGATCTGCCTCGCCAAGAGCGGCCGCGAGGCCGACGCCCGCGCCGCCCTGCTCGCGGCGCGCTCGCTCGGCTCTGGGCCGCCGGACCCGCTCCGCTTCCCGCCTGACGTGCAGGCCCTGTTCCCGGGCCCCGCTCCGCCGCTCCCCACCGAGATCGTGACCAACCCCGCGGGCGCGTTCATCGAGGTCGACGGCATCCCGGGTCGCCAGCGCACTCCTGCTCGCATCGACCTGGCTCCGGGCGACCACGTGATTCGCCTGCGGCGCGCCGGGCACGTCCCGCTTGCTCTGATCGTGCTCGCCGGCGAGCGCGTCGAGGTGCCGCTCGAGCGAGCGGCCGGTCCGGCCCTCGGCCGCGCCCTGGCCGGAATGCGCGACGCGGGCGTCCTCGACCTGGACGACCTCGACACGCGAGGCCTGATCGTCGGCGCGCTGGGGCTCGACGGACGCATCGACGTGCAGGTGGAAGGCCGCCGGGTCGTCCTCTCGCGCTTCGATCCCCGCGGACATCGCGTGGCTCGTTCTTCCGGCTCCCCGCGCGACGCCGAGGCGCTCGTCGGGGCGCTCTTCGGCGACGACGGCCCGCGGCGGCCACCCGCTGGCGGCTCGATCTTCGGGCGCTGGTGGTTCTGGACCGCCGTGGGCGCGGTCGCGGTGACGGGCGCGGTCGTCGGGATCGCAGTCGCGACCGCGGAGGAGGACACTATCAGCTACGTGCCGGTAGACTAGCGGCTCATGAGCGTGCCGCCCACGACATCTCCTTCGTCGCTGGCGAGCGCACCGATGGACTCGGAAGAGGGCCGTGACTTCCTGCAGCGCCGGATCAGCCTCTTCGCCGGGCTTTCCGGATCGCTCTCCCTCGGGTTCTTCCTGGCCCTGAACGCCATCGCGTCGGTGAGCGGAGATCTGTCGTTCAGGCAGTGGCTGTGGCACGTGTCGAACCAGCTCCACCTCGCGGCGATCGCGATCCTCCTCTGCGTCTGGCTCGCGACTCGTACCGGCAAGCGCAAGGTCGAGTCTCTCCAGCTCATGGAGGCGGGTTGCGCCTTCGTGGTCTGTGCCGCGTACGCGATGATGTCGCTTGGGAAGCTCCCGTTCGATCCCATCCCCGACGCTCAAGCCGGGCCGCTCGTCCTGGCGACCACGTTCACGCTCATGGCGCGGGCGATACTCGTCCCGAGCTCGCCCAGACGCACCCTGATCGTGACCACGCTCGCCTCGATTCCGCTCGTTCCCTGCCTCTTCATCCTGTACTCGCGCGGCGGCCCCACCTACCCGATGCCCGCACCCGTCCTCGCGGCCACCGTCAGCCTCTGGCTCGTCCTCGGCGTGATCATCTCGGTCGTGACCTCGCGCGTGATCTACGGGCTGCGCCAGCGCGTGCGCCAGGCGATGCAGCTCGGGCAGTACTCGCTCGAGGACAAGATCGGAGAGGGCGGGATGGGAATCGTCTACCGCGCGAGCCACGCGATGCTCCGGCGGCCGACGGCGATCAAGCTCCTGCCGCCCGAGCGCGCGGGCGAGTCGAACCTCCTGCGCTTCGAGCGCGAGGTGCAGCTCACGGCGCGCCTCACCCATCCGAACACCGTGTCGATCTACGACTACGGCCGCACGCCCGACGGCGTCTTCTACTACGCGATGGAGCTCCTCGACGGCGTCGACCTCGAGCGGCTCGTCGAGGCCGACGGCCCGCAGCCGGCCGCCCGGGTCGTTCATGTCCTTCGCCAGGTCTGCGGTGCGCTCGCCGAAGCGCACGAGATCGGGCTCATCCATCGTGACATCAAGCCGGCCAACATCATCCTGTGCCTTCGCGGCGGGATGCCCGACGTGGTCAAGGTCGTCGACTTCGGGCTCGTCAAGCACGTCGGCGGCGGCGAGAGCCAGAACCTGCTCCTGACGAACACCAACACGATCACGGGGACGCCCCTCTACCTGGCGCCCGAGGCGATCATCTCGTCCTCCGACGTCGACGCCAGGAGCGATCTGTACGCCGTCGGAGCGGTGGGCTACTTCCTGCTCACGGGCAAGCACGTGTTCGAGGGCGGCTCGGTGGTGGAGATCTGCGGGCATCACCTGCACACCCGACCAAGGCCCCCGTCCGAGCGCGCCGACCGCCCGATCCCCGGGGACGTGGAGGCCGCGATCCTGTCCTGTCTCGAGAAGGACCCCTCCCTTCGTCCTCGCGACGCGAGGGCACTCGAGTCCGCGCTGGGCTCCACGGCCTGCGCACACGACTGGACGGTCGAGCTGGCGCGCTCGTGGTGGACGGAAAAAGGCGAGGGCCTCACCGGCAAGTCCCGCGCCCCCCGCCCCGGCCCGCTGACTCCATCGGCCCAGCTCACCCGAACGGTCGCGGTCGACCTGCGCGGCCGCGGGTAGGCTCCCCCTATAGAAGCGCCTCGCCCCGGCCGTTGAGATGGGCATGGGTCGAGGTGCGTGCTGGGGTGCGCTCGCGTTCGCGGCGGTCCTCTGCGCCTCGGCGCCGGCCGGCGCCAGGGCGACCCGCTGGCACCTCGATGTCGATGCCGCGTACCTGCGGGGGAGCCTTCGCTACTTCGACCTCCCCGTCCCGGTGCCCCAGTGCGAGGGGGGCTGCACGATTCCGCGGATCGACAGCCTTCACGTCGCCAGGACCGGCGTGGGGCTGGGCTACGGGATCTTGACCCTCGAGGGAAGCGTCAGCTTTCCCGTGAAGTATCGCTCCCCTTACCTGGCCTGGTCGGCGGGGTTCAGGATAGAGACCTCGTCGGAGGCGCCCATCGCGCTGGCGTTCCGGTTCGCCTACCTCGAGACCACGATCAACGACATCGCGGGCCGTGGCGGGCGCGGCGGCCTCTCGTTCCTGATCCGTTTCCACCCGGGTGTGGTGGTGTACGCGGAAGGCACGATCGAGGCCCACTCGGTGCCGAGGTCGGTCCAGGCCTACGGGACGTACCTCTCGTACGCCTCGATGGTCGGGTGCGGCCTGCGGATGTCCTTGCGGTGACTCGGGCGCTCACTCGAGCAGCGTCGCGCAGCCGAACGCCACGTCGACCTGTCCCTCGCCGTCTTCGAACGCGGCGCAGCTCGTGGGACATGCCACGATCTGCGCGGGCGCCGCGGGGTCGTCGTAGAACCAGCCCTCCCCGCCCCCGCATCCGCCTTCGCCGGCCACGTACGGGATCGTGACGGAGCCCCCGCCTTCCGGCGTGTACACGAAGTTCACGGCCGAGTAGTCGATCTCGTCGCCTCCCGCGGGCTCGGGGATGTCGAAGCGGCAGGGCAGGGAAGCGTTGGCCGCGACCGACGTGGAGAGCGCGTCGAAGACCGGCTCCCAGTCCGACTGGCAGAGCGAGTAGAAGACGCCGCCGTGGTCTTCCTGCAGGTCGAGGTACGTCCTGCCGATGGCCGCCGCGAGCATGAAGCAGGACGATCCCCAGTCCCAGGGCGGCGCCTCCGCGACGATCGCATGGAAGACGAACCCGTCCGGGAACCCCGGATCGCCCTGGGCCGCCAGCGCCGACTCGAAGTCGTCCTGCGACCAGTCGCTCTCGTCGTCGGAGACGACGACGAAGTGCTTCACCGCCCCGGGCCGCAGGTAGTCCTGCCACTGCGAGTACGTCTGGACGACGAGCTCGAGCGCATCGTGCGAGTCGACGTCCCGGTCGACGACCCGCAGGCGGTCGCTGCCTCCGAGGGGAGCGGGAACCCGAACATGGCTGGCATCCGTGATCATGACCACGTGGTAGTCGATGCCGCTCGCGGCGATGTCCGCGGCGAAGGAGTTGATGTTGGTCTGCACCCGCTCCTCCTCCACGTCCATCGAGCCCGAGTTGTCTATCACCCAGACGATGTCCGCCGGCACGACGGCCG
Organism: Deltaproteobacteria bacterium; assembly: GCA_016190375.1. Taxonomy (GTDB): domain Bacteria; phylum Myxococcota_A; class Polyangia; order JACPQR01; family JACPQR01; genus JACPQR01. Next base: position 4,413 of record JACPQR010000074.1, read on the forward strand.
GAGACGCCTCGACCTCGATGGCCGAGCACGTCTCGGGCTCGGCGGGGTCGACGGGAGGCGGATCGATGGGATCGCGCTCGTCGGGCTCCTCTCGATCGACAGGGTCATCGGTGTCCGTCCCCGGCTCGGCCTCTTCATCCTCGACCACCTGCGCCGCGCAGCCCACGAGCCAGAGCACCGCCAGCGCCATCCTCCACCCCTTCATCGCTCCGATCCTCCTCCGCCCTTCCGCGTTTCCTCGAGCCATGGACCTGCACGGCCCACATGTGCGACAGCAAGTCGCGCGCCACCGCGTCATCTAGAGCTTCCGGAGGTTTGCGTCGTAAGATCGGCCCGAGCTGTCCACCGATGGACACCCCGCGCGACCGCCTCGCCAGGCTGGCGCTCCCCACCCTCTGGAGCGTCCTGGCTCTGGCCTACGCGGTTGCCGTGGTCGTCGTCACCTGGCGCTCGCCCGAAAAGGGCTTCCTCGCTTTCACCGAACGCCGCGTCATCGAGGTGACCGAAGGAGGTCTGGCCGATCGGGCGGGGGTCCGCCGAGGCGACCTCGTCGTGGCCGTCGACGGCCGCCCGCTCGTCTCCACCCTCGACTACGTCGACCGCCTGCTGCGCCGCCGCCCCGGCGAGGTCGTCGAGCTCGGGCTCCACCGCAAGGGAGTCGAAAGGCGGGTGACGGTCGCCCTCAGGCTGGGGCACTCGCCCGCACCGTTCGGGGCGCTCGTCGCCTGCGCGCTCGCGGCGATGCTCCTCGCCCTGGGCCTCGTCGCCCGAGCAGGCCGGCCCGGCGATCCCGCCGCCATCCGCTTCTTCAGGACCTGCGCCGTCTACGCCGTCGTGTACGCGGGAGCCCTGTCGTGGAACAGCCTCCTGGTCCACCCGCTCCTCGCGGCCGCTTGCCTGGCGGCGCTGTTCCTCGCGCCGCCCCTGGCGATGGACTTCTCTCTCACGTTTCCCTCGCCGCCGCGTCAGTCGGTCCGGCTCTTCCGCGTCGTCGCCTACGCGCCGACCTTCGTGCTCCTCGTCGGGACGGTCGTCTCGATCGCCTGGGCCGTCGCCGATCTTCGAGCGGGCATCCCCACCGATCGAGCCCTGCGCTGGACGGTCCGCCTCGTCGCCGCGCAGCTCTCGCTCGCCGTGCTGGTGATGGCCATCGGGCTCTTCGCGCAGTTCAGGAACCTTCGCCACGTGAGCGGCGAGGAGCGCGGCCAGCTCAAGTGGCTCCTGTTCGGCTTCTCGCTCTGTGTCTTGCCGTTCTTCGTCGCGGTGCCGGTCGCCATCGTGGACTTCGACCGGTTCCTCTTGCTCGGCTACCGCCCGCTGGTCGGGTCGATCGCCGTGCTGTGGTTCGTCGCCGTGAGCCTCGCGGTGCTGCGCGTCCGCCTGGCCGACGTCGATGCGGTCATCCATCGCTCGATGACGTACGCCATCGCCTCGGGCGCGGCCGCGGCCGTCTACCTCGCGGTGGTCCTCGCCGTGGGCATGGTCGCCGGCAGGGTGCTCGGCGAGGCCAGCTTGCCGTCCCATCTCGTGGCCGCGGTCGCAGCGCTCGCCGCGTTCGGCCCGATGCGCACCCGCGTGAGGGCCTGGCTCGACCGGCGGTTCTTCAGGGACCGCGTCCATTACGTCCACGCCTTGCGCGAGCTCGCGGAGGCCGTGACCACGGTCCGCGAGCCCCGGGAGCTCGCCACGGAGGCGGTGAACAGGACGGTGACGGCCCTGCGCGCCTCGTCGGGCGCGCTGTACCTCGCGGCCCCGGACGGCGCGTCAGTCGTGCTGGCCCAGAGCGTCGGCCGTGAGTTCCCCGAAGAGGCCAGCCTGGACGAGGTCCTCGCCGCGGCGGGCGGAGTCGCCATCCCGATCCAGCGGGCCGCGAAGGTGGAGGGAGTCCTGGTCCTGGGCGACCGCAAGGGCGGGGACCTCTACTCGAGCGAGGACCGCGATCTGCTCGTCGCGCTGGCCGGGCAGCTCGCCGTCGCGATCGAGAACGCGCGGGCCTTCTCCACGATCCGCGAGATGAGCTCCTCGCTCGAGGGGCAGAACCGCGAGATCGCGCTCCTGCGCGACAAGCTGGAGGACGAGAACCGCTACCTTCGCGGACGGCTCGAGGACGCTCGCGGGACCGAGGACCGCATCGTCGGGAGCTCGCGACCGGTCCGCGAGCTGGTCCGGCAGATGGAGCGGGTCGCCGGCTCCGCGGCCTCGGTGCTCCTCGTCGGCGAGAGCGGCACCGGCAAGGGCCTGGTCGCGCGCGCGATCCACGGGGCCTCGGATCGCGCGGAGCGGGCGTTCATCCACGTCGACTGCGGCGCGATCCCGCAGGGGGTCTTCGAGAGCGAGCTGTTCGGCCACGAGCGCGGAGCCTTCACGGGCGCCGTGCGCGCCCGGCGTGGCCTGTTCGAGCTCGCCGACGGCGGGACGCTCTTCCAGGACGAGATCGGAGAGCTGCCGCTCGCGCTTCAGCCCAAGCTCCTGCGGGCGCTGCAGGACCACAGCTTCCAGCGCGTCGGCGGGTCGCGGCCCGTGTCCGTGGACGTGCGGATCCTCGCCGCGACGAACCGGGACCTGTCCGAGATGGCGCAGGCCGGCGGCTTCCGCAAGGACCTGTACTACCGGCTGCGCGTCGTCGAGATCGCCGTGCCTCCGCTGCGGGAGCGCAAGGGGGACATCCGCGATCTCGTCGAGTTCGTGCTGCCGCGCATCTGCCGCCGCAACCACAAGCCGCCGCGGACGCTGTCGGCGGAGGCGCTCCGGCGCCTCGAGGCCTACGGCTGGCCGGGAAACGTCAGGGAGCTCGAGAACGTCCTCGAGCGTGCCGCGATCCTCTGCGAAGCGACCGAGATCCAGGCTGCCGATCTCGCCCTCGCGGACGCGCCGCCGTCCGAGGAGGCGCTCCTTCGACACGCCGCTCCGGTCGGCGAAGACGCCGGCCACCGCGAGGTCATGGAGTCGCTCGAGCGCCGCCGCCTCGTCGCCGCCCTCGAGGCCTGCGGCGGCAACCAGTCCCGCGCCGCCCGCTCGCTCGGAATCGCCCGAACGACCCTGATCAACAAGCTGCGCCGCCACGGCCTCTGAGGGGGGGGACACGCACCCGATCTGCAACATGCTGTAATCGCACGCCTTCCAGACCATACCGCGCGATCTGTCAGAGGTCTCCGAGGGGGACACGCACCCGATCTGCAACATACTGTAATCGCACGCCTTCCAGACCATACCGCGCGATCTGTCAGAGATACCGGACGCAGATCCAGCAGAAGAAGCCGCAGTCGACGCACTCCTCGTCGTCGCCGCCGCAATCCCAGCAGCCGTCGCGAATGCAGACCAGTTGGCCGTCGCGGTCCCTGCACCGGCCGTCGCCGCACGTCCCCGTCGAGGCGTCGGGATCGTCGAAGTCGGACTGGCCGTCGCAATCGTCGTCCCGCCCGTCGCACGCCTCGGCTACCGGCGTCCTCCCGCCCTCACACGCGGACCACTGCCCATCCACGCACGTCTCGATCCCGGGCTCGCACTCGCCCACCGCCGAGCCGCAGGCCCGGGTCTCGTTCTCGACGCACACATCCGCGTCGCCATCTCCATCGCCGTCGCCGTCCGCGTCGCCATCGCCATCGCCGTCGCCATCGCCGTCGCCGTCCGCGTCGCCGTCCCCGTCGCCGTCGCCATCGCCGTCCGCGTCGCCGTCGCCATCGCCGTCGCCGTCGCCGTCGCCGTCCGCGTCGCCGTCGCCAACGCCCTCGCCGTCGCCATCGCCGACGCCATCGCCATCCGAGTCCGAGTCGACGTCCGAATCGGCATCTCCATCGGGCCCGCCGGCGTCGATCGGGCGACCGGGCAGGGGATCCGTGTCCAGGGAACATCCCGCCACCAGAGCGAAGCACGCAACGGTGAGGCACTGCCGACTCACGAGTCTCGCCGTAATCATCGACCTCATTCCGGGTCGCCGTCCAGACCGCAGACGACGGGGGCGCACGTCACCAAGGGGATGCCATCCGGGGACCGTCATGCCGGGCGGGCCCTCGAGACGGCCGCGCTCGCCCTGCTTGTCCGCTCCCGCATCTTCTCATGTCCCTTTGGCCATCCTCTCGGGATGGAAGACTGCAACCGACTTGCTCCCGTGGACTCTTCGCGCCGGAGCTTGATCGCGGGGCGCAATGGGGGTAGCGGGAAAGCCATGGGCCAGGCCGGCGCGACAGCGAAGGAGACGGGGCAGATGGCCGAGGCTCGCAGAGACCTTCTGGCGAGGTCAGCCCACCCGGGTCTCTACCGGGCCCTGGCCGACCGCGGCTACGACCAGCCCACCCCGGTCCAGGCGGCCGTCCTCGGACCGGAGGCGGCGAGCCGAGACCTTCTGGTCTCCGCCATCACCGGCTCCGGCAAGACCGTCGCCTTCGGGCTGGCCATTGCCGCGACCGTGCTCGGAGACGAGCCGCGCTTCACGCGCGCTCGCGAGCCCCTGGCGCTGGTGACGGCGCCGACCCGAGAGCTGGCGCTCCAGGTTCGGGACGAGCTGAGCTGGCTGTTCATCTACACCGAAGCTCGGATAGTGTCGTGCGTGGGCGGGATGGACATCCGCCGGGAGCAGCGCGCTCTTGCGCAAGGCGCTCACATCGTGGTCGGCACACCGGGCCGGCTGTGCGATCACCTCGAGCGCGGTCGGCTCGTGATCTCGGGTCTGCAGATCCTCGTGCTCGACGAGGCCGACGAGATGCTGGATCTCGGGTTTCGCGACGAGATCGAGAAGATCCTGGGGGGAGCCCCGGCCGGCCGTCGAACCCTGATGTTCTCGGCCACCATCCCCAAGGCGATCACCGTGCTCGCTCGTCGCTACCAGAAGGACGCCCTGAGGATCGCGACTTCTGCGGCGGACGAGCCCCACGGAGACATCGAGTACCGGGCCACTCCCATCGTTGCAAGCGAGCGGGACCGGGCGGTGGTGAACGTCCTGCGTTACCTCGATGTCCGCGGCGCGCTCGTCTTCTGCTCGACCAGGGAGGGCGTGAAGAGGCTCCACGGCAACCTCCTCGAGCGCGGCTTCGCGGTGGTGGCGCTGTCGGGGGAGCTGAGCCAGCCAGAGCGAGCCCGGGCGCTGCAGGCGCTCCGGGACGGGCGCGCGCGCGTCTGCGTCGCCACGGACGTCGCGGCTCGCGGCCTGGACCTGCCCGACCTGGGGCTGGTCATGCACGCCGACCTTCCTCGCGACCGTAACGGCCTCTTGCACCGGAGCGGTCGGACGGGACGAGCAGGACGCAAGGGAGTGAGCCTGCTCCTCGTGCCCGCGGGCGAGCGCCGCCGTACCGAGCGGCTCTTCTCCTCGGCCGGCATCCGCGCCGTGTGGTCGCCTCCGCCAACTGTCGACCAGATCCGCGCCCGCGATCAGGAGCGGCTGGTCCGAGAGATCATCGCCCTCACGGACGATCCCGCCGAGGAGGACCTGGCCGCCGGCCAGCGACTGCTCGCCGAGCGGCGCCCTGAGGAGTTGGCCGCCGCGCTGGTCCGCCTCCGGCGTGGTCTCTTGCCGGCTCCCGAGGAGCTGACCGAGCTCCCGCCGCCCCCCCGCCGGGGTGCGCCTGCGGCCCCACACCTCGGTCCTCGTCCGCCGCGCACCGGCGATACCGCCTGGTTCCGGATGAACCTCGGCCGCGCCGGCAACGCCGACCCGCGGTGGCTCGTTCCCTTCCTGTGCCGGCGGGGGGAGATCCACCGGAGCGACATCGGCGAGATCCAGATCCTCGAAGGCGAGACCCTCTTCGAGATCGCCCGGCCCGTGGCGGACCGGTTCGCAGAGTCGGTGCGCCGGCGAGACGGCAAGCACGACGGCATCCGGATCGAGGCGTTCCGGGCCCGCCGTGGCAGAGGAAGCCGTCGCGCCGCCGGGTCTTGACACTCCGGGCAGGGGTTCGAGAGGCAAGCTCCAGGCGCGCCAGGCGACGTGGGCCCAGATCGGCGAGCACGATCGCGGCTTCGAGAGCCTCTCGACTCGCGCCGTCCACACGGTCTCCCGAAGCTCGATTCCCGCCCTACAGCGCGCCGCGCGGAACGCTCGGACGAATCTCGTCTGCACGAAGGTTCGGCGCGACGGCGGCTACGCGCCGGCGTCCCGGGCGCGTGATATCAGTAGCGGATGCACGACGAACGCTGGGCTACCTCCTCCAAGCTGGAATCACGGTTGGGCCGCCCCTCGGTCGGCCGGACCTGGTCGGCGGTCGCGGCGCTTGCCCCAGCCCTGCTCGCGACCGCGTGTTTCCCCGGACCGATGGGTGGCAAGCTGATCGAGGCGGAGGCGTTCGGTGCTGCCTTCCTCTTCGCGCTCATCATCGCCCTGGTCCCGGGCGGCGTCGTCGGAGGCATCGTGGTCGCCGTTGCCGCGGCGCGCCGGCGCTCGCGCGCCGCCGGAACCGCCGGGGCCGCACCGGAACGCTCCGCTCTCGGGCACCTGGGCCTGCTCTGGCTCAAGACGACGATGGGCATCGCGATCGGTGTGGCGCTGGCGGTCCTTCTCGTCGCCGGCGTGAGCCCCCATCTCGAGAGCCGCATCGGATACCCGTATTCGGCCCTGGTCAGCGCCGGGCTCTTCGCGCTCTACCTCGCGGTCGCGCTCTACGCTCTCTCACGCCCTGCGCGAGAGCGACGCCTGTACCTGAAGATCCCAGGCATCGTCGCGGCCGTTCTCCTGCTTCCCGGACTGGTGCTCTGGCTGATCGCAGCTCTGTTCGGCCGGGGCTGAGAAACACCCTACCCGCGCTCTGCCGGACGCGAGAAGCGCTCGTTCGAGGCGCGCAGGCGACCCGAGAGGCTTCGCGCGAGCACCCTGAGGACCCTGAGCTCGGTTCGCTCGCACGCGGCGAGGCGCTGGCGCAGGCGCTCCATCGGGAACCTGAGCGCGGTGACCTCGGTGAGCGCGCTCACCTGCGCGCTCGTCGGACCCTCGTCGACCAGCGACATCTCGCCGACCGCGGAGCCACGTCCGAGGACGCCGAGCTCGATGGTCTGCCCGCCCTCGCTCCTCGTGATCCCGACCTTGCCCTCGAGGACGACGTAGAGCGCCTCTCCGGGCCGGTCCTGCTCGATCAGCGTCCCGCCCGCGGCCACGTGGACCTTGTCCGCGAGCGCCGCCAGCGCGCGGAGCTCGTCGGCCGCGAGGCCAGCGAAGAGCGGCAAGGACCAGATCGCCTCGAGGGCCGGCTCGGCGCGCACGACGGTCTCGGACGGCTCGGCGGGCAGGTCGAGCGGCGCAGCCCCGACCTCGACGGCGGGCACCGTGGTGGCTGGGACGACGATCTCGGTGGGCGCGGCGGGGGCCGGCACGACGATCTCGGGCCGCGGGCCCTCGGGCGCCGGAAGGCCATGCAGCGCCTTCGAGGCGATCGCGTGCGAGGGATCCGCCCTGAGCACGCCGCGCAGGAGCGCCTCGGCCTGTTTCTGGTAGCCGCGCGCCGCGTAGAGCTCTGCGAGCCGCACGTGGACCTCGAGCGTCGCCGCATCGAGCGCGCGGCTCCTGACGACCTCGACGTAGCGCGCGATGGCGAGCTCCTCGTTGCCGGTCCGCTCGAAGTAGCTGCCGAGGAGCCGGTTCGCCTCCGCGTAGTAGTCCTGCAGGCGATCGACCCGCTGCAAGAGCTCGATCGCGCGCTCGTGGCGCCCCGTCCGGAGGTAGAGGACGCCCGCCTGGTAGAAGGCGCCCCCGCGCTCGTAGCACTCCGCCGCTCGCAGGAACTCCTTGACCTTGACGTACAGGTCCGCCGCCTCGAGGAAGTCGAGGTTCTTCTCGTACAGCGCAGCCGCCCTGACCAGGTCGCCGGCCTGCACCCAGAGCGCGGCCGCCTTGCCGAGCTCGTAGCTGGCCTCGAGGTAGGACGCGGCCCGCGCGGGGTCGCCGAGCGCGTCGGCCGAGCGCGCGGCGCGCTCGTAGTCCCGCGCCTGGAAGAAGGCGTCCGCGAGCCGCTCGCGCAGCGTCCGGCTCGCCTTCGAGCACTCGGCGATGAGCTGATCGCCGATCTGCGGCGGCGAGGTGACCAGGAGCGCGACCGCCTCCTTCATCCGCTCGGCCGCAAGGTGTGCCCGGATGGTCTCGGCGAGCTTGCCGCACGGCACGAGCTCGGCGCCCGCGTCGCTCTGGCGAACCTCGAACTCGATCTCGTAGCTCATGCGATCCCCGTCCCGCCCGAGCTCCCGGACGGAAGCACGACGATCACCTCGGGCGGGACCGTCAGCCCCTTCTGCAAGAGGAACGAAGAGTACGAGGCGAGCGACACGAACGACCCCTTCGCCGCGGCCGCGCGGATCTCGGTGACGGGCGCGCGCTCGCAGACGAGCTGTCGCACCGCGTCCGAGACCACGAGCACCTCGAACGCCGCGATTCGCCCCCTGAACCCGGTCTTGTCGCAAGCCGCGCATCCCTGACCGCGGACGAGACACGCCGCGCCGCCCGAGGGAAGCGCGCCCGCGACCCTGAGCGTCTCGATCACCTGCGGGTGGTACTCGAACGGCGCCGCGCAGCTCGGGCACGTCCTCCTGACGAGCCGCTGGTGCAGGACGCCGACGAGGGCGTTACCCAGGAGGAACGGCTGGATCCCCATCTCGAAGAGCCGCAGCACCGCGGACACCGTGTCGTTCGTGTGCAGGCTCGTGAGGACCAGGTGCCCGGTGATACCCGCCTCGAAGCAGAGGCGCGCGGTCTCCGCGTCACGCGTCTCGCCGACCATCACGACGTCGGAGTCCTGCCGGAAGACGGCGCGCAGGATCGACGAGAAGGTCATCCCGGCCGACTCGCGCACCTGGATCTGGGTCACGCCGGGCAGGTGGTACTCGATCGGGTCCTCGACCGTGACGGCGTGGATCTGCGGGCTCAGCCGGCTGGTCAGCGCGCTGTACAGCGTCGTCGACTTCCCCGACCCGGTGGGCCCTGTCACGAGCACGACGCCGTTCGGCCGGTAGAACATCTGCCGCACGATCTGGCGGAGCTGGTCGGGCAGGATGATCTGCGCGAGGTCGAGGATCCCCGCGGCCGCGTCCAGGACCCGCATGACCACCTTCTCGCCGAACTTCGTCGGGATGGAGGAGACGCGGAGATCGACGTTCCGCCCGTCGACGGCGAGCGAGATCCGTCCGTCCTGGGCGATCCTCTGCTCGGAGATGTCCATCCGGCCCAGCACCTTGATCCGCGCCACGAGCCCGCGGTGGAACGAGCGCGGGATCGTGCCCGCGCGCTTCTGCAGGGTGCCGTGGACCCGGAAGCGGACCGCGACCTCCTCCCGCTCGGGCTCGATGTGGATGTCGCTCGCTCCGAGCGCGATGCCCTCGGACAGAAGGCGCGTCACGAGCTCGACGATCTCGGGCCCGGGGACGGCCGCCTGGCCCGGGCGCTCCTCGTCGGCGACCAGCTCGATCTTCCCGATCCTCGGCTGTGGCGCCGCCGCCGGCGCGATGGAGGTCCTCGCGGGACCGAGCGTGCGCACGGCCCGCTCGTAGTCGGTCGCCGACACCGCGACGGGCTTGACCCTGAGACCCCTGACGAAGCGTCGCAGCTCGTCGATACCGACCGAGTCGGTCGGGTCCACGGCCGCGACCGTCAGCACGCCGTCGACGACGGTCAGCGGCAAGAGCCGGTGCTTTCGCAGAACGGTCTCGGGGACGAGGCCGTAGACGGCCGGGTCCAGCCGGCAATGCGAGAGGTTCACGAAGGACAGTCCGCCCTCGCGGCTCTGCTGGGAGAGGCGCCGCGCGAGCACCGCGCAGAGCGACGCGGCGACGGCCGGCGCCTGGCCGATGACGGCCTGAAAGACGCTCGCCCTGAGCGCATGGACGACGGTCGGATCGATCGCGCTGCAGGTCGCCGTCCTCGGCTCGCCGGTCAAGAGGGCCATCTCGCCGAAGCACTCCCCCGCTCCCAGCCGCGCGACCTCGAGGTCGAGGCCGAAGTTCTCGTCGCGCACGAGGACGGCGACGCGCCCCGACTCGATCAGGTAGAGCGCGTCGCCCGGGTCGCCCTGCTTGACGATGACCGCGCCGGCGGCGGCCTCGATCCGCTGCAGGCGCTGGGCGAGCTGATTCTGATGCGCCGGCGGCAGCCCCGAGAAGAGCTCCGTCATCCCGAGCAGAGCGAGCGGTTCCACGCGCCCCGGAACGATATCAGAAGGGCCAGGCGGTCAGAAGCCGATCACGTTCGGGATCTCCCAGAAGCGGCGGTTCTCGTCGCTCTCGAAGAAACCGCTCTCGAAGCTGCCCATCTCCGCCACCGTCTCGCGCTCGCCGCGCACCCAGAGGGACGCCTCGGGCCCGCCTTCGAGGTACATGGCGGACACGAGCCCGACGGCCGAAGAGGCCAGGATCCGCCGGAACATCGCCATGGTGAAGGGCGTCCGCACGTGCACGAACGCGACCCGCCCGGCCCGGTCGAGGCCGATCGCCGACGCCGAGTACGCGCGGCGCCCGCCGGTCGGGATGGGCCGGCCGGCGCAGTCCAGTAGAGCAATGCTCTGGACGACCGCCCGGTATCGCGCCCGGATCGCCGAGAGGTCGAAGCCCGCGCAGCCCCGCCCGAACATCGCGACGGGAGGATCCGACGCCTCCGCCGGATCGAACGCCAGGAAGGCGCCGTAGCGGGGGCTGACGCGTGGCTGGTTGATGCCCGACGCGGAGACCATGAGGCCCACGCTGCGGCCGCCCACGAGGAACATCCCCGCGTTGGCGACGCCGCGCAGCCCGAACGCGCGTGCCCACTCGGGCGCCGTCCGCGCCCCGCCGTGCGTGAGGGCCGTGAGCAGGCGAAGAGGGTGCTCTCTCGGATCGATCCGGACGACCGTCACCTTCCCGTCACCGACGGCGACGGGAGGCGGGAACGGCGCGGCCACGCGCTCGACGAGGGGCGCCGCCGGATCCGCACGCGCGAAGCCCACGCTCAGGATGCAACCCAGGACCACCAGAAGTCGTGCCGCGTTCATGTCGGTTTCGTCGCCCGGGAGACGCCGCAGGAACGGGAATTCTTCCGCGTGCGTCGGGCGTTTCCTACTCGCGACGCCTGCCCGAGAACGAGTACAGATAGCGCACGAGCTCGCGGTTCCCGGAGGCGGTGCTCTCCCCTTCGCCCTCGAGCATCAACGACAGCCGGTCGCCGCCAGGCCAGAGCGCGACGTTGCCTCGGGTCACGGTGAAGCGGGCCGAGCCGCGGGCGGTCCTGCCCTCGCAGCTCGCGCCCCGAGGCAGCGAGGCCTGGCCGTCCCGGAGCGGGCCCGTCGTCAGCTCGCAGCCGTCGAAGCTCAGGACGATCCCGCCGTCGGACGTGCGCAGGGCGCGCACCTCCTCGTCCCCGTTCGTCCGGGTCTGCTGCTCGAGCCCCGTGTCGCGCGGAATGACGGTCGCCGTCCCGGTCCCGACATATCTGTCGCCGCCGTCCGACCCACACCCGAGAGCTGCAAGAGCGGTAGCGAAAAACCCGATTCGCGTCGTGACCACGATGCGATCCTGGCCGTCTCGGCGCCGAAGATGCAACAGAACACTTGCTTCCCTCGACCCAGCTTCGTGACACCCTCGGACGCGATGCGGCTCTCGATCTCCGTCCTCGCCCTCGTCTGCGTTCAATCGACGGCAGGCGCCGATCCGGACCCGCTGGCCTCGTGGCGCTCCGCGCTGGCGCGCGCCTGCGACGGACGGGGGCAGGCGCGCATCGCGCTGTTCGGCGACTCGCACGTGGCGTCCGACGGCCTCGGCGGAGCGCTTCGCGACATCCTGCAGCGGCGATGCGGCGACGCGGGCCCGGGCTTCGTGATCCCCGTCGCCCCGACCACGTTCTACGCTCACCGGAGGGTCGCGCTCGACGCGCGAGGCCCCTGGCGCCGGCTGCGAGTCGATCCGCGCCGGCCAGCGCCTGGCGCGTACGGGCTTGGCGGCGCCGCCGTCGAGCCCGTGGACAGGCGCAGCGCCGCCAGGATCGTCACCGGGGCGATCGACGCGCTCGAGGTCTGGGCGCTCGCGCGTCCAGGAGGCGGCACGCTCGAGGTGCGGATCGATCGGCAGCCCGTGCGCTCGATCGTCACCTCGGCGGCGGCCGAGGCGCCGCTGTTCGCCGGCGTTCCGATCGCGCCGGGCCCGCACTCGATCGTACTGGGCGCTCGAGGCGACGGCCCCGTCCGCATCTTCGGCCTCGCGCTCGACCGCACAGGCCCGGGCGTGATCGTCGACGCGCTCGGCCTCGACGGCGCACGCGCGAGCTCCCTCGTCCTGTGGCGAGAGGATCTGCTCCGGGCCCATCTGCGCCGGCGGGCGCACGACCTCGTGGTCCTCGCGTACGGCACGAACGAGGTGGCCTCGGGACGACCACCGGCACGCGAGCTGGAGTCCGACCTCACCGAGGTCGTCGCCCGGCTTCGCCGCCTCCAGCCCGACGCATCGTGCCTGCTCGTCGGACCGACCGACCTCCCTTCCGCGTCCCCCCGCCGCAGCCGCACCGTGATCGAGATCCAGAGCCGCGTCGCCCGCGCCGCCGGCTGCGCCTACTTCGACTCGACCGCCGCCCAGGGCGGCCCGGGCGCGACCGCGCGCTGGGCCGCCGCAACGCCCCCGCTCGTCGGACCCGATCTCGTCCACATGACCGACGAGGGCTACGCCTTCCTCGCGCGCGAGCTCGCGCGCGCCATCGGCGTCAGCCTGACGCCCTGAGCCCACGGCCGATGCTAGACTCGCATCAGTCGCACTTTGGAGGAGATGCTCGATGACGGCACGGGAGCTGGCGCGGCGCTGCCGCGAGACGGGCGTCCACTACCAGATCGAGGTCAACGAGTTCCTCGATGACTTCCGGCGCGCCTCGCCCGCGGAGCGCGCCGCGATGGTCGAGGTGGGTCCCGAGAACTGCGGCTCGCTCGAAGGCCTCGTGGCCGCGGTGGCGAGCGCGCTCTGCCGAGAGGCGGCGATCGAAGCGCCCGAGTGGACGCGCCACATCCACAGCCACGAGCCGTTCTTCGCGTTTCCGGCTCGGGGCTTCGCGCTGCGGCTGCGGTTGATGCTGGAGAGCCCCCCGGCGTTCCGCGTGCGCAACGTCTTCGTGCCCGAGAGCTACCTCGACCGCGCTTGAGCTATCGACAGCTCGGATCGCCGATGGCCGGCTCGCCTCGCTCGAGGTGCGAGATCAGTCCCGGCAGGCCGCATCCCGACACAGCGAGCGGCATGGAGGGGGGGCGGGGAGGGGAGGGGAGGGGAAACGTA
>JACPQR010000079.1 GCA_016190375.1 Deltaproteobacteria bacterium
CGTACAGGAGCGCGGCGTCGCCCACCTGGTTCGACGCCGCGTAGCGCCTTCCGCCCTTGTCGTCGACGGGGAACGCCGCGAGGTCGAGCGACGCGACGAGGCCCGCGAGGTAGGCGTCGTCTCCGAACGCAGAGGCGCCGAAGAGCGCCATACCGCTCGAGCCCGCGTTCGCATCGACGATCGGCAGCGCCTGCGCTGAGGCAGCGGTCGTGGATGGCGAGCGTCCGAGTGGCCGGGCGGCTCTCATGCCGACAGTGCCTCGTGCGCGTGCGCCGGCAGCCCCGCTGCGTGCCGGCGCTCGAACTCGATGGGCGACAGGTAGTCGAGGGAGGAGTGGCGCCGCCGCGGGTTGTAGAAGCCCTCGATGAACTGGAAGATCGCGATGCGCGCCTCGGCCTGCGTGCGGAAGGTGCGCCGGTCGAGGAGCTCGCACTCCAGGGTCGCGAAGAAGCTCTCGCACATCGCGTTGTCGTAGGCGTCGCCGCCCGACCCCAGCGACGGCCGCACGCCGGCCTCGCGGCACCGGCGGCCGAAGGCGAAGGACGTGTACTGGCAGCCGTGATCGGAGTGGTGGACGACGCCACTCGGCCGCCGCTGCGTGGGGGCCATTTCCAGCGCGGAAAGCACCAGCTCGGTGCGCAGGTGCGTCGCCATCGCCCAGCCCACGATGCGGCGGCTCCACGCGTCCAGGACGACTGCCAGGAACAGGAACCCCGCCCACGTGGGCACGTACGTGATGTCCGCGACCCAGAGCTGGTTCGGCGCGGTGGCCGTGAAGTCGCGCTCGACGAGGTCGGGCGACGGCGTGGCGCCGGGCGCCTGGACCGTGGTCGTGACCCACCGGCAGCGACCGCGTTCAAGACGACCTGCAGGAGCCCGGGCAGGGGCCGAAAGCTGGGGATGGGGCCGCGTCCGTCGACGACCGGATTGGCCTCATCCGGGACGTCCTGAAGGCCACCGAGGGTTCCTGCGCCATATGGGGTTGATGATGTGGTGTCACGGGACTACATTCCTCCTGTGAAGTCTGTCGGCATTCGAGAGCTGAAGGCGCATCTCTCTCGCTACCTCGAGGAGGTCGGTCGGGGCGAGCTCGTTCTCGTGACGGATCGGGGCCGTGTCGTGGCCGAAGTGCGGCGCCCGACCGTCCCCCAGCGTCCCGACCAGTCCCCGGCCGAGCGGGCGCTTTCGGTCCTCGCCGACAGAGGGGTGCTCCGCCTGGGCGTCCGTGCTCGCCCGGAGGCGCCGCCTCCCACGGGGCTGAAGGTGCCGAACAGGACGATCGATCGGCTCCTCGCCGAGGCACGAGCCGAGGACGACGAGGGGTGATCGTCTACGCCGAGACGAGCGCCGTCTTGCGGTGGCTGCTGGGCGGCTCGAAGGACGGGGCGATCCGGTCGTGCCTTGGAGGCGCGGAGCGGGTCGTGACCTCGCGCCTGACGCTGGCCGAGGTCCGCCGCGTGCTGTTACGTGCCGTCGTCACGAAGACGCTCGGCGCCGCGCAGGCGGCCCAGGCACGCGCAGCCTTCGGCGTGGAGCTGCCGTCGTGGGACATCGTCGAGATCACCGAGGAGGTCTGGTTGCGGGCGGAGCAGCGCTTCCCGGTCGAGCCGGTGCGAACGCTCGACGCCCTGCATCTCGCCACGGCGCTGCAGATCGGAGACGTCGTCGGCGGTGTGCGGATGCTGTCGGTGGACCACCGAGTCCTGGACAACTGGCGGGAGCTGGGGATGACCGAGGCGTTACGACCAGGCGTGTGAGTCGCCGGAGCCACGGCCCCTGACAGACCCAAGCCCTCCGCGCTCCATGTGGGTCCACTACCCCTCGAGCGCTGCGGCCAGGGCGCGCAGGACCATCGCGAGCGACTTTCGGTGCGCGGGAGGCAACGCCGGTGCGACCGCGGCGATGGCGCTCGCCAGGGCGGCGGGATCGACGACGGGCGGACCCTCTTCCGAGCCCGTCGCGCCGTTTCCTCCGGCTGCTCGCTCGGGAAGGCCGGGCGCGGTGTCCGCGGCATGCGCGGGCAAGCCGATGCCGACGGCGCGAGGCGGCAGCAGGCTCGGTGCGGCCTGCGGCGTCGCCGGGGTCACCTCCGCCATCACTGGTTCGGGCACCGGCGCGTCGTCGGCTGCCGGCAGGTGCGGCCCTCGGGTCGCGAGGAGCGCCTGGACCATCTCGCGGAACGCGCCGCTGCCACCCGGCGCCGCGATCGTGTCGTCGCCGCCCTTGCTCCAGACGTTGTCGAGCACGTTTCGCTTGGTCTCGTGGAGCTGCAGGATCCGCTCCTCGATGCTCTCCTTGGTCACGAGCAGCAAGACCTGCACGGTGTGCTTCGAGCCGATGCGGTGCGCCCGCGCGATCCGCTGCTCGAGGCGAGCCGGGTTCCAGGGCAGGTCGAGGTTGATGACGACGTCCGCGACCTGCAGGTTCAGGCCGACCCCGCCGGCGTCGGTGCTGATGAAGACCGCCGGACCCGTGCGCTCCGTGAAGGAGCGGATCAGCGCGGGCCTGCGCGCGACCGGGACGCCGCCGTGCAGGTGGACCGACGCGAGACGCAGGCGCGCACACAGCGCCTCCACCCTGTCGGTCATGTCCGTCCACTCCGAGAAGACGAGGGCCTTGCGACCTTCGCCGAGGCACAGGTCCCGGAGCGCCTGCTCGAGCTCCTCGAGCTTGGGCACGTCGCGATCCCGGACATCCTTGCCCAGCATGTGGGGGCCGTTGCAGCAGCGCCGGGCGATCACCAGCAGGCGCTGCATTCGATCGAGGTCGGCGGGCAGGATCACCTTCTTGCTGGCGATGATCGCCACCTGCCCCATCACGTCGTCGTAGGTGGCCTCGACCGCGGGGTGCAGGGGCAGGAGCGACACCGAGCGCAGCCGCTCGGGCAGCTCGAGGGCGACGTCCTCCTTGCGGCGTCTCAAGAACGCCGGCGCGAGCCGCGACCGCAGGGCGTCCAGGTTGCGATACAGGACCACGCGTCGGCCCTTGCCTTCGCGCACGAAGTGATCGCGATCGATCTGCCACAGCGGCGGCAGCAGGCGCTGGTCGACGAGCTGGGCGATCGCGTAGGCCTCCTCGAGGCGGTTCTCGAGCGGAGTGCCCGTCAGGGCGAAGACGTGACGGCTCTCGATGGCCTTGAGGACACGCGCCGTGCGCGTCCCGATTCCCTTCGCCCGCTGGGCCTCGTCGATGATGAGGAGGTCCGGCGGGTGCGCCTGGTGGTCCCGGTGGTCGCGCAGGACCTGCTCGTAGTGGGTGACGAGCCACGCCGGTCGCGAGGCGATGACGCGGGCGCGCTCCAGGGCCGGTCCCTCGAGCAGGACGACGTCTTCGCCCAACCACCGCCGTATCTCTTCTTGCCAGCCGCCCCGCAGGCTCGCCGGGCAGACGACCGTGACGTGCGTCACGGGCCGGGCCGCACGCCGCAGCGCGGCGGCCGCGAGGATCGCCTGCACGGTCTTGCCGAGCCCCATCTCGTCGGCGAGGAGCGCGCGCCCGCTCGCCGCGAGGAACGCGGCTCCCTTCCACTGGTAGTCGTACGGCTCGAGGGGCAGCCGGCCCACGAGCTTCGCGAAGTCGCCGCGCGGGAGCTCGGGCCTTCGCAGGGCGCGCCGGTCGAGCCAGTCGAGCGCCTGGGGCTCCGTCCAGCGACCGAAGCGCGCGAGCCAACTCCGGAGCGCGGACTCCTCGTGCGGCGCGGACAGGGCAGGCCGACCATCGCCGTCGAACGCGGTCCGCACGGCCGCGGAGCCGACGCCCGTCGGTCGGCCTCCGAGGAGTCGCGGCTCGACCACCTCGCCGTAGTGAAGGTAGATGCGCGGCCGCATGCTCGCGGCTCGATGCGCCTGCGGGAGGCGCGCGGTGGCGAGGAGTCGCCGCACGCGCTCGACGTGCTTGCAGGTGTGCAGACGGTTCGCCTCGAAGTCCGGGCAATCACAGCCGTGAGGTCCGCCGGCGCCGCCACGGACCTGCACCCGATACGCGAATCCGGTCGGGCTCCGAACGGTCAGGAACGGTGGCTCGCCCGGGCTGACGACGAGCTTCTCGCGTCGCCCCGCGACGACCCGCTCCTCGACGGCGCGACTCCGAACGGCCATGGCGTCGGGCGACAGGGAGTCCGTCCGCACCGCCGCCGGCAGCAGATGGACGCCCGTCCCGACTCGCGCACTCCGCGCACCACCATTGCCCTTGCCGTTGCCGTTCGCCGGTGCCGGCGACACACGCAAGTCCCCGACGGCGGAAGCCGCCTGGAGCTGGCGAAGCACGAGTGCGACGGCGACCTGGTGCTTGCACGCACTGGCCGCGCGCCACGACGGGCAGGAGCAGCGGTGCTCCAGGACGCCGTCCTCCGTCCACAGCGCGACCTCGAAGTCACCCGTGCGGCCGCGCACGACCGTCGTCACGCCGTCCCCCGAGCCTGCGAGATTCGCGACGCGGGCCTCACGCGCGTAGCGCGTCCCCTCGCGCATCGCCTGCCCCCGCACGGTCCCGAGGAGCCCGTCCAACATCTGCGCGGTGATCATGCAGCCTCCCGGTTTGGCTGGCGCACGCTACCGATGCCCGCACGGGTCGGCAAGTGGCTGCTGTGCCGGCGCACCCTCAGGCCGCGGCCGCCGTCTCATCGGCGTCATCACGCTGGAAACGCGACCACGGTCGTTCGCCAGAACCTCCTGCGGAGGTCTGGTGGCGGTTGGTGCCCGCGTGCCGGGTCACGCAGCCTTGAGCGGGGCAAGCTCCGAGGGCCTGGCTGCTTTCAGACCGAGCGAGCGGAGCACCCGGTTGATGTCGGCGACCCTCACGGCGCCCGGTGCCGCTCGCGCACGAGGCGTCGCGCCCCGATCATGATCGCGATCTCGCCGTCGACGAAGATGCTCCTCGCCGGCCGTGCGACCCAGGGCCGTGCGTTCGCGTACGGCATGAGGAAGTACGTCTGGCCCTGTTCGCGCTCGAGCCGCAGCGTCTCGTCGATGATCCGGTCGATGACG
>JACPQR010000077.1 GCA_016190375.1 Deltaproteobacteria bacterium
CCAGTTGCCTGTTGCCAGTCGCCTGTTGCCTGTTCCGGATTCAAGCCTGCGATGGTCTGGGGCGGCGGCGCAAAACCCGGGACCGTGCAACGCACCCGCCTGGATGGGGGATGTCCCGCACGCCATGGTTGCTCCGAGTAGCTACCAGGGCTACGATCGATCCGTGAACGTCGGGACGAAGGACCTCAAGAACCGGTTGAGTCACTTCCTGCGTGTCGTGCGCGACGGCGAGGTCGTCAACGTCATGGACCGCGGAGAGGTCGTCGCCCAGATCCACCCCGTGCGCCGGGCGCGTTTTCCCAAGGACGAGGAGGTTCTACGTGACCTCGAGCGTGAAGGCCTGCTTACCCGCGGACGTGGCCATCTCCGCAAGCTCCCCCGGCTGCCGGCCCGGCGGCGCGGCCGGCGATTGCTCTCGGAGATGATCATCGAGGATCGCGGGTGATCGAGTTCCTCGACTCGAGTGCGCTCGTGAAGCGATACGTGCCAGAGCCGGGGTCGGCGCTCATCCGCCGGCTGTGCGCCAGTGGCGAGATCGCGGTGTCGAGGGTCGTTTTTGCGGAGGTGGCAGCGGCAGTCGCGCGTGCCAGTCGAGAGGGCGGGCTCACCGATGACGATCGCGACCGAGTGCTCGATCAGCTCGCCGACGACGTGGACGCGTTTCAGACGATCGAGCTACGCCGGGCCGTCGTCGAGGCAACGCGACCGCTGGTCACGCGCCACCCACTGCGCGGATACGACGCCGTCCAGCTCGCCTCCGCGATGGCGATCCAAGGCCGCGGTCGCTCACTCCGCTTCTGGTCAGCCGACTCCCGGCTCGTCGCCGCCGCCCGCTCCGAGGGCCTCCGCGCGCAGATCCCCGCGTGACCGTCGGCGGGCGAGGCTCAGCCGTCCTCGCCGATAGGCAGGCCGTCGCCGTCCCGATCGTCGTCGCAGGAGTCGCCCCGCGCCGGCCGAGCGCACCGCGGCTCGATCCTCGCCCGGATGAGCGAGCCGACGCTCGTCGAGCTCATTGCGGGCACCCGCCCGGAGGGCCGCACGTCCTCGTGCTCGTCTGGGGCTCAGGGCATCACCTGGAAGCGACCGTACTGCCGGAAGTGGCGGTCCAGCGCGAAGGCCCGGCGGATCCGGTGAACTTCCATGAAGGCGAAGGTCAGCGCATCGCACAGGCTGTATGCCTTGTCGACATGGGTCGCGACGATCTGCCACGCTCGCGCCTCGACGTCGGGGGCGACGGCGAGCGCCGGAAAGGGCCTGGCCAGGAGCCACGCCCGCGCGACGGCATGGCCGAGGCGTCCGACGAGGAGCCCGTGAGTCTCGACGCGCAAGTAGGTCGTCTGCAGGAGGACGACCCGCTCTTCGGCGAGCAGTCTCGCGGTCTTCACGGCTCGCCCGTGGGCGCCGTCCGACCGGTCCAGGAGCGCGAGAACCGCGCTCGAGTCGATCAGCACGGAGCGGGACTTCTCGTCCGCGCTCACGCTCTCAGCCCAGATGGGGGTACTTGTCCCTGGACCAACCCGGCCCACGGCCCCGACCGATCCCGATGAGGCCGAAGATCGGGTTGTCAGTCCCGAACAGCACCATCGCCTCCCCGACGCTCGCCTCGATCGCCTCGATCGGAACCCTGCGCCGCCCTCCCACCTTGACGCTCGATAGAGCGCCCGACCGAATCCGTCGGAAGACCGTGGCCCGAGAGACACCCAGAGCCCGCCCCGCCTGCTCCACGTCGAGAAGCCGACGCACGCTCGCCATGTCTCATCGTGTATCCGATCGTCTCATTCGTGTCAAACGTGGCCGGCTCTTCTGCCACTCTTGGGGTGTGCTTGCACCCCCGCACGGTTTCTTTTCAGGGCTCGTCCAGGTAGACGAACGCGACCGTCTCGTATCGATCGAGCATCCGCGGGTCGGCCGTGCCCACCTCGAGCTCGAGCCGCAGCGACCGCCCGAACTGCAGGGCGTCGGTCAGTAGGTGCATCCTGTAGCCCGCGACGCGCCCGGGCTCGAGCAGGACGACCCCGGCGTCGAGCGCGGCGAACGCACCGTCGGCGAAGTAGAAGGCGCTGTCCAGGTAGTCCTCGGTCCCCGTCCCGCGAAGCGCGCGCTCGCCGTCGACCCAGCCGTCCAGGTCGCCCTCGAGGAACACGAGCGGGTCCTCGCTCACCTCCGGGTCGGTCGCGTGCCCCTCGAGGTACAGCCAGGCGCCCGCGTAGCTCCCGCGCCCCTCGAGGTCGACCAGCGTGTGCGGCCCGGCGGCCGGCGCCGTCGTGACGCTTCGAACGACGTGGAGGTAGCCGTGGTCGTCGGGCGGCGGACTGTCGTCGACGTCGAAGAAGACGGCGGCGAGCCTGTCGACCTTCGCCGTCGAGCGCAGCGCGATCGACACGCCGGCGCGATACGGCATGGGCAGCCGGAGCTCGGCAACCCACAGGCCTTCGACCTCGGAGGTCGGCGCGAACGGCGCCGCGTGAGGCGTCGGCCCAAGGGCCGCGCCGAACAGGCTCGCGAGCGGCGCATCGATCGCCGGCTCTGCTCTCCCGTCCCAGCGCGCCACGAGCCAGAGCTCCCCGAGCGCCTCCGGCTCGGTGGTGATCTCGATCCGATGCAGCGTCCCTGCCCCCGACCGCGCATCGGCCTCGACCTCGCCGCCCGCCGGCACGTCCAAGTCCGCGCCTCCCACGGCCTCGCCGCCGCCGGGCTCGAGCGACAGGGCCGTCTCGCGCAAGTCGTCCCGCGGCAGCCCGTCGTAGCGCGGCCGCGAAGCTCCGGTGCGCTGGGCGTCGACCTGCGCCCAGTAGGTGGTGACCCAGGACAGCCGGTCGATCGTGACGACCACGCGATGATCGAAGACGATCGGATGCCGCAGGACGAGGCTGACCGGCTGGTACGCGGAGCGCGGCCGGGCGAAGAAGGGCAGGACGGCGCCGTCCACCAGATCCCGGATCCGCGCCTGGACTGCGGGGGTTCGATCGTCGTCGCGGTAGATGCGGAGGATCTCGGAGCCGCCGCCGCCGTTCTGCATCGCGAGGGTCGTGAGCCAGACGCGCGAGACGTAGCCGCCGAACCCCTCGGCGCGGGCCAGCACCCATCCTGTGACCCACGGCTCCGGGCAGGCCTCGAGATCGAAACGGTGCGGGACGATCGGCTCGTCGTCGAGCGGGCTCGCGTCGGCGCTCTTGCAGACGAAGTTGTTCAGGTCCTTGTTGCCGTTGCCGAGGAGCGGCAGGGGCGGCGGCTCGCCATCGCCGCGATCGATGGTCGAGCTCTCCTGCATGCGTCTGTCGTCGAGACGCGGGACCTGGAACCAGTCGCCCCAGAGCTCGAGCGTCTCGGGGTCGGCGAGCTCGGGGTCGAACAGCGTCGGGACTTCCGCGTCTGACTGGCCGGCATCGGGCCCCGCGTCCGAGCCCGCATCGGCGCCGCCGTCGCGGGTCTCGCAGCGCGGGAACGCGCCGCACGCGGGGTCCTCGCAGTCCACGAGCCCGTCGCGGTCGTTGTCGACGTCATCGCTGCACGCGTCGAGCGTGTCCTCGCCGCTCCCGCCTTCCGCTTCGCATCCACAGATGCCCGCGAGACCGACCAGCAGGAACGAGCACCAGCGCACCATCCGCCGAGCATACGACGAGGCGCGCACGACTGGCGGCGCACGATCTGCTCCGCCGGTGGGGATCGCGATCCCGGACGCCCTCGGGGCGGGGTGTCCATCTTCATCGGTGTCGGCCGGACCGCACGGGCACGAGCGCTGCATCCAGCTGAACCGGGAGGTGAGGTCATGCAGCAGGCGACGGCGGCGGCCGGTCTGTGGGCGGCGGTCTTCGGAGCGAGCCTCGCTGGCTGCACGGCGACCGTGCAGACCGAGGAAGGCGCGACGCTGCCCGTCGTCGGGGGACGGGCCGAGGAAGGGTACCCGGCCGTCGGCTACCTGCTCGTGGGCGAGGATGCCGGCAGCCTGCGGCGGGCGTGCGGTGCGACGGCGATCCGGCCCAACGTCGCGGTGACCGCCGCTCACTGCGTGGTGGGCTCGGCCGCGTTCGGGATCGGGTTCGGGGACGGCGGCGACGAGCACGTCGCGCGCACCGCGATCACGCACCCGGAGTACGAACCGAACGGCTTCGAGAGGTACCGGCACGACGTGGCCGTGCTCCTGTTCGACGACGAGCTGGGCGCCCTGCCGGCCGAGATCGGTCAGGCGCAGCCGGGCGATCCGGGCCGCTACATCGGCTACGGCCGCACCACTCCCGGCGGCCAGGAGGTGCAGGACGGTTACACGTTCGAGCGCAAGTCCGCCGCCCAGACGGTCGAGCGCGAGGACGGCCAGAACGTCTGGACCCAGGGGGTCGACGGCGGCCTCTGCTGGGGCGACAGCGGCGGGCCGCTCATGGTCGATGGAACGACCACGGTCCTCGGCGTCCTGGCCGACTTCGACGGAGTCTTCGAGTGCTTCGAGGGCAACCGGATGATCTTCACGTCCCTCGCCGGCGAGGAGTCATTCATCCAGGACGCGATCGACGGCAGGATCGACGGCGTCGGCCAGGGCGGCGGCGATCCCGGCGACGGCTGGGGCGGCAACGGCGACGGCGGCGGCGACTGGGGCGGCGGAGGCGGGGGCGGCGGCTGCGAGTACGACTGCGCGGCCTACGGCTACGGCGATGGCGACTGCGCCGAGGGATGGCGCTGCGCGGGCGGCTGCCTGGCCTACGATGGCTGCGGTCTCGGCGGCGGCGGCGCCGGGGCCTGCGAGCTCTCCTGCGCGGACTTCGGATACGCCGGCGGCGACTGCAGCGAGGGATGGTACTGCGACGGCGCCTGCATCACCTTCACGGGCTGCTGGAGCGGCGGTGGCGGAAGCGCCGGAGGGGAGTGCGAGTACTCGTGCGCCGACTACGGCTACGCCGCCGGGCAATGCGAAGAGGGCTGGTACTGCGACGGCGTCTGCCTCTCGTACGCCGGCTGCGGCTTCGGCGACGACGACGACTGGGGCGGCGGCGACGACGACTGGGGCGACGACGGCGGCTGGGGCGACGACGGCGGCTGGGGCGACGATGGCGACGACGGCTGGGGCGACGACGGCGACGACGGCTGGGGCGACGACGAGGGTTAGCGCAGGGTTCTCCAGCCCGCGCCGGGGCAGCTTCCACCGCCACCGCGCCGGTGTCGGATCGCGCGGCCGACGGCGAACGGCACCGCCGCGATCACGGCTCCGGCGGCGAGCGACACGCCGAACGCCCCGATCTCGCCGGGGCGGACGGAGGTCTCCGAGGCCTCGAACCGCCCCTCCCCGTCGACGCAGACCCACGACCAGGACGACTCGGTCCCCGCAGACGTCTGCTTCCACTCGAACGTCTCGCCCGCGTCGCACGCAATCATGCCGAGCGCAGACCCGACGCCCGGGATGAACGGAAAGAGGACCTCGATCGCGCACGCGAGCAACAGGAAGGCGATGGGCTTCCACTCAATCAAGGAGCGCGAGCGTAGCGCACATCCGACCCCGGGAGGCCTAGCGGTCACCATCCCCACGGGGGTCACATCGTGTTATGCGTCCGGCATGTCGGACACGGACGAGCTCCTCAGGTTCCTCGGCAAGCTGGGCAGGGAGGTCATGGAGTCCGCCGAGGAGGCGGCCGTCGAGATCAAGCAGGCGGCGAAGCACGTCACCGGCCTCGGCCGTGGCTCCGTCAAGCTCGAGCTCGACCAGCCGAAAGCGGCGCCCGGTGACTCGATCCGCGGTCGCGTCGTTCTCGCGCTCACCGAGCCGGTCGAAGCCAAGAAGCTCTTCGTCACGCTGCAGGCGCGGCAGAAGATGGTGACCGTCCAGCGGACCGATCGCGGCCGCAGCGTAGGCACCTCGCACGTCACCGTTTACGAGCTCGAGCGTGAGCTCGACGGCGCCAAGCAGTATCTGAACGGAACGTTCCCGTTCGAGCTCACCGTCCCGGCGGACGCGCTCCTCCTCCGGCCGGCTACGCCGTCATCGCCGCTCGGCGAGGTCGCGCGGACGATCGCATCGGCGGTGTCGCCGTCCGCGGGCCCGATCGAGTGGCAAATCGTCGCCGCGCTCGAGATCCCGTGGGGGCGGAACCTGACGGGTGAGGTCGACATCGCGGTCGTGGGGTGAGCCATCTCGAGGAGGTGTGGCAGGGTGCGTTGCACGGTCCCGGGTTTTGCGCCGCCGCCCCAGACCATCGCAGGCTTGAATCCGGAACAGGCAACAGGC
>JACPQR010000090.1 GCA_016190375.1 Deltaproteobacteria bacterium
GCGGTTCCGGCTCCGACGCTTCCCGGTCGCCTGTCGCCTGTTGCCTGTTGCTTCGTCCTACCGGCGATGCTGGTGGAGATCAACAAACCGGCTCGCCGCTGGGGTTGGCCATGCCGAACCCGGGTCCGTGCAACGCACCCAGACCGGCTCGGCTGCTTGCCCGGCCAGGGCCCCGCTGATAGGCTGTGTGGGTCGCGGTAACATGGCCTACCGACGTCCTGCCATCTGTCTACTCCTCGCGGCGGGCGGGGCGTGGTGTCCCCTGGAGGGATGGGCGCAGGACGCTCCTCCCGTCAGCTACGAAGGAGGCTGGGCTCGCACCGGGCAGAGCATCCAGGTGAACGTCTCGAGCTGGGGGGCGGACTGCGGACCGCGGCCCCAGTCGTCGAGCGGCGGGGGTGGGGGTCGCGTCACGATCCGCCAGGCCGATCGGGAGCTCGTGCTCGCTGGCGGTGTGCGGACCGAACGGTCCGACGGATGCTGGTCGATGAACCCCCGGGTGCGGAGGGTCTCTCACAGCCAGAGCGAGGGACGCTGGCGGACGACCTGCAGGACGGCTGCAGACGATCCGAAGTTCGAGGAAGGGACCTACACGCTCAGGGCCACGTCGCCCGACACGATCGTCTACCGGGAGACGTCGCGCTACGACTGGCGCCTCGACGGCGACCACTGCGAGGCGTCGATCGTCCTGTCGTGGAGCTACTCGCGGGTGTCCGGGTCGCCCGGTCCGGTTCCGGTCGCCGAGCCCGACCACGAGAGCCCGCCGCCCGCGGCGCCTGTGCGGTGCGCCTCGCCCGGCGATCCGGCGCGCCTGGTCTTCGATGCGGGACGGCGGCGCGCAGAGGCTGGCGAGCGCATCTGTCTGCGCGCCCGGGTGGTCGACGCCAGCGGCTGTGACACCGCACAGGAGCCCAGCGTCGAGAGCCCGGACGTGGCGCTGGCCGGCGGTTGCTTCGACATCCCCGCGAGCGCGCGAGACGGGCAGCGGTTCAGGGTGAGGGCAGCGGCCGGAGAGCTCCACGCCGAGACCACGGTCACCGTCCAGTCGCCGGACATCACGAGCTACCTCGCCGCACGTATCGGATCGGACGAGCCTGGGGCCGCGGACAACGCGGTCGGGGCGCCGCCGGCGCCGCAGGCGGGCGGCCTCACCGCGGAGCCGGCATCCAAGGCCGGGGAGCCCATCCTGTGGCTCGTCCTCGTGATAGCCGCCGTGGCGCTCCTCATCCTGGGAGTCGCGGCGGTCCTCTTCCGCAACCAGCGTCGCCTCGCGGCGCGCCGCCAGGCGAACCGCGCTCGTGCAGACGTGGGCAGTCAGGTGGTAGGACCGGCTCCGACGCGGCCGGCGCTGGTCTGCCCGACGTGTCACGCTGAGTTCGATCTCGGGTCGCAGTTCTGCCCCCACGACGCGAGCCGTCTCACGGAGGCCGTCGAGGAGCCCCGGACCGGAACGGTCTGCCCGAGGTGCCACCGCGGCTTCGACGCCGGCACCCGCTACTGCCCGCACGACTCGGAGGAGCTGGTGCCCTACTCGATGCACGAGGCGATTCACCAGCGCGGTCACCACAGGCGGGGCGAGAAAGGCAAGATCTGCCCCGCTTGCGCGGCCCGCTACGAGCTCGACGCGACCTTCTGCGGCAAGGACGGCAGCGAGCTCGTCCTGGTGAATTGACCCAATTCCGTTCGCCTCGCGGCGTCCAATCCTGCGATTCCCGCATTCTGCGGGGATGCAGCCTGGACGAGGTCCCGGCCCCTGGACGGCTTCCTTGATCCTGGCCGGCCCGGACCGTAGAATCGCGGGGCCTTGCCTGGGATGCTAGTGCGCATCTAGACCGAGTGGAGTCACGATGAAGATCGTTTGTGATAGCTGCGGCGCCAAGTACTCGATCGCGGACGAGAAAGTCCGCGGCAAGGTCTTCAAGATCCGCTGCAAGAAGTGCAGCGAGGTGATCGTGGTCCGCGGAGACAGCGGCACCGACGACTCGGCCGCTCAAAGGGCCGTCGAGGCCGAGCAGCCCGCGGCGGGAGCCACGTACGCCGCGGAGGCCATATGGCACCTGGTCGTCAACGGCGAGCAGCAGGGCCCGTACAACCCGGACCAGATCGGCCAGATGCTGTCGGCCGGCCAGATCGACTGGGAAGCCTACGCCTGGCGCGACGGCCTGGAAGGCTGGCTGCACATGCGGGAGATCGAGGAGCTGGTCTCCGCGATCACCGGCCAGCCGGCGGCGGCTCCCACCCCAGCCCCGGCTCGAGCCCAGACCCCGGCGCCCGCAGCGAGGTCGCCGGTCGCGGAGCTTTTCGGCGGCGGGGACGGCGGAGCGGCGGGTGGTTTCACGGCTCCGGAGCCCGCGCCCGCCGCGTCCGCGGCCAGGGTAGGCGGCGCGTCGGGCCGCGCCCGCGGGGGCGGAGGAGCGGACCTGTTCGCTGCGGCGGCCGAGCCGTCCGTCTTCCCGAGCGCTAGCGCGGCGGGTGACGACGAGGACGTGGTGGCCTCGAAGCAGGATGGCGACGGGGCGGCGGCGACGATGACCGGGGCGCGCAACGAGAACTCCGTTCTCTTCTCGCTCGCAAACCTCCAGGCGCTCGCCACCAAGGGACAGCCGGCCGCGACGAGCGGCTTCAGCGGGGGAGCTCCCACTCCCGCGCCTCCGACCCGCTCCGGCTTCGCGAGCGGCAGCGGCTCGGGGCTCATCGACATCCGCGCCCTGTCCGACGGGATCCCGTCGACGGGCGCAGCACCGAGCAGCTCGGGCGGGGGCATCGACGATCTGCTCTCGATCGGTGGGCCGAGCGCGTTCGCGCCGACCCTGGGCGCCCCGGTTCTCATGCCGGCTCGCAGCGAGGGGGGCAAGCTGCTGTACGTTCTCTTGGGCGTGGCGGCGCTGCTGGTGCTGGGGATCATCGGGCTCGTCGTGGTCATCCTGACGCGCGACGACACCGCGGCGACCACGACCGCGTCGATGGTGCCGCCGCCGGTCGTCCAGCCCGCGACGCTGGCCGCGCCCGCACCCGTGCCCGGTGCGCTGCCCGCGCCGGTCGTGCCGACGAACGAGCAGCCCGCTCCGACCGGAGAAGAGGCCGCTGGCGGTGACGCCACGGGCCGCCGAGGCATCCGCGGCCCGGCGGGTCCGCGACCGGCGGGAGGTGCCGCTCTCCCGGGCCCTGGTCCGGCGCCGACGAAGCAGTCCGCCGCACCCGAGCCGACCAAGCGCGCCGACTCGCGGACGGCCGATCTGGACGATCTCATCGGCGGCGCGCTGGGCGAGCGGCGGGCGACCAAGGCCCCGTCGGTCGGTGGCGGGCCCGCACCCGCGCCGGCCGCGCCCAGAGGGAACCTGCCCACTCAACCCGCGAGGGGCGACGTCGCGGCCGCGATGGCGGCGGTCAACGGCGCCGTTCGCGGCTGCGCCGGGGGGCAGACGGGCACGGCGAACATCCGGATCGTCTTCGCCAGCTCGGGGCGGGTGACCACGTCGAGCGTCACCTCCCCGCCCTTCGCGGGAACGCCGGCTGGAAGCTGCATGGCCCGCGCAGTCAAGTCGGCTCGGGTCCCGCCGTTCTCCAACGCGAACCTGACGGTCACGTTCCCGTTCGTGGTGCGGTAGCCCTGCGGCGCGCTCGCGCTCTGTTCACGACCAGCACTACTGCGAAGGCGCTCACGAGCGCGGCCGCGCCGGCCCAGATGATCCAGCCCGAGCTCGCGGAGCCCGGCAGTCGAAAGCGCGCAGTCACCCTTCGCTCTTCCGCCCCGGCGCGCTCCAGGAACGAGACCAGCCGTTCGATGCCGCTCGGGCTCGTTCCGCTGCCCGACGCGACGAGGACGGCAGGGGAAGTCGCGTCGAAGCCGTAGTCCGAGCGCTCGATCTCGTCCAGGCCGACGACGTCGACCACCGAGACGGTGTGCTCGCCGGGGTCGAGCGGCACGGTCGCCCCCAGCTCGATCGTCAGCGGCGAGGGATCGACACCTCCCGCCCTTGGCCCGACGAAGGGGCTCGCCCACTCGATGGGCACGGGGTCGCCGTCGACCTCTACGACCATGTCCCCGGCGATTTGCCTTCCGAGCCGCGTCGCCTCCGCCCGGCTCTCGGCGGCCGTGATGAGCCCGTCGCGATTGGAGTCCATCTTGCGCCTGGTCGCCACGGCGCCAGCGGGACCGTAGCTGAGGCTGTACACGAGCCTGAAGCCTCGGGCGTCCGCCACGAGCTTGACGTAGCGGTCGCTCGTGGCCGAGTGGGAAGGATGTGCGCGAGCCGAACGTCCGACGAGGACGAGGGCTAGGCACCCGAGGAGAGGAACTCGAGCAAGGTGAGGACGCCGAAGCCCGTAGCGCCCTTCGGATATAGCCCGAACGCCTTCTCCGCGAAGGCAGGACCTGCGATGTCCACGTGAATCCACGGCCGGTCACCCACGAACTCCCGCAAGAATAGCGCGGCGGAGATCGCGCCGCCGAACTGGTCGCCTATGTTCTTGATGTCCGCGACCTCACTCTTGAGCCCCTCGCGGAGCTCCTCGGAGAGGGGCATGTGCCACATGCTCTCGCCGGCGGTCCCGGCGGATCTCACGTAGCGCTCTGCGGTCCGGCGATCCGAGCCGAAGACGCCCGCGGTCTGGGCGCCGAGCGCGACGACGCATGCCCCGGTGAGAGTCGCGTGGTCGACGATCACGTCCGGCTGGAGCTTCGCTGCGTATGCGAGCGCATCGGCCAGGACCAGACGCCCCTCGGCGTCGGTGTTGATGATCTCGACGGTCTTGCCGTCGAGCGAGCCGAAGACGTCGCCGGGCCTGTACGCGCGCCCGCTGGGCATGTTCTCCGTGAGCGCCGCGATCCCGTGGATCTCGACCGGGAGCCCGAGCTGCGCCGCGGCCAGAACGGTGGAGCACGTCACGGCGGCGCCGGACATGTCGCACTTCATGTCGATCATCGATCGCGCGGGCTTGAGGCAGAGACCGCCGCTGTCGAAGGTGATCCCCTTGCCGACGAGCGCGATCTTGCGGCGCGGCTTGGCCGGCGAGTACCTGAGGTGTATGAAGCGGGGCTCCTCGACGGCGCCCTGGTTGACCGCCATCAGGAGCTTCATCCCGGCCTTCTCGATGCCGGCCTTGTCGAGGATGGTGACGCCGACCTTGTGGGTCTTGGCGAGCTTCGTCACCCACTCGGCGAAGGTCCGAGGATTCAGCTCGTTCGGCGGCTCGTTCGTGAGGTCTCGCACCGCGTTGACGGCCTGCGCCACGATCTGGGCCTGGGAGACGGCCGCCTGTACCGCCGCGGGCACCCGGCGCGCTCCCTTGCCCTTGGGCACGACGACGACGCGCGCCGCGCCGAGGGCCGTCTTGGGCTTTCGGTCACCCGTGAGGTACCGATCGAAGCGGTAGGTGCCCAGGAGCATCCCCTCGGCCAGGGCGCGAGCCGCGAGCGCGGCATCGGGAGCTGCCGACGGGACGACCGCGGCAAGCGTTCCGAGCTTGGCCGACTGCGCGGACCTCGCGGCGCGGGTAGCGCCGTTCCTGAGCGCGGCCCCGGGCTCGCGGGTCTTCTTTCCGAGCCCCACGACGTGGACGCGGGAGGCCGCGATCCGTCCGTGGGTGTGGAGCTGGACGCCGGTCGACGATTTCCCGGTGAACTGCTCCTCGCGGATGACCTGGCCCAGGATCCCTCCCAGCGCCAGGTCGAGCTGCTTCACGATCGGGTCGCGTGTCGGATCCCCCTCGAACACCGGCACCGCGAGCACGTCTGCTTTGATGCGGCCGACATCGTCGGCGGTGACATCGATCTCCATGGAGGGGTCTCTCCCTTGCCGTTGGGCGCGCACGTAGCTCGGTCCGTGCGGCGGTCAGGACCATAGACGAAGCCCGAGGCCGCTGTCAAAGAACGCCTCCGCGGGGGGCGCACGTCAGGATTGTGACGGGTTGGTAGTCGCCATCCGGCCTGGCGGCCTGCGGGCGA
>JACPQR010000089.1 GCA_016190375.1 Deltaproteobacteria bacterium
CGGCTGCTCGAGGGCGTTGTGGCCATGTTGACGAAGATGATCTGATGCCGTCAACGAGGAGTACGCCCACGTCCAAGTCGTCGTCGCCGTCAAGGTCAACGTCAACGTCAACGTCAACGTCAACGAATACGAATACGAATACGACCGCGACGACGCGGCTGTCTAACCTGTGATTGTAAAGAGGGATCTGCACCCATTGCTGATCGCTGACTGCTGACGGCTATGCGACGCCCTGGCCTCCCGCAACGACATCGACCTGGAGCAGCTCACTCCCGCCTGAACCGGTAGACGCGCGCGGGCTTGGACGCGGTGAGGCGCTTGCCCGGGGCGCGCTCGATGAGGCCGTCCTCGACCATTCGCTCGAAGCGCTTGCGGAAGTTGCCCGGATCCTGGTGGGCGCCCTTGACCACCTCGTGGACCGCGCGCAGCTCCTGGATCGTGAAGGTCGGCGGCACGAGCTCGAAGGCGATGTCCGTGTAGTCGATCTTGCCCCGGATGCGGGCGAGCGCGGTCTGGAGGATCTCGCGGTGGTCGAACGCGAGCCTGGGAGGACGGCGCGCCTCGTGCCAGGCGACCTCGCCCACGTCGCCGCCGGGCCGGACGAGCGGGACGAGGTCGGGCCGCACGAGCGCGTAGTGCGCGACGGACAGGACGCGCGTGCGCGGGTCGCGGTTGGCCTTGCCGAACGTGTAGAGCTGCTCGAGGTAGACGCCGCTCGAAAGCCCCGTCTCCTCCCGGAGCTCGCGCTCGGCGGCGGCGTCGAGGTCCTCTCCGAAGTCACCGCGCTTGGCCCCGACCCGCAGGAATCCGCCCGGAAGCGCCCACTCGCCCCTGAACGGGTGCTCCTTGCGCTCGACGAGGAGCACCCTGAGCTCGCAGTCGACGATCGTCAGGATGACGAGATCGACCGCCACCGACGGCCGCGGGAAGGCCTCGGCCCGGTAGCGCGCCAAGAACCTCTTCTCGGACGTCCCGCTCACGGCCCGAAGAACCCCCCCGCGGGTCCAGGCTTGATCCTTCCCTGGCTCATCCGGATCGCCGACTGGCTGACCATCTGGAACACCTGCCGCAGGGCCGCCGGCGTGGCATTCGACTGTACCGCGATCGATCCGTCGGGCACACCCATCGCCCGCGCCACGGCGCGGAAGTCCACGTCCTTCCCGACGCCGACGAACGCCAGCACGAACTGCTCGGACGCGAGGAGGTCCCGGCTGACCCGCGCGCAGTCGCCGGGGCTCGCGCGCGAGCCGACGTCCTCGCCGTCCGTGATCACCACGACGACGCTGCGGCAGGGGGTCCCGCCGTCGCGGAGCCGCTGGGCATAGGCGACGTTCGAGGCGAGCGCCGCGCACCAGGTGTCGTACAGGCGCGTGGTCCCCGCGGCCCGGTAGCTCCTCTGGTCGAGCCGCGTCGCATCGCCGACCGGGACGTAGGAGTGCACGACCGCCAGGTCGCTCGCGAACGTCCACAGCGCGACGAGGATCGACTGGCAGTCGCGACTTCCCCCGAGCGTCTCGACGAGCTGGTTCTGGCCGTCGCGTACTGCCTGCTCGAGGCCGCGGTCGCCGATGCTCGACGAAGCGTCGATGAGCACGGTCACGAGCGTCACATCGGACGCGACGATGTCCTCGGTGGCCGCGCCGGCGGCGCCGGCGATCACCACGTCGCCGAGGTGTCCGGTGAGAAGCGAGGACGTGGCGGGGCCCAGGATCCCGTCATGGACGGCACCATCGAAGAGCCCTTGAATCGTGCTGCTCATGGTCGCACCTCCTCGGTCGTCTTGACGACGTGCATCCCGGCCCTCCGGAGCTCCTCGATCGCCTGGTCGGCGATCCGTGGGAAGTCGAGCGCGGCGGGCAGCGGATCGATGGGTGGCGGAGGCACGGGGCTCATCGCGTCCTCCAGGATCCACACCTTGTCCGCGAGCCCGGGGTCGGTGGACCGGATGTGATCGCGGATGTCGGCGAGCGTCGACAGGACGCAGTGGCTCTTGGCCTGCCCGAAGACGTAGATCCGGTCGTACTCCATCAGCATCTTGAAGAACGACGTGTTGAAGCCGCCGACCGGCTGGCCGCCGAGCTCGGTGACCTCGGGCGAGAGGACCGAGTAGTTCTCGGTCAGCGCGTGCGTGCCCTTGGTCTCGAAGTGCGTCTGGCGCTTTCGCACCAGGCTGTGGAAGAGCGCCGCCTCCATGACCGAGGGCAGGAGCGCGTGGCTG
This sequence comes from Deltaproteobacteria bacterium, assembly GCA_016190375.1. Taxonomy (GTDB): domain Bacteria; phylum Myxococcota_A; class Polyangia; order JACPQR01; family JACPQR01; genus JACPQR01. The sequence goes on from JACPQR010000089.1 coordinate 2,219, forward strand.
ACCCCGCCGAGGAGCGTGTGGTACGGCCAGATCGTCAGGACGTACTTGCCGCTCGCCTCGAGCTTCTTCGTGTACTCCAGGCTCTCGACCGGGTGCGCGATGGGCATCCACTTCCCGGCCCGCACCTCCTCCGCGAAGATCGGCGTGAACGGCGCCGGGTGCTGGCCGTTCGAGTCCACCCACCACGACGGATGGAAGATCTGGAAGACGCGGTGGGTGTCCATCGAGAAGCAGAGGCCCGTGATGCGGTCGAGGTTTCCGTAGAGCCATCGGAGCGTGCGCTCCGAGTCCTCCGCGGCTCCCGGCACGAAGAGGCTCGCGCCCGGCGCGCAGAAACCGACCTGCACGTCGATGCCGAACGCGGCGATCTTGAACCGGTCCTGGCCCGCGGGCTTGATGGAGTGGCGCTTCGCGAAGTCCTCGGCCTCGAGGGCGATCCGCGCGGCGCGCTCGACGTAGACCTCCCCGACGCGTCGGGGCTCGAAGAAATCAGGAACTGGCAGCGTCATGGCGAACCTCCGTGATGTCCTTGGTGGTGACGACGAAGACCGCTCCCCCCGGGCCGGGCAGGATCCGGAAACCCTGCTCGACGAAGGGGCGCGTGTCGGAGAACAGCTTCTTCGGGACGAGCAGACCCGACGAGCGGTCGACACCGAGCGACAGGAGCCCGTCGTCGGTGGCGCAGACGACATGGCCCCCGAAAAGTGCCTTGCCGCCGCAGGGCAGCCCCTCGGCGTGAGCGATCACTCGCCCGTCCTGGCCGACGAGGTACGTGCAGTCCCTTCGCCTCCCGCCCTGCTCCGTGGCGAGCGACAAGAGCACGTGGCTGTCGTCGAACACCGCGTCGGCCTCGACGATCTTTCCCTGGGGCGCTTCGACCCGCACGTCGGTAAGGCCAGCCTTGCCGACGCGGAAGAGGAAGAAGAAGGTGCACAGGCCGGCCCGGTAGAAGCCGAAGCCCAGGCGCTCGCCTACGCGCAGCCACGTCTGGCCGTCGAGGACCTTGCCGACGCGCGCACCCGTCACGACCTCCTCGAGCCACTCGCCGTGGACCCGGTAGCAGGCGGTGGAGCAGGCGTCGAACATCGGGTCCCGACCGAGCGTTCCGGTCGCCGTCCGGGCCAGGGCTCGCTCGTTCTCGAGGCGCAGGAGGACGCCTCCCTTGCCGATCCAGGTCGAGCCATCCGAGATCGCGAAGCGCATCCCGGGCTCGAGGGCTCCGCGCGTGACGATGCTCCCGTCCTCGCGCCGGATGACCCCGTCCTCCTCGACGACGAAGCGCAGCTTCCCCTGGACGGCGGCGCAGAGCACCCTGCCCCGGGTCTCGACGATGGTGTGCGAGGTGCAGCGCCCGTTCACGCGAGTGACGGTCCGCACGGCGTCCCCACGGGCCAAGGGCGCGCACTCGGGGCACAGTGGCCGGGCGTGCTCGGTCCCGCACCGGCACCTCTGCCAGTCGAGATCGAGGAGCCTCGTGGGCACGGCCTCTCGCCTGTCCCGTTCGAAGACGTCCTCGAACCAGCCGAGCAGATCGTCGGGCAGGACCTGGTAGTGCACGGCAGCGCGGGGGACCTGGACCTCGGGCCCGAGGATGCTGCGCCGTGCCTCCGCGCGCCGGAGCAGCGTCGGCAGCCCGCGGTGGATCCCGCCGAAGGGGTGCACGTACAGGAGGCTCGCGAACAGCATCACCGCGTACGCGTACCAGTCGGAGCCCGGTGTGAAGGCCGCGCCCTTGGCGAGATCCGCGCCGTAGAGGCGTGGGTCGAGGAAACGCTCGTGCGCCACGACGCACGGGAAGCCCTCCCACTGCATCGAGTCCGCGTCGATGAGCCACGGGCGGGCGCCCGAGAAGAGGACGTTGCCGTCATTGAGGTCGCCCACGACCACGCCGCGCTCGTGCAACGCCGACAGGACCGTGCGGAGGTTACGGAACAGGGCAACGACCGAGGAGCTCGAGACGACTCCTTCGCGCCATGCTCTCTGAGACAGCCTCACGAGCTCGTCGGCCGCCTCGACGACCGGCATCGTGAAGCCCAGGATCTGGCCGGACTCGTCGCGCACGAGCTCCCTCGGGCCGACGACCTCGGCCGGAAGCCCCGGCGGGAAGCTCGCGATCTTCGCGCGACGGACCGCGAGCGCCGGGACGTCGGCGTGCCAGAGCTTCACCGCGGTATCGCCCCACCGGAAGACGCGCGCCTCGCCGCCGACTCCCAGGAGGGCATCATCGGCGAGATCGACCGCGGCCTTTCCGACCAGGACTCTCACGTGACCCTCCTGCGTACGAGGGCGACGCTCGTGTCGTCGGCGAGCTTTCGCCCGCGCTCCCCGAGCACCACGAGCTGCTTGCCGAGCAGGCTCGGGTTCTTCTCGAAGGGAGCGTCGATCGAGAGCTCGGCCAGGCAATCGGCGACCCCGTCCGTCCCGATGAGGAGCGAGTCGATCTCGTCGGTCGGGCCGCTGTGGTGGATCTCGGGCGCCGGCCAGGCCATTCCGGGGAACAGGCCGTACGCGAGGTAGCGCGGCGCGTTGCACGGCCCCGGGTCGAGGATCGTCGGAGAGCCGTTGACGCTGACGACTCCGTCACCGACGCCGAAGACGATGGAGCGCCCGGGCTCGAGGATCGCGACGAGGAACGTGAAGAGGGCGAGCTCTGCGGTCGGCGCCGGCCCGAGATCGGCGAGCACGCGATCGAGATATGCCGCGAGGCCATCGGACGCCTCGCGCATGACCTCCTCGTCCGAGCGGTCCGCGAGCGCCGGCGTGTGTGCGGCCAGCCAGATGGCTCCGAGCCGCGCCCCGACCTCGGAGAAAGCCGCCGACGAGCATCCGTCGGCCACCACGAGGACGATACGGTCATCCTCGGCGCGGACCGCGACAGCGTCCTGGTTGTTCCGGTGCAGCCGCACGTGCTCGCGCCCCACGATGGAGCCCGACGCGGCGACGAAGCGTTCGGCGAGCGTCATCGACGCCACCTCTCGCGGTGGGTGGCGACGAGGGCCGCGGTCTCGGGGCTGAGCGCGGGGCGGCTCGGGACCTCGACGATCCGGGGCTGCAGCGGTCGAGGTTCGCTGGCGGTCAAGAGGAGCGTGCCCTCGGGCGGCGGTTCGCCCTCCTGCCCGACGATCCCGATCGGTCCTTCGCCCGAGACGCGGCGGAATAGCACAGGCCGACCGGGCAGACTCTCCTTTCCGCGACCGGCCTCGTCGCCGAGCTTCATCGTTGCAGCGCCTCCCGACTGGCTGAGCTTCCACACCGCGGCGACGCGGTCGCGCGTGAGCGGTGGCTGAGCGACGATCGTGCCGCCGTAACCGTAGAGCTGCTCGCCGGGCGGCAGGCCCACCTCGTCTCGCAACGCCTCGAAGACGCGAGTCTGAGCCGCGTCGAAGCCGTCCTCGAGGATGTGCACGGGTCGGATGCCCTGCTCACGCGAGAGCGCGACGGCGGCGCGGTACTGGGCGACCTTGTCGCCCGAGTCGTACCGGATGGCGTCGCGCCGGGCCGGATCCTGCCGGATCAGCTCGAACGCCGCGGGGATCCCGGAGCGCAGGGTGTCGAACGTGTCGAGAAGGAAGCTGGACGGTCCCGGCCACCGATCCCGCATCGAGCGGAACGCCGCCGGGTCGGAGCCGTAGCGCTGCACGTGCTCGTGGCCCATGGTGCCGACGGCCTTCAGGCCGAGCTCGGAGGCGGCCCGCACGTTGCTCGTGCGGCGTACGCCGGCGTCGCGGCAGGCCGCGAGCGCGATGACGTGCTGCTCGTGGCAGCTCGCCGAGCGCATCCCAACCTCGAAGATCCGCGCGGGGTCGAGGACGATCTCGGAGAGCTCGCGAACCGTCGCGAGGACCTTCCGGTAGTAACCCTCCTCGTCGACCTCGACGGGCGGCGCGGTCGCACCCACCGCGTCGAGAGTCTCGAGGACGATCTCCCGCTGGCGCTGGCAGGTCACTCGACCGACCGCGCTCGCAAGCGCCGCCTGGTCCGTCAGCGCGAGGGTGGCGACCTGGATGCGGTAATGGAGCTGCAGTACCAGCGGCTCGAGCCACGAGACCCGCGCCGAGGGACCCGTCGCGGAGAATACCGGCTCGCCGGGCAAGAACCAGGTTCCCATGGGAAGCGCCCGCACGCTGACGCTGCCGGCCAGCGCGGCCCGCGCGCCCGGCCCTATCCCGTAGCCGAGCTCCTCGAGAGCGGCCAGGTCCTCGCGGCGGACCTCGGGCGAGAGCGCCGCCACCATCCGCGCGGCGTCGAAGGGGACGATCTGAGCGCCTCCGCGCCGGTGCGAGTAGTAGAAGGTCTCCTCGCGCAACGGCCACCCGGCCTCGGCCATGCTCAGCTTGTAGGCGTCTGTCTCCAGGATCCGATGCGGCGTCATCGAGAAACAGTATTGTCATTCGCTATAGAGTAGTCAAGACTTTTTCTTGCCCGATCGACCAGGACCGCGGAACGGTCCGACAAACCATGGCTCAGACGGCTGCCCCTATCGCGAGCGCGACCCCGCCGGCTGCGAGGACGGCGACCAGGATGGTGCCCACTCGCTTTCCGAGCGCCGGACCGCCGAGAACGGCCGCGATGCCGGCCTTCACGAGGGTGTTGGTCGTGACCGCCAGGGTGATTCCGGTCGCCGCGGGCATCTCGGCGAGCCCCTCGCGGTGGAGCTGCGAGATCGACAGCACGATCGCGTCGACGTCGGTGAGCCCCGCGAGGAAGGCCGACACGTAGACGCCGCTCGATCCGAAGGTCGCCTGGGCCGCCTTGGCGATGAAGAGGATCGCCGCGTAGGCCAGGCCGAACTTGACTGCCTGCCGCAGCTCGAAGGGGTTACGCAGCGGCACCTCGTGCTTGGTGCCCTTGTCGGCCTCGCGTCGGTAGAGCCACAACGCCGCGCCGAAGCCCGAGGCGCCCATGGCCGCCATGGGCCAGGTGATGGCTCCGAGGAGCGGGCGGTCCACGACCGCGACGATCGCGAGGACGCGCGCGAACATCGTGGCGGACGCGACGACGATCGCGAGCGAGCAGAGCGTCATGATCGACGGCTCCTCCTTGGCGCGGCCGGAGAACGTGAGCGTCACGGCCGTCGATGAGACCAGACCGCCGAGGAGGCCCGTGAGGATCAGCCCGCGCCGTCCGCCGAAGGCGCGGGCCCCGACGTAGCCGGCGAAGCTCAAGCCGGCCACGAGCACGATCATGAGGCCGATCGTGTAGGGGTTGAGGACGGCGAACGGCCCGTACGCCCGGTCGGGCAGGATCGGCAGGACGACGAGCGCCAGGATCACGAACTTGCTGGTCGCGTACACGTCGTCGGCGGAGACGCGCGCCGCGAAGCCGTGCAGCGGCTGCTTGAGGGCGAGGAGCGCCATCACGACGGCCGCGACCGCCGCGATGAGCAGATATCGCCCCGAGCCCGGGAGCACCTCGGGCATCGCGGCGAGCGCCCCGAGCGCGAACGTGATGAGCGCGGCCACCTCGGTCGAGATGCCGGGCTCCTTCTCCATCACGGCGCGGGCATGCGACACGGTGAGCAACGCCCCCAGCCCCGCTAGAAGGATGCCGAGCACCCAGAGCCCCGCGACGGGGATCATCAGCGCTCCCAGCGCCCCGGCGAGCGAGATCAGCGGGAAAGTCCGGATCCCGCCGAAGTCGACCCGCGCCCTCTTCTCCTGCGCCTGCTGCCGCTCGGCCCCGATCAGCGCTCCGGCGGCGAGCGCGATACCCAGCGAGAGAAACGTCTGGCGGAGGTCCATGGACATGCCGACCTACCACAGTTTCCTCGCCTGCCGTTCTCGACCCGTTCGTGCCCCGGTTGCGTCGACGTGCCGCTCCGCTAGAATCTGATTCATGAGTAGAAAATCGGATGCCCGCGCTGGGGCAGGGTCACGCCTCTCCGCTACGGAGGCGAGCCGTTCTTTCTCACGGATCCTCGACAGCGTCGAACGAGGCGCTCGGTTCCTCGTCCACCGGCATGGCCGAGACGTCTGCCTGATCGCGCCGCCATCGCCAGGCGCTCGGCGCGCCTCCGAATGCCTGGAGCTCCTCCGAGCGAGGTCGCCGGTCACGCTCGACGACCGGTTTGGAGACGATCTGATGAGCGTGCTGGCCGGAGAGCCGGTCGAGGAGCGCCCGTCGTGGGACTCCTGATCGATTCCACGGTCTTCATTGGCGCCGAGAGAGCACGCCTCACCCCCGCCCAGATGACCGCGGAGATCCTCCGTCGCTGGGGCGACGTGGAGCTGGCAATCTCGGCGATGAGCGCGGGAGAGTTGCTGCATGGGTGCTGGCGGGCCGACACTCCGGCGCGCAGGGCACGACGGGAGGACTTCGTGGAGGCTTTCCTCTCCGTCCTGCCCGTTGTGGAGATCACTTTGCCGATCATGCGGATCTTCGCGGAGGTCGACGCCGGCCTGCGTGCCGCCGGCAGGAGGCTTCCCACCTCGGACCTGCTGATCGCGTGCACGGCGTTGTCGCGCGGCGATGACATCGTGACCGGGAACGTCCGGCATTTCGGCCGAGTGCCGCACCTGAAGGTGCATGAGTGGACATGAGGAGAGCCTCACGCGTTCGCGGGGGCCGTCAGGCGGATGGAACGGGACGGGTGATCCGGCGTCCCATCGAGACCGACTCCTGCGCATTGCCGCAACGGGCGGTATTCTCAGAACATGGCCTTTCGTGACGACGTCGAGGCCGCCAACGCCAGGGCGGAGGCGGCCGAAGCCCGGGTGCGGGAGCTCGAGCGCAGGAATCGAGAGCTCACGGCGCGCCGACCGCAGCAATCGGGTCGAACGGCGGTGTGGATCACGCTTGCCGGCGCGTGTGCTCTCATGGCCTGGCTCGTTGGCCCGAGGCCCCTGGTGATCCTCCCCGCCCTCCTCTTGCTTCTCGCGCTGGCGCCCGTTTGGTGGCAACGCGTCGCCGGTCCGAGCGAGGCCCTGATCCTGATCGGCCGCAAGCATCGCGCCGCCGATGGAACCGCGCTCGGCTATCGACTGGTGCGTCCCGGCGAGGCAGCGACGCGCGTGCCCTTCGTCGACCACGTCGAGCGCGTGGATCTGTCGGACGTGCCGATCGAGGTCGAGGTGGACGACGCCTACGGCAAGGGTTGCGTATTCAGGCTGCGGGGCACTGCGATCGTCGCGATCACCCCCGAGGAGCCGGTCATCCACCGCGCCATCGAGCGTTTCCTCGGCCGACCGCGGGACGAGATCGCCGCCGTCGCGCGAGGAACGCTCGAGGGAATCTTGCGAGGAACGATCGCCGAGATCGATCCCTTCGAGACGGCGAAGATGGCCGAGACCCTCGCGAGAGCGGCCAGCAAGGCGGCAGAGGACGATCTCTCCAAGATGGGCCTCGTGCTGCGCACGCTGAAGATCGAGCGGGTGGAGCGGGTCGAGCGGGTCGAGTGAGAGCCTGAGCAGGAATCCCGGACCGAGCCAGGCGGCCGAGGCGGCCCGCGCAAGTTCGATGCTAGGCGGGCCGACGACGCATACCTGTTGGTATTCGGAGGAGGCCCAACAACGCAGACGGGGTCGGATCGGCCGCCTGGCGACGGGAGGGATTCCTGCTCAGGCTCTAAGTCAGCCCGGGAAGAGGAAGCTCGAACGGGGAAGTGAGGTCTCGGGGACCTAGATGAGCAGCGTGTCCGCGGACTCGGCCTCGGCCGCGAGGATCGACATCGTCTCGGTCTCGCGCCGGATCGCCAGCTCGTAGAGCTCGGCCAGCAGATCCGCGTGATCACGAACGATCTCGAGGAACTTCTCGCCGCCGAGGTGCAGGACCGTCGTCGGATGGATCGCCACGACCGAGGCGGTCGCGGGCCGGCGCAGGACGAGGGAGATCTCGCCCACGACGTTACCCGGCCCGAGGCGCGCGAGGACCAGGGGCTCGGCGTCCTCCTTGCGGCTGACCTCGACTTCGCCCGAGACGAGCAGGTACATGCCGGCCGAGGCCTCGTCCTCGCGGATGAGGACCGCGCCTCGATCGAAGAACTGCATCTCGAACTGCCTGAGGAGCGAGGCGCGCCGGGTCGAGTCCAGGCGCCGGAGGATGGGCGAGAGGTTCAGGAGGTTCGAGAGCATCCGGCGCCGGCAGTACTCCACGACCTCCTCGCCGACGCGAGGGGCGGCGAGAGCGGCCATCTCGATCGCGTCGCGGTCCGCCTCCAGGAGCACCACGGGCACCGCGGCGACGACGCTGGCGCTGCGAGGCGTCCGGGAGATGATCGCCATCTCGCCGAACACGGAGCCCGGGCCCAGCCGAGCGAGGTGGATCGGCTCGGTCGAGCCGGCCCGCGCCGCCGGTGGAGGCTTTCGCTCGACGTTCACCTCACCGTTGGCGACGATGAAGAAGCTCGAGCCGGGCGTGCCCTCCTCGAGCACGATCTCGCCGGCCGGGAATCGCCGGACGCGCAAGGCGCGCGCGAGCTCGACGAAGGCCTCGCGGTCGAGCAGGGAGAAGATCGCCGCGCGGGGCACGGCCGCCGGTTCGTCGAATTCCCTCGACAGCTCGGCGCCGTCCGAGGCTTCCATCATCGCCTGCTTGGCCGCGAGGACGAGCTGCCCGCGCTCGGCCGGCTGGACCTCGGGCAAGGCGCCCCTCGGCACCGGCGGGGGGGCGGCTGGTGCCGCGTTCCGGAGCCTGTCCGATCCGGCTCCGTACGTGCTCGCGAGGCCGTCGAGGACCTCCTGGACCTTTCCGCCGAGCTCCTTGGCCTTGAGGACGGCTGCGAGCGCCATGTACAGGTCGCCCGTCTCCGCGATCGTCCGGCAGAGGCGCAGGAGCGCGTCCCTCGCCGCGGTCTTGTCGCCGAGAGCGGCCACGGCTTCGGCGCAGACGAGGTGAGCTTCGTGGTCGTTCTGATCGGCCGACAGCGCCGCCGTCGCGAGCTGCGCGGCGCCGAGCACGTCACCTGCGCACAGGAGCCGCTCGGCCTCAGCTGAAGCCCGGGTGTGCACTCGCGAGCCATATCACGCCCGCGTCTGTGCCGTCGACTACGACGAGACGCCGGGGTGCGTTGCACGGTCCCGGGTTTCGCCAGACGTACACGTAGACGTAGACGTAGGCGTGGACGTTGACGGCGACGACGACGTGAACTTCGGCGACCCGCGTTCGACGCGACCCGCCCTCGCCGCGGCGGTCCGCAGGGGCAGTCAACCGGGGTCCGTCCAGGTCCACGTCCACGTCGCCGTCAAGGTCCACGTCAACGGCGACGTCGACGACCGGCGAAACCCGGGGCCGTGCAACGCACCCGAGACGCCGAGTGGTTTTGCGCTATGCTGCCGGGGTGCCCCGGGAGCTCGCCGGAATAGCGCTCGTCTGCGTGCTCCTGCGGGCGTCCCCCGTCGGGGCAGACACGAGCCCTCTCGTCTTGCTCGCGGACCGCATCGCGCCGGAGGTCTCGTCCCTTCGCGGACTTCCCATCCTGCGACCGATCGAGCGGGGAGTTCTGACGCGGGATCGACTGCTCGCTCGGATCCAGACGGTCGTCTCGGAGCAGTACAGGCCGGAGGACATCCGGCACGAGGCGGACCTTCTCAAGCGGCTCGGATTGATCCCCGCGACCATGGACTACGAGCAGACGATGTACGAGCTGCTCCGCGAGCAGGTGGCGGGCTTCTACGACCACCGCGCAGGGCGCCTCTTCATCGCGAGCTGGATCTCGCCCGAGATGCAGGCGCCCACGCTGGCGCACGAGATCGAGCACGCGCTTCAGGACCAGCACTTCCGGATCGGCGAGCTGCTGCGCCGGAGGCCCGGCGAATCCGACCGCCAGACTGCGCTGTCGGCTCTCTGCGAGGGAGACGGCGTCGCCGTGATGATCGACTACATGCTGCGAGGCACCGGGCGCGACTTCCGGTCCATGCCGAACCTGCTCGAGCAGATGCGGGCGCGGGCCGGGGGCGGCGACGATCAGCCTCGGCTGCGCGATGCTCCGAGGGCGCTGCGCGAGTCGCTCCTCTTCCCGTACGTGGGAGGTCTCGCCTTCGTCCGTGCGCTCAGGCTCGCGGGCCCATGGAGCTCGGTCGATGCCGCGTTCCGCGCGCCTCCCGACTCGACCGAGCAGATCCTGCACCCGGAGCGGTTCGTCACGCGCGATCCGCCCATCGCGGTGAGGCTCGCCGACAGCGTGGTCCTCGCGAGCGCATACCGTCCGGTCCACCACGAAACGCTCGGCGAGCTCGCTTTCCGCCTCTACCTGGAAGAGACGGTGGCCGATCTCGCGCCGTCCGCGGCGGCGGGCTGGGGCGGCGATCGGGTGATCGTCTACGAGCGCCGGGACGCAGGGACGCATCCGCCGATCGAAGCGGTCGCCCTCGTGTCGCGCTCGCGGTGGGACACGGAGGCCGACGCCGCCGAGCTCGTCCAGGCGGCCTCCGCCGCACTGGGACGCCGGTATCCCGTCGGTTCGGTCCTCGCCGTCCCGGGCGGAGCGGGCCGCCGGATCGGGCAGGGGCTGGCGTCCGCCGTCTCGCGGCGCGGCGCCGACGTCGTCCTGCTCGAGGGAGTGCCGGAGGCGCTGCTTCTCCCGCTCGTGACCGAGGCCATGGCCCACTGACGGGGCTCAGAGCGTGAGCAGGAATCCCGGACCGAGCCAGGCGGTCGAGACGGCCCCGGCTGCTAGGCGGGCCGACGACGCATACCTCGTGGTATTCGGAGGAGGCCCAACAACGCAGACGGGGTCGTATCGGCCGTCTGGCGACGGGAGGGATTCCTGCTCACGCTCTCACTCCGGGCATAGCGACAGCCTCGAGCCGTCGACGAAGCAGAGCGGATCGAGGCATACCTCGTCCGCGCTCGGCTGTCGGCCTCGACAGCTCGCGCAGGTCCAGAGCACCATCTCCCCTTCGATCGACGCTCCCGACTCCAGCACCTGCTGGCAGGACGCACCGCAGAGATCCGGCTCGGCGAAGACGGCGATCCCGACGGCGCTGCCGTCGGCGGCGAACGAGAGACCCGCCGTATCCCCCGACGAAATCGAGGTTCGGCCGAGGACCGCGGTCCTGTCGAGGGCGTCGCACACCGTCGCCTCCGCGTCCGCGATCGGCCGCCCGTCCGCAGACACGATCGTGACGTCCACGACGGCGTCGGCCTGGCAGCCGCACGCCACGAAGAGGAGCGGGGCTAGGTGCTGAGGGAGCCGCAACGGCGGCAGGATGCCACGCGGCGGCGCTTTTTTCACGATTCGTTCCATGCCCATCCGGTTTCTTGCCAAGCCGGGATCCCGACGGGCAGGGATTGAACAGGCGACAGGCGACAGGCAGCCGGCGACGGGCAATTCCGGACCCGGATGAGCAGCGCGTGCGTCCGGCGGCTGCCAGTTGCCAGTTGCCTGTCGCCTGTCGCCTGTTGGGCCCGCGTCTGGCAAGCAACCGGATGGGCATGAATACTTTCAATCCGTCACCACCCGGGCGGAATCCGCCACTCAGCGGCCCGACCCTCGCGACGTGGTCAGGGGTGGCGCCGTTCACGTGCTCTACGGCGACGTGACGGCCGGCTCGGTCGTCCACCTCTCGTGGGAGCGCTCGCCGCCCGATGCGTGAGCGTCTCGCTCTGCGCTCAGATCTGCGATAGCCGCCGCACGGTCTCCTCGAAGGCCGCGGGCTCGTCGCGCTTCTGGGTCAAGAAGCTCGTGATGGCTCCGATCTTGGCGATGGCCTGATCGGTCTCCTGATCCGAGCCCTTCTTGTAGGCGCCCAGGACGATGAGGTCGCGCTTCTGCTCGTAGGCGGCGAGCAGGCTCCGGACGCGAGCGGCGGCGGCGCGGTGATCCTGCGTCACGACGCCGTCCATGACGCGGGACAGGCTCGCGAGCACGTCGATCGCCGGGAACTGGCCGCGCTCGGCGATCCTGCGGGCCAGGACGATGTGACCGTCCAGGATCCCGCGGACCTCGTCGGCGATCGGCTCGTCCATGTCGCCGCCCTCGACGAGCACGGTGTAGATCGCGGTGATCGATCCCCGGGCAGAGTTGCCGCTTCGCTCGAGGAGGCGCGGCAAGAGCGAGAACACGCTCGGCGGGTAGCCTCGCCGCGTGGGTGGCTCGCCCGCGGCGAGGCCGACCTCGCGCTGGGCGCGCGCGAAGCGAGTGACCGAGTCCATCAGGAGAAGGACGCTCTGGCCGCGATCGCGGAACCACTCGGCGATCGCGGTCGCCAAGAAAGCGCTCTTGAGCCGTACCAGTGCCGCCGCGTCGCTCGTCGCGCAGACGACGACCGAGCGCGGGAGCCCCTCGGGCCCCAGGGACTCCTCCACGAACTCGCGGACCTCCCGGCCGCGCTCGCCGATCAGGCAGATCACGTTGACGTCGCTCGACGCCGAGCGCGCGATCTGGCCCAGGAGCGAGCTCTTGCCGACGCCGCTGCCCGCGAACAGCCCGAGTCGCTGCCCCTCGGCCACCGTGCACAGCGCGTCGATGGCGCGCACGCCCAGGGGCAAGGACCGCGTGATCCGGCGCCGGGCGAGGGGCTCGGGAGGGTCGCGCATGACGCCCCAGGGCTCGGCGTCGCGCAGGGGGCCCGCGCCGTCGATCGGCGATCCGAGCCCGTCGAGCACCCGTCCGAGCAGCCCCGGACCCGAGCGCACGTCGAAGGCGCGTCCCTCCGCGCGGACGGGGTCGCCGGGGCCGACGCCGCCGGGGTCGCCGTACGGCATCAGCACGACCTGTTCGTCGTCGAAGCCCACGACCTCGGCGGCGAGCGGCTCCGCGCCGCGTCGCACGATCTCGACCAGCTCGCCGACGCGCGCGCCGGGGACGGTGGCGCGCATGCAGAGCCCCGTGATCGCACAGACCCTTCCCTCCACCCTCACTGTCGAGACTGGCTCGAGCGCGCGAGAAAGCCGCGCAAAGTCGACGACGGGCTTCATCGGACGACGGGCTTCATCAATCGAAGATCTGCTTGAGCTTGTCGAGGAAACCCCGCCGCTGCGGGTGCACCTCCTCGCCGGCCTCCTGGGCGAACTCACGCAGGAGCTCCCGTTGCCTCGCCGTCAGCTTCTCGGGGACCTCGAGCTGGATCGTCACGATCTGGTCTCCGCGTCCCGAGCTCCCGAGGTACGGAATGCCCTTGCCCTTGAGACGGAAGATCCTTCCGGGCTGCGTGCCCTCGGGAAGGCGCATGGTGACCTTGCCCTCGAGCGTGGGCACGTCGACCATCGCGCCCAGGGCCGCCTGCGAGAAGCTGATGGGGATGGTGCAGTGCACGTCGTTGCCCTGGCGGGTGAACAGGTCGTGCTGCTTGACCGAGAGATAGATGTGCAGATCGCCGGGGACGCCGCCCGGGCGGAGCAGCTCGCCCGCGCCCTTGACGGTCCGGATGCCGCCGGGCTCGACTCCGGGCGGGATCGAGACCTCCAGCTCCTCCTCCTTCACTCGGCGCCCCTGGCCGCTGCACTCGGGACAAGGGACCTTCACGACGCTGCCCGTCCCGCCGCAGGCCCGGCAGGGTCGCGACATGGTGAAGAAGCCCTGCTGGAAGCGGACCTCCCCGCGACCCCGGCAGGCCTCGCAGCGCTCGGGGCTCGTACCGGTCCGGGCTCCCGTTCCGCGGCAGGAGCCGCAGGGGACGGGGCGCGGGATCTTGATCACCTTCTCGCATCCGAAGGCCGCCTCCTGGAAGGTGATCTCGAGGTCGTACCTGAGGTCGCGGCCCGCGTCGCCCTTGCGCCTGGGCGAGACGCCGAAGATGCCCTCGAAGATCCCCTCGAAGATGTCGCCGACGTTCGTGAAGTCCATGGGCGGAGAAGGACCGCCCGCCGCTCCACGACCGACTCCCACGTGACCGAACCGGTCGTACCGGCCGCGCCGGTCCGGGTCGGAGAGCACCTCGTAGGCCTCGTTGACCTCCTTGAACGCCTCCTCGGCGGACTTGTCTCCCTGGTTCTGATCGGGGTGATAGCGCATCGCGAGCTTGCGATACGCCTTCTTGATCTCGTCCGGGTCGGCGCCTCGGGGAACGCCAAGGACCTCATAGTAGTCGCGCTGTGACACCCGGGTCGGAAAGCTAGCGTCCTATCGCGTCCCCGGCAAGGGCTGCAGGTCGGCGTTGAGCACGGTCACGCCGTTCTCCTCCACGCGCAGGCGCCGCTCCTGCGTCCGGTAGCCCCGGCACCGCACGACGACGGTGTACGCTCCAGGCGGCACGTCGATCTCGAAGGCTCCCTCCGCGTCCGTCGTCGCCTCGAGGCCGATCGGCTGCACCGTGATCGACGCCTCGAGCGGCGCGCCCGCCAGCGAGCTCACCACGCCCCGGATCTGACCCTGGGGGAGCGCGCGCTCCAGGACCTGCTCGATGGTGAGCGTCTGGCCGGCAGGCAGATCGACCGTCCGCTCGGCGTCGAGGTGCCCGTCGGCCGCGATCGAGAGCGTCAGCCTACCCGCCCGGAGCTCGCGCGCCTCGAAGCCGCCGTCGCCGCCGGTCGTGACCTCGGTCGTCCCTCCCTCGGACACCACCCGCACCCGCGCGCCGGCGATGCCATGTCGGTCGGCGTCGAGCACGCTGCCGACGAGATGGGACGTCGCGGGCGCGGCGGGCGGAGGCGGGCTCTGCCTCGGGGCGGGCTCGGGCGGTGGGCTCGGGGCGACGATCCGCGTCGTCGGGCGGGGCCGCGGCGCCGTCCCCAGGGAAGCCGACACGCCCGCGAGGAGCATCTTCGCGTCCGTGGGCGACGGTTCCGCGTTCGGCTGGAGCACCTGCGCATAGCGCACGAACGGTCCGACCCGCAGCACGCGGCCGACCGGCGCCTCGAGGCCGATGCCGGCCGAGAAGGTGGGCCGCACCTCACCCCCTGTCGCGGCGACTCCGCCGTCGGCGCCGACCCAGAGGCCCGAGACGATGGTCGGCTCGGTCTCGGGATCCCACGAGGTCGCGGCCAGTGGACGAAGGCGCCCCCCTGCGCTCAGTGTGAACGCCCGCCCGCCGGCCGGCTGATCGCCCGGGACGAAGTGGATGAGGCCCGCCGCGAGCTCGGCTCCGGCGATCGGAGCGGGTGCCCACTCGCCTCGAAGCGACAGGTCCCCGCCCGGCCCGAAGAGGTCGGACTGGGGAGGAGAAACGAAGAACGCCGCCGCGGATTCGACGCGCCCGCTCATCCTCGCGCAGCCGGACGCCCCAACGAGCAGCGCCGAGAGGAGGACGCGTCGCGAGACATGCCCGCCGGAGGGATCGAACAGGAAGGCGGGAAGGCAGGAAGGACCGGATCGAATCGGGCGCCTCCCAACCTTCGCGTCTTCCCGTCCAATCTCCGCATGAACCTGGCGCGCGGCGGCGCTGGCCGCGTTGCTGGCGGTCATTCGACGACCTTTCATCGCCTTCTCCTTCCGCGCACGACGAGGGCGAGCAGGACGAGCGCGCCGAGGTTGG
Organism: Deltaproteobacteria bacterium; assembly: GCA_016190375.1. GTDB lineage: Bacteria > Myxococcota_A > Polyangia > JACPQR01 > JACPQR01 > JACPQR01. The sequence goes on from JACPQR010000089.1 coordinate 17,569, forward strand.
CCGCTGGTCTGCCGCCGGCGACGGTCCCGACGAGGCCGCGCGTGTCCTTGCAGCCGCAGGAGCAGCCGCCGTCTGCGACCGGATCGAGGCCGTCGGGAGGGCCGGAGTCGAGCTCGCCCGGGCCGGCGTCGGGCGATCCGGCGTCCTCGGGATCACCGTCCGGTCCCGCGTCGGCCCCCGCGTCCTCGCCTCCGGCGTCCGGTCCCGCGTCCGCGGGCCAGACGTCCTCGTCGCAGGCGTCGCCCGCGCCGTCGCCGTCCGCGTCCGCCTGATCCTCGTTGGCGTCGTCGGGGCAGTTGTCCGCGGAGTCGCACAGGCCGTCGCCGTCCGAGTCGCCGGGCGCGTCGTCAGGGCAGGGATCGCAGGCGTCGCCCGCGCCGTCGCCGTCCGCGTCCGCCTGGTCGGAGTTGGCGTCGCCGGGGCAGTTGTCCGCGGAGTCGCAGAGGCCGTCGCCGTCCGGGTCGTCGGGCGCGTCGAGCGGGCAGGCGTCGCAGGCGTCGCCCGCGCCGTCCGAGTCGGTGTCCTCCTGGGCCGGGTTCGCGACGGCCGGGCAGTTGTCGCCGGCGTCGCAGGCGCCGTCGCCGTCGGTGTCGAGCGCGCCGCCATCGGGGCAGGGGTCGCAGTCGTCGCCCACGCCGTCCGAGTCCCCGTCAGTCTGATCCGGGTTCGCCCGGTCGGGGCAGTTGTCGCTCGCGTTGCAGAGGCCGTCGCCGTCGCGGTCCTCGGGCGGCGCGTCGTCGGGGCAGGCGTCGCAGTCGTTGCCCTCGCCGTCTGCGTCGCTGTCGCCCTGGCCCGCGTTGGCGACGTCGGGGCAGTTGTCCGCCGAGTTGCACGCTCCATCACCATCGCGGTCCTCGGGCGGCGCGTCGTCGGGGCAGGCGTCGCAGTCGTCACCCTCGCCATCGCCGTCGCGATCCGACTGGCCGGCGTTGGCGCTGTCGGGGCAGTTGTCGGAGGAGTTGCACAGGCCGTCGCCGTCGCGGTCCTCCGGGGGCGCATCGTCCGGGCAGGAGTCGCAGACGTCGCCCTCGCCGTCCCCGTCGCCGTCGCCCTGCGCGGCGTTCCACGTGTCGGGGCAGTTGTCGCTGGCGTTGCACGCTCCGTCACCGTCGCGGTCCTCCGGTGGCGCGTCGTCGGGGCAAGCGTCGCACGCGTCGCCCTCGCCATCCGAGTCGCGGTCGTCCTGGCCCGGGTCCGCGACGAGCGGGCAGTCGTCGTCGAGGTCGTGGACGCCGTCCCCGTCGCCGTCACGCCTCACAGCGAGGTCCGTGGCCACGAGCGAGCCGCCGGCGCCGCCCTCGGGTGGCGGGCTGTAGGTGGCCACGTTCGACACGACCGTACCGTCCGGCACGTCGTCGACCACGACGTCGAAGACGACGTCCCTGAACCCGCCGGCGGGGATCCAGACCTGGTCGACGCGCAGCTCGCCGGGAACCGAGACGTCCACGCCGCCTCCGTCGTCGGCGAGCGTCCACGACGCCGCCTCGGGCGGGATCGGATCGGTGACGTCCACCGTTCCCCCCGTCGTCCCCGTGTTGGCGAGGTGGATCGCGTAGCGCACCGTGTCGCCGACGGACGGGACGCCGTCGCCGTCGGCGTCGGTCAGGAGCGTCCAGCTCTTGGTCGAGTCGACGTCGAGCACGGGCTCGTAGACGTCGACCTCGACCACGTTGAACACGACCCAGACCTTGTCGTTTCCGGCGCGGTAGACCACGTCCACCGAGGTGTCGAATGGGCTCAGGGCCCCGGTCGCGTCGAACTCGTCGATGTCGACGCCGATGGTCTCGGTCTGATCCGGCTGCGTCGTGTTGATCGTGTGGTTGTAGGGGTTGTTCGCGGGGTTGACGGCGTCCGACAGCATCAACGACAGCCCTCCAGGCGAGCCCGTGACCTCGACCTGTTCGAGCCCGCCTCCGCCGACGTCGCCGTCGAGGACGTAGAACGTCAGCGTGCCGGCCGCGGGGTCGTCGACCTCGAAGCCCGACAGCGTCAGCGTGGTCTGGCTGTTCGTGTGCTCCTCGATCCCGTGGTAGAGGAGGATGTGGCGGCTCGCGGCGCCAGGATCGTCGTACACGAGCACGAGCGCGAAGGAGGCGTTGTCCGTGGACCCGTTCTGCGCGCGAGCGGCGAAGCCGTCCACGACCCAGTCGCCCTGCAGGCTGCCGCCCGCGGCGGCCACGAGATCCGCGACGTCGCGATGACAGGCCTGGACGTCGTACGTGCCCGCGCCCACGTGACAGTAGCAGGCGCTGGCGACCACCGCGGTCGGAGCGCCGTTCGGGACCGTGACGACCACGTCGCGATCGATCGTCTCACCGGCGCCTTCCGCGCACTCCCGGTCGTTGACGGTCCCCGCCCAGTACACGAAGGCCGAGCGTGCCGCCGCTCCCACCGGCACGTCCGCCGCTCCGATGGAGACCACGGCCGGCTGCGCCAGGGCGTCGACCTGCGTCGTGTCCGCGTCGGCGGGCGTGTCCTCGGCCATGGGCGCCCCTGTCGCGAAGAACCCGACCGATCCGGACCACTCGGCCCGCAGCAGGATCGGCTCCTGCGCCGCCGCGGGCGCGGCCGACGCGAGCCAGCAGGCGACGAACGCGCCGCGCGCGACCCGGCGGAGCACGCCCGATTGTCGCATCTTCGTCAGCGAATCGGGAAGCAGCTCGATCTCGACATGCGCCGCACGAACGGCCATATTCTCGCGAGCCTGAGCCACCGCCACACGACAGCTACGGCAACCGACAGGAGGTAGTTAAGATGCGCGTTCTCGCAGGTTCACTCTCGCTGGCGTTCTTGGTCGCCGGATGTGGGGGCGGCACCCCGGAGCCCGAGACCGCCGCCGAGCACCACGAGGAGCACGAAGGCGATGCCGAGCACGGCGATCCGGCCGCGGCCGCCGATGCCCAGGCGTCGTTCGAGGGAGCTCCCCCTGTCGGCGCGCACGCCCTCTGCCCGGTGAGCGGCGAGGCCTTCTCCGTGTCGGCGGAGACCCAGACCGCCGAATACCAGGGCCGCACCTACGCGTTCTGCTGCCCCCGCTGCAAGGGCCGCTTCGAGGCCAATCCCGCCTCGTTCGTCCATTGAGCGCGGGTGGGTCTGCGCCCCCCCCGCGGACCCCCCCGCTTCGGCGCCCGGTATGATCGCTCACTACGGCCGAGTTAATCGGCCTTCGTTCGCTGTCGCGACGACATGGCGGAGCTCGGTTTGCACCCCCGGCTGCGAGCCGCTACCACTGGTCGGCCCAGGACTCGACCGTGTCGTCGATGATCGTGAGCTCGAAGACGGCCTGGCCTGAGCGGTTGGCGATCTCGCTTCCGTCGGCTGCCTTCTCGACCGTGTCCCAGTCCCCGCGTGTGTACTTGTACTCGAAGGCGGCGCCGCAAGGCAGGTCGACGGTGGCGACCCACAGCGTGGAGCCGAGGCGGGCGAAGGAGAGGCCGGCCGCGTCCCAGCCGCCCAGCTCCGGGCGGTCGCCCGCGAGGGAGACGGTGCCGCCGAGCCCGTCCGTGATCTCGGGCACGGTGACCGAGAGCTCCACCGTGCAGGCGAGGTCGCCCTGCACCTCGACCGTGGCCTCGGCAGTGGCGCCGCGGAGCGCGGCCTCGATCACCGCGGAGCCCTCCGAGACGCCGGAGACGATCCCGTCGGACCCGACCGAGGCCACGTCGGGCGACCTGCTCGCGAGCCCGGCCTCCTCGCTCGGCCAGGTGAGCCGGGTCCGACCTCCGTGGAGCGCCTCGACCGCCACGGCGGTGGTGCTCGACGGACCGGACGCCGCGATCCGTTCCGAGTAGAGGTGGAGCTCGAGCGAGGTCACGGCCTGGTCCGCCGGCCGGTCGCGGCCCAGAAGGAAGCGCAGGATGCTGTCGAGCCGCTCGGCCCAGGCAGCCTCGTCGTGCACCGCGCCCATGGGCTCGAGCGCGCCCACGCGGTCGCCGAACGCCAGCCCCATCCCGATCGCGACGTCGCGCGCCTCGCGCACGTCGGCCACGCAGTCGGTCATGAAGTGCTCGCCGAGGTCGCCCTCGGCCGAGCCGCAGTCGAGCCAAAGCCGCTCCGGAGCCTCGCCTGGATAGGACCTGAAGGCCTCGAGCACCGACCGGTCGTTCCACCACAGCGAGGGCGAGACGGCCCCGATCAGGCCGAAGGTCTCGGGAGCGCACATCGCGACGTGCAGGCTCACGAGCCCCCCGAGGCTCGAGCCCACGAGAGCGGTGCTCGAGCGGCCGCAGCGGGTCCGGAACGTCGAGTCGACGATCGGCTTGAGCACGTCCGTCAGGAACGCGCAGTAGAGATCGGCCTTGCCGCCCGAGCCGATGTCCGGGTCCGCGTCGGGCGTGTAGTCGGCGATCCGATCCTCGGTGTTGTGCACCCCGACCACGATGTGCTCCTCGACCTCGCCCGCGGCCTCGAGCGCGTCGAGCGTCTCGTCGACCTCCCAGGCCACGCCGAACGCGGCCTTGGCGGGGTCGAACAGGTTCTGGCCGTCGTGCATGTAGAGCACCGGGTATCGCCGCTCCGGCTCCGACTCGTACGACGGCGGCAGGTAGATCGTCACGTCCCGAGGGACGAGCCCGGGGAACGGCACGGCCTCGAAGCGCACCAGGCGCTCGCCGATCCGTTCGACCGTCACCTCCGGCAGCCCGTCCGGAGGCGGGTCGCAGGTCGTGTCCGAGTCGCCGTCCCCATCGGCATCGCCGTCGCCGTCGGCATCTCCATCGGCGTCCGCGTCCGCGTCCGCGTCCGCGTCTGCGTCCGCGTCCGCGTCGGCGTCGCCGTCGGTGTCGGTGTCGGAGCTGCACGAGGAGCCCTGAAGCGAGATGGCGAGGAGGCTCGCCGCCGCGATCGATCCGCATGAGCTCGTGAGCTGGGTCGCCATCGGCGGTACTGTACCAGCGTCAAGCGAGCATGCGGGCCATGAGCGGCCAGGCCCACAGGAGCCCAAGCGCCGTGCACGCCGCGCCCGCCGTGCCGGCAACGAACCGCGCCACCGCGGGCCGCCGGCCGATCCGAGCCAGCGGCCCCAGTTTGCGGGGAAGAGACTCTAGAAGGCGCACATGGCGCCGGGGGGCAGGCACTGGTAGCCGGCGAAGCAGTTCACGCAGGACCCACCGTCCGGGCAGCCGGTGTCGCGGCAGTCGCGGACCGGCGCCGCAACGCAGTGGCCGCCGGCGTCCGGGTAGTCGCCGTCGAGCTCGCAGACCATGCCGTCGGGGCAGGGGAAGCCGGCGATCCCGCCGCAGAAGATCTCTTCCACGCAGTGGCCGCCGGCGTCGGGGTAGTCGCCATCGAGCTCGCAGACCATGCCGTCGGGGCAGGGGAGGCCGGCGATTCCCCCGCAGAAGGTCTCCTCGGTGCACTCCCCGGCGTGCGCGACCGAGGTGCCGCCGCTCGCCGCCGTGCAGGCGTTGCCGTAGGTCCGGCCGTCGCAGCCGCAGACCGGATCGTAGAGCTGGATGCACGCCTCGGGGCGCGGCGCGCAGACGCCCGTGTGGTCGGCGGCGCCGCACTGCTGGTCGGTCGTGTACGCGCAGTACTCGCCCTCCTCGCAGGTAAGGCCGAGACGGCCCCCGCAGGGGCGCGGCTCCGGCTCGGGCGGTGGCTCGCACTCTCCCTCGTACGCGACGGAGGTGCCGGCGCTCGCCGCGAAGCAGGAGTTCGAGTAGGTCTCCCCGTCGCAGCCGCAGACCGGATCGTACAGCTCGATGCAGAACTGCGGGCGCGGCCGGCAGACGCCGGGCATGTCGTTCGCCCCGCACATCGCCTCGGACGAGTACTCGCAGAACTGGTTGCGGCGACAGGTGTCGCCGAGCCGGGCTCCGCAGGCGCGCCCACGGCCTCGTCCGATCCCTTCGCCCGACTCTTCCGTTGCCTGGCCGCCGATGCAGCCGGACATTCCAAGGCCCAGAAGGGCCCCCACCATGAGCAGATTCGCAGCGTTACGACGCATGATCACCGTCTCCTCGTTTGTCGGGCCGACGCATGCCGGCCGTCCCTTTCACTTGCAGGACGGGCCCCGGCGGCGAATGTCGCACCGAAACACGACCACCGTGCGAGAGACGGGCGCGGGTCGGGCCTGGCCGACCACCCCGGGTACCGAGGGCAGCGTCGATCTCTGCAGGCTTGCGGCGGTCTCGTGTGCACGCTCCTGGCGTGAGCCAGGGTGCGCCTTCGATCAGGCTTCCGCCGGCGGCTCCTCGCCGCCCTCGCCACCTTCGCCCTCCGCGGCGGGCTCGCCTTCGGAGGCGTAAATCGTCTCGGCGATCCGGTAGGCGCTCGCCTCGAGGCGGGACATCGCCTCCCGGACGCCGTCGAGGTCGTCCTTCTTCTCGACGAGCGCCCGCAGGGTGTCGACGTCGTCCTTGATCTCCTGGCGCACCTCGGCCGCGATCAGATCGCCGTATTCCTTCAGCGCGTTCTCGCTCGTGTACATCAGCGCCTCGGCGCGGTTGCACAGCTCCGCGATCTCGCGGCGCGCCGAGTCGCCCTGCAGGTACTTCGCGGCGTCCTCGACCAGCCGGCTGATCTCGTCATCGTTCAGGCCGCTCGAGGCGACGACGCGCACTCCCTGCGTGCGGCCGGTGCGCAGGTCCTTGGCCGACACGTGGACGATGCCGTTCGCGTCGATGTCGAAGGTGACCTCGATCTGCGGCACCGCGCGCGGCGCGGGAGGGATCCCGGACAGCTCGAAGCGCGCGAGGCTCTTGTTGTCGGCGGCCATCTGGCGCTCGCCCTGGAGGACGTGGATCGGAACGAACGGCTGGTTGTCGACGCTGGTCGTGAACACCTCGCTCCTGCGCGTCGGGATCGTGGTGTTGCGCGGGATGAGCGGCGTGAACACGCCGCCGGCAGTCTCGACGCCGAGCGACAGCGGAGTCACGTCGAGCAGGAGCACCTCGCCGACCTCGCCCGTGAGCGCCGCGCCCTGGATCGCCGCTCCCACCGCGACGACCTCGTCCGGGTTGACGCCCTTGTGCGGCGGCCGCTCGAAGAACTCGGAGACCCTCTTCTGGACGAGCGGCATCCTCGTCTGGCCGCCGACCAGGATCACCTCGTGGATGTCCTTCGGAGTCAGGCCCGCGTCCTCCAGCGCCTTCTTGCACGGCTCGAGGGACCTGTCGACGAGCTCCTCGACTATCGACTCGAGCTCCGAGCGCCTGAGCGTCCGGATGAGGTGCTTCGGGCCCGAGGCGTCGGCCGCGATGAAGGGGAGGTTGATCTCGGTCTCGAGCGACGACGACAGCTCGTGCTTGGCCTTCTCCGCGGCCTCCTTGAGCCGCTGCAGCGCCATCCGGTCCTTGAGCAGGTCGATCTTGTGCTCGCCGCGGAACGCCTCGGCGAGGTGCTTGATGATGGACTGATCGAAGTCCTCGCCGCCGAGGTAGGTGTCGCCGTTCGTCGCCTTCACGGAGAAGACGCCGCCCGCCAGCTCGAGGATCGAGATGTCGAACGTGCCGCCGCCGAGGTCGTAGACCGCGATCCGCTCTTTCTCCTGCCTGTCGAGGCCGTACGCGAGCGCGGCGGCCGTCGGCTCGTTGATGATCCGCTTGACCTCGAGGCCCGCGATCTTGCCGGCGTCCTTGGTGGCCTGCCGCTGCGCGTCGTCGAAGTACGCGGGGACCGTGACGACCGCCTCGATCACCGGCTCGCCCAGGAAAGCCTCGGCGATGGCCTTCATCTGGCCGAGGATCATCGCGGAGATCTCGGGAGGGCTGTAGCTCCGCCCCTGGATCGCGATCCACGCGTCGCCGCCCTCGGAAGGGACGATCTTGTACACGGCGGTCGTCGCGTGCCGCGTGGAGACCTCGGAGTCGAAGCGCCTCCCCATCAGCCTCTTGACCGCGGAGACGGTGTTCTCAGGGTTCGTCAGCGCCTGGCGCTTGGCGATCTGGCCGACGAGCCGCTCTCCCTGCGTGGTGAAGCCGACGATGGAGGGAGTCGTCCGGCTTCCCTCCTTGTTGGGGATGACGACCGGCTCTCCGTTCTCCATCACCGCCACGCACGAGTTCGTCGTGCCCAGGTCTATTCCGATGACCTTGCCCATGTGCCCCTTCGCGCGGGCGCTCTAGCCGGCGCCGTCGCCCCCTGGGTCCGTCACGTCCGTCGTCTCCGGCGCCGCAACGGCGGCGGCCTTGGCCCGAGCGACGACCACGAGCGCCGCGCGCACCAGGCGCTCGCCGTTCGCGTAGCCGCGCTGGACCTCCTCGACGATGGTCCCCGGCTCGACGTCGTCGCGCTCGACCTGCTGGATCGCGTCGTGGCGGGTCGGGTCGAACTGCTTGCCCACGGTCTCGACGGGCGTCACCCCGACGCGCGCCAGCGCCGCGTCGAGCTGGCTCATCACCATCTGGATGCCGGCGTGGATGGACGCCGCGTCCGTGGCGGTGCCCGCGTGCTGGGCGGCGCGCTGCAGGTTGTCGAAGACCGGGAGCAGCTCGGCGAGCGTCTCGTTGCGCCCGCGCGCGCGGGCCTCATCGACCTCTCGCCGCGACCGCTTGCGGAAGTTCTCGAAGTCGGCGGCCGTCCTCAGGAGCTGGTCCTTGAGCTTGGCCGCCTCCTCCTTGAGCCTGGCGGCCTCGGCGATGGCCGGCGACTCCTCGAGCGGCGCCGGCGCCTCGGCTGCGGTGGTCGGTCCCGGCGTCCCGGACGTCGTCTTGTCCTGTTCTTCGCTCACGAGTGTCCCCTACTTGTAGTCCAGCCGCTGGCCGTTCTCAACCGCCTTCAAGAGCTTCGCTTCTGCAGGAGGAGCGAGACCAGCTTGGCGGTGTGGTCGACCAGGCTCATGGCCTTCGCGTAGTCCATCCGGGAGGGGCCGATCAGCCCCAGGGTCCCCGCCGGGCTGTCCCCGTCGCCGTAGCGGGCGGTGATCACCGTCAGCCCCGAGAGAGACTCGATTCCGGACTCGGTGCCGATGAGGACGTGGATCCCCTCGGCGGCGATCGTCCGATCGAGGAGCTCGAGGAGCTGGTCCTTCTCGGCGAGCGCGCGGATGGCCGCGCGCAGGCGGTCGGAGTCGGTGAACTCGGCGTTGCCGAAGAGGTTCTCGTGGCCCTCCACGTACAGCTCCGGCGATCGGGCGTCCTCGATCGCCTGCGAGCCGAGGTCGAGCGCCTTCTGCCGGAGCTGGTCCATGCTGGCGCGGGCGTCCCTGGCCTCGAGGTCGATCAGCTCCCTGAGCTCGGCGAGCGAGCGTCCGACGAGGAGGTCGTTCAGGTAGTTGTGGATGCGCTCGAGCTCGCCCCGCTCGAGCTGCCGGGGCACCTGGATCGCGCGCTGGTGGACCAGCCCCCCGGCGGTCACCAGGACCGCCAGGAGCGTGCGCTCGCGCACTGGGATGAAGCGGAGCGAGACGAGGGGGAGGGCCTCGATCCTGGGCGAGGTCACGAGCCCGGCGGCCTGGCCGAGGAGCGAGAGTGTCCGAACCGCCCGTCGCATGAGCTCCTCGGGGTCGCCCGCGGCGGCCTCGCACTGGCGGCGCAGCCGATCGAGGTCCGCCTGAGTCGGCTCGTAGGGTTTCAGGAGTGACCCGACGAAGTAGCGAAGGCCTTCCTCGGTCGGGACTCTACCCGCCGAGGTGTGCGGCTGGGCCAGGAGGCCCTGCTCCTCGAGCTCGGCCATGACGTTCCTGACGGTCGCGGGCGACAGCTCGAGGTGTGCCTTCTTCGCGGCGGTCCGGGAGCCCACGGGCTCGCCGGTCGCGATGAACTCCTCGATGATGGCGGCGAGGATCGCTCGCCCTCTGTAGCTCAGACCCGGCATTCGACGTCACCGTCGATCGGATAGTACGGGCAGGATCGATGTCAAGCAGGGGGACGGATCAGCAGGGACCGATCTGGCAGACGGTGGCTCCTCCCCACGGTCCTGGGCAGCACTCGGGGAACGCCTCCTCGCAGGGCGCGCCCGTGGTCGGGTCGCAGAGGCAGCCCGCGGCGCTCGACCAGCAGAGATCGCCCCTCGCGTCGTTCGCCAGCGTGCAGCAGACGCTCCAGGTCCCCTCGCATGGCGCGCCGGTCTGGGGGTCGCACTGACACAGCGTAGCGTCCCACTGGCAGACCGCGCCCCGCCCGTCGCCGCGGTCGCAGCAGACCGGTGACGGGTCCTCGCAAGGCGCGCGCGTCCCGGGATCGCAGGCGCAGCCGCCCGAGCTCCCGGTGCACCTCGGCCCCCGGCCGTTTCCGAGGTCGCAGCAGACGTCGGCGTCCGCCACGCAGGGCAAGCCCGTGTCGCGATCGCACATGCAGTCCGACGCGGACCGGTGGCATCCGGGCCCCGCGCCCGTGTCGCAGCATATCGGCGCGTCCCCGCCGCAGGGAGGATCGCAGACGGGCCCCGGGTCCGGTCCGGGGCCTGCGTCCGGTTCGGCCTCGGCGCCGGAGTCCTCCCTGCCCCCGACGCAGCGGCCGTCGCGGCAGGTGAAGCCCACCTCGCAGACGATCTCGTGACAGGCATCCTCGTTGACGCACCTGCCGGAGACGCAGGTCGAATGCGCGGGGCAGCGGACCCCTTCGCACGCGCCTTCCTCGCGGTCGGCGCTCGCGTCCAGGGGCCGCGCGGGCGCCGGGTGCGACTCGCTGCACGAGACGAGAAACGCGAACAGAAGTGCCCGGCCCTGCCCCACTCTCGAGCCAAGCATCATACCAGGACGCTCGAGCTGCGTACCTCGGGGTACGCCGCCCGCCCGGCGCCTCGAGACTAGTACCGCGCGGCGAAGGTCCGGCCAGGGGTTGGAGGACGGTGCCGGACCGTGCCGTCTTGGCCTGCGGCCCGCGAAGTCGAGGACGGTCCCGGGAAAAACGTCTCGCGCAAAGGCGCCAAGGCGCAAAGGGCCGGAGGCCGGACTTCGCTTCGCGCTGGCGCGGTCGACTCCGCCGTGGGCCAGAACCCATCCGGACTTTGCGGCTTTGCGGCTTTGCGAGAGCCCTTTCTTCCGGCTCCGAAAGCGTCGTCGCAGAACCCCTGGCCGAACCTGCGCCGCGAGCCACTAGGACGCTGACCGTGGCCCTTCGCGGGCGCGATCGAAGCGCTGCCGGAGCTCACCCGGGCGTTCGTCATCGGGACCAAGCAGCTCCCCCAGCCACCGCTCGACGTAGCGGAAGTCGAGCTCGGCTCCTCTCGCCGCGAATAGTCGGTCGAGGTCGACGAGATCCTTCGCCCGGTAGAAGAGCGTCTTGAACACGCAAAGGTCCTCGCCGGACAAGAAGCTCGCGGCAGTGCCGTCGGGCAGTGTTCCGCGCACTACCCGACTCGCCACCTCGTCGTGAAAGGCGTGGAAGGAAACGAAGACATCGACGCGCATGTCTCCGTCGAAAGCCACCAGGTCGCCGCGGGCGGCCACGCGGTGGCGCGCTGCGTCCCGGTCAACGGTCAGCGATGCGGCTTCCAGCGCATCGAGCAGTCGGTCCACGCCCGCTTCGGATACGAAGACGTTGAGGTCCAGGTCCTTCGTCGCTCGCGGAACTCCCCAGTACGCCAGGCACAGCGCGCCGCCAATCGCGCAAGGAACGCCGCGCGCCTCGAGGCTCGTGACGACACGTGCGGCGGTCGCCGCGGGATCAGCGGCCACGGGCCTTGGCCACGAGGGCGAGCCATGCCTGCTCGTGCTGGGGGGCCATGTCGTCGGTGGCGGCGAGGATCCGCCTGCGCTCGTGCAGGGAGAACCGCTCGAGGAAGGCGAGCGCCATGGTGCTCAGCCGGGCAGCGACCGAGACGCGTTCGGCCGGCGGCAGATGGCGATATGGCTCTACCTCCTCGTATGCGGCCTCGAGGTCGCTGCGAGGCGCGGTCCACGCGGCGAAGCGAGCGTCCATCCATGCCAGCATAGCCGGATCTTCCCCAGGGCGCATCCGGTCTGGGGAGGCTCGCGGAGCGCTCCGGGCTCTCTCGGTCTGTTGGGCACACCCCCCACAGCCGTTGCCGTTCTCCGAGCCCGGCGCAGCTCGAGGCAAGCCGACACGTGGCACGTGTCGTGCGAGGCGCACGCTCCATGCGCTCGCCCACCAGAGCCGTACGCGTCGTTTGCATCCTCGCGGCCGTGATCGGAGCAGGCGACGCGCTCGCTGGCGGCGGCCCGCCGGTGGGCGTCGCGACCGCGCTCGAGAAGGTCCGGCCGGCCGATCCGCTCCCCGCGGCGAGCGTGGCCGAGATCGAGGCGGCTGGAAACGAGCTCGAGGCGTTCCAGATCGTGGTCGATGGCGGCGATACGGGCCTCGAGGGAGTCACGGCAGCGGTCTCGGCGCTCGCGGGCCCGGACGGCGCGCGGATCGAGGCCTCGGCGGTCACGCTCTACCGCGTGGAGCTGTACGACGTGGTCGTGCCCTCGAACACGGAAGGAGAGGCGGGACGCTGGCCGGACCCGCTCGTGCCGGACGTCGACACGTACTTCGGCGAGCGCCGCGACGCGTTCCCGTTCGACGTGCCCGCGGGCGAGCGGCGATCGATCTGGGTCGAGCTCCTCGTGCCTGCAGGGACGCCGCCCGGGGGTTACGACGGGACGGTCACGGTCGAGGCCGAGGGCACGGGCGCCACGGAGGTCGCGGTAGGCTTGCGGGTTCGCGGCTTCGACCTTCCATCCACGGCGACGTTGAAGAGCGCGTTCGGCATGGGATGGCTCGCGCCCTGCTCCGCGTTCCTCGGCTCGTACGACGCGTGCGGTGACCAGGGTGTGGAGGAGTTTCACGTCCTGTTCGAGCGGGCGGCGCTCGATCACCGGATGACCATCGAGACGGTCGTCTACGCGGGCCCCAGCGGGGACGACTGGAGCCGGTTCGACGAGCTGTACGGGCCGCTCCTCGACGGCACGGCCGACACGCGCCTCGCGGGCGCGCGAATGACCACGCTGCGGCTGATGACCGGCGATGCCGAGCGGATGGCCGCCTGGCACGATCACTTCGAGGAGGAGGGGTGGCTCGATCGGCTGTTCGACTACACCTGCGACGAGCCTCCCGCCGGCTGCTCCTTCTCGGACATCCCGCCTCGTGCCGACGCGGTCCACGCCGCGGGGATCCGGACGCTGGTCACGACCGACGTCGACGAGATGGCCGCGAACGGGCTTCTGAGCGACATCGACATCGCCGTCCCGATCGTGAACTTCATGGACGGCCCCGACGACGGCGACCGGCGGGTGGAATACGACGACTTCCTGGCGGGCGGACCGGACAAGGAGCTCTGGTGGTACCAGTCGTGCATGTCCCACGGCTGCGGCGGAGGCTGCGTCGGCACCGACAGCGAGTACTTCACGGGCTGGCCCTCGTACATGATCGACGCCTCCGCGATGCAGAACCGCGCGATGGAGTGGCTCTCGTTCCTCTATGACATCGGGGGCGAGCTCTACTTCGAGACGACCTGGAAGCTGCCGACGGCGTGGGACGACCTCTGCGACTTCTCCGGCAACGGCGACGGCACGCTCTTCTACCCCGGCACGACCGCCCGGATCGGCGGCACGCGCGACATTCCCATCGAGTCGATCCGGCTCAAGATGATCCGTGAGGGGATGGAGGACTACGAGTATCTCCACGTCCTCTCCGAGCTCGGCGACGGGGACCTCGCCCGGAACGAGGCGCGCGCCCTCTTCCCCGCGCCCTATCGGGTGACCGAGGCCTCGCCCGGCGACCTCTACGCCACCCGCTCGCGCATCGCCGATCGGATCGAGGAGCTGCTCGGCGTCGACCCGGGCGGCGACGGCGACGCCGACAGCGACAGCGACAGCGACGGCGACGGCGACGGCGACGGCGACGGCGACACCGACGGCGACGGCGACGGCGACGGCGACGGCGACGGCGACGGCGACACCGACAGCGACGCGGACGCCGGCGCGTCCCCGGGCGTCGGTGGCGCCGAGAGCGGCTGTGGCTGCCGGGTCGCGGGCGTGCGCCGCGGCGCGGGGACGGCGCTCGTGCTCCTGCTCCTCGGGCTCGCGAGACGGCAGACGAGGTGAGCTCAGCGGAAAGGACCGGATGGGCTCGGCCCCGATCGGCGACGCTTCGTTCCGATGCCGCCCGCGCTCGTGGAGCAGGGAGTCGACGAACATACAGAGCTTCTACAACTGCCTCGAGTGCTGGCCGGACGCCCCCGGGGTTCCGCGCGCAGGGTTCGCCTGGCTGGCCGCCCTGCTATTGCTCGGCCGGCAACGTCGTGGGTCGCCTCGGGTGAGCTGACCGAGTCGCGCCCTCGACCTACTCGGAGTCGGCGCCTCGATCGCGTAGGTACTCGAGGATGCTCGCGCCGAATCGCCAGCGTCCTTTTCCGGCCGGCGTCAGGACTCCGCTTTCGCGGAAACGGTCCAGAAGGGCATCGAGGCCACGCGCGTCCGCATTCCCCGCCAGGCTCGCGAGATCGGATCGACTCAGCCGCACACCGCCGTCGGGTGGCAACCCTGCCCGCTCGAGGAGCCGGTACGCTCGTTCAAGGGGCACCTTGAGGGGCTCGACGAGGCGGTAGGTTCGACTCTTGTGCGCGTGCCACACGAGGCCCTTCGCGTCCAGGGAGGCAAGACTGGACTTCGTCTGGTCGTAGGACTCACCGAGCGCACGCGCCAGCCGATCGACCGACAGCGATCCTCTCTGCTGCCGGAGCTCGACCATGTACTTCCGCTCGTCCGGCTGAAGCCCGAATGGACCATATGCCGCAATCCACGCTTGAGTGACTTCGTCGTAGCGAGAGACAGTGCTCAGGCGCAGGATGAACGTGTCCCCCGAGACCTCGAGCCCGGGCTCATGCAGCTCGACCTGCGACATCGCCCCGAAGATCCGCCTCATGCCCTCGCCCTGGTCTCGAGCCCAGCCGAGGTCCCTCAGGACTCTCATGATGAGGGGGTTGCGGGCACGGTGAACGCCACGCTGCTGTCGCAGGTCCTCGAGGAGGAGGGGCTCGGGCAAGCCGCCGGGGCTCCGGAACTCCACGCGGTCCGGGTAGAGGAGTACCTCGATCGCCGATCCCTCGATTGCGTAGTTCCGGTGCGCAACCGCGTTGACGACGCATTCGTCCACCGCCTCCGCCGGCAGCAGCTGCGAAGTGGAGAAGAGGGTGTCCCTTCGCGCCTCCAGCTCGATCGACGATCTCAGTCGGGCGATCGCTTGGCGAGGGAGCGTGCATATCGGCCCCGGGATCTCGGTCTCGTGCGTCCTCAAGTCGCGTCCGAAGCCCTCCGCTTCACCCAGCACCCTGCGAACGCGCACCCGATTGTTCGGGTGCCAGCGGAGTGGGTCGGCGCCAAACAAGAGCAGAGCAGCCCTGCGTAGAACCACCGAGCCATTCCGAGCTTCGAGCAAGTTCCAATAGCGGAGGAGGCCGACCAAGTCCTGTTTGGTCGCGAAGCCTCGAAGGGAGGGACGCAGGCCGACGTCACCCCAGGGGATCTTCAGATCCGTGAGGGCTGCCGCGGGAACTGGCTGAGCCTCGTAGGTCGTGTCACCGAGGCGACTGGAACGCCGGCGCTCGATCTCCGCCGGAGGAACTGGTTCGGTCGACGTACCCTTTCTCCAGAGACAGCGGCCGCCCACCGTGACGAGAGGTGGTCCGGCCTGCTCTTCGACGCGGTACAGGAGGACGCGGTAGCCATCCAGAGTCACGTCGTGCACCTTCACGGAAACAGTGCCTGTGACGCGGGAGGCTGGCACCTGGAGCAGGTAGTTGAGTTGATCGCCCTTCCAGGGGATGCCCGTCAGCGCACCCGAGTCCTCGGCGCCAACTACGAGGTCGCCGCCGTCCGAGTTGCCGAACGCGACGACCGCTCCGGCGATGTCGCCTGCGACGCTCGCCAGCTCTCTCGGCGCCTTCCCTTCGGGACCGTAGTGAAAAGCGGACTTGAACTCCACGTAGTATGACTCGCCCCCTGCAAGGAGTGCCCGCACCAGCGCTTCGAACTCCGCGCTCACGCGGAGAGGATAGCCGAGTTCCCTCGAGCGGGCCAAATCCGCCACTTCACCTCGGCCTGGTCGCCGGATCCGCGCTCGTGCTCCTGCTCCTCGGGCTCGCGAGACGGCGAAGGGGGTGAGCTCAGCGGAAGGGACCGGATGGGCTCGGCCCCGATCGGCGGAGGTTCGTCCGGATGCGGCCGAGCGCCTCGGCGGCCGCGCGCGCGAGACGGGGAACCGATGCCGGATCGCCGGTGGGCCCGCCCAGCGAGATCGACCGGTCCGTGACCGCGAAATCGCGCGCGCCCGTGCGGCACTCGAGGAGCAGGCTTCGCACGCGTTCGTCCAGGACCTGGCAGAGGAGCCCAGGGGCGCTCGACCGGATCACGAAGGCGGCGTCGAAGGCCCGATCGCCGACCTCGCGATCCAGGCCCGGGATCAGCGAGACGACTGGCGCCAGAAGGCCGCTCGGCCGGATCGAGAGGTCGAGGTTGAGCGCGTCCTCGAGCTCGACGACCAGGTCGAAGCGGTGGCGGGCAGGGTCGATCCGTGTCAACCCCGCCGCCACGCGAGCTTCGCCGAGCGCTCCGCGCAGGCGGAGTGGATTGTCCTCCAGCGCGAGCCCTTCCTCGATCGCGAGTGACGCCCAGGCCCGCCTGGGCTCGGCGAGGCTCGCGGCGACCGGGATCCGCGACCGTGCCGCCTCGAGGAGCGCCGCGACCCGCGCGGCGGCCGGCAGCGCCCACTCGAGCCACGCCTCGTCCGGACTGCGCGACCAGAGCTGCGCGCCCGCGTCGCCCACCGCGAAGCGGTCGCAGCGCTCGAGCAGCGTCACGAGCGAGCGCCTGAGCTCCGCGTCGAGGAGCGCCTTGGCCCTCGAGGCCTCGTCGGCCGCGATCGAGAAGAACGAGTCGAACGAGCTGTCGCCGACCTGGATGTCATTCCCCCCGCCGAGGGCCTGCGCGACGTCGCCCAGGGTGCCCTGCGGCCCGATCGCGAGCCCGAGGTCGAGGGGCGGCTCGAGCCCGACGGACACGACCTGACCGTTTCTCCCGATCGAGATGGGCCGCCCGTCGATCGTCCCCCGCGGTCCCTTGACGCCGGGCGGACGCACCACCCCGAGCTTCGCGAAGAGCGCCGAGTAGGACCCCTCGGTCAGCAGCACGGCGCGGATCGTACCACCGACGAGGCTACGTCCTGCTCTTCGCGATGATCCCCGTCGTGGCCTCGCGCCGGGCGATGCGGTGCACGAGGGATGGAAAGAGGCGCTGGACGAGGGCCAGGAAGCGGGCGTGGCCCGTCACCACGACGACGGGGCGGTTCTTCGCGACGCCGCGCAGGATGTCGCGGGCGCAGCGCTCCGCGGGGTAGAAGGCGAACGGCACCTGGCTCATCAGCTTGTCCCGGTCGACGTCGAGGAGCTTGATGCTCTGCTTCATCGGCGTCTCGATGAGGCCGGGGCAGACCGCGGTGACCTTCACGCCGTGACGCGCGGCCTCGGCCCTGAGGCTCGTCGACAGGCCCACGACCGCGTG
The DNA here is from genome assembly GCA_016190375.1 of Deltaproteobacteria bacterium. Lineage (GTDB taxonomy): Bacteria > Myxococcota_A > Polyangia > JACPQR01 > JACPQR01 > JACPQR01. The sequence goes on from JACPQR010000089.1 coordinate 34,952, forward strand.
CTTGGTCGCCGCGTAGGCGGTCAGGCCGGGCGAGGGGATGAGGCCCGCCACGGACGCCGTGTTGACGATGTGCCCGCTCCTCTGGCGAGCCATCAGCTCGTAGGCGCCGACGACGCCGTGGATCACTCCCTTGAGGTTCACGTCGACGATTCGATCCCAGTCGGCGAGGCTCATGCCGAGGACGTCGCCGGCGATCCCGATGCCCGCGTTGTTGAACATGTAGTCGAGGCGTCCGTGCTCGGCGGCCGTCGCCTCGACGAGCGCGCGGACCGCCGCGGCGTCCCTGACGTCGAGGGCGGCGGCGCGCGCGCGGCCGCCGCCCTCGACGATCGATCTCGCGACCTCGGCGGCCCGGGGCTCGTCGACGTCGGCCAGCGTGACGGTGGCGCCGAGCACCGCGAGCCTTTCGCCCAGCGCCCGGCCGATGCCCGAGGCTCCGCCGGTGACGATCGCGATCCGGTCGCGGTAGACGTCCATTCTCCTGTCACCCGGGCAGCGACTTCAGGCCGACCCGCTGCAGCTCGGCCTGCATGATCTCGTCGAGCGCGCGCTGGATGTCCGGTGGAAGCGGCTCGCAGGCCGCCGTGCCGAGGCGCCGCTCGAGCTCGTCGGCGGCGCGGCGATCGGCCGACAGGGCGCCGCTCGTCTCCCAGTCGCCGTAGGTCTGCCGGTCCACGAGCGGCGAGGGGACGCCCAGCTCGGCGCGCCAGTTCTTTCGCGTGTGCGGGTGCGAGAGGAACTCGCCCTTCCGGACGAGCTCGTCGATCAGGGCCGCCTCGTCGCCCTCGCGGCGCTCGATTCCCCGCACCAGGCGCAGCGCCATGCCGCAGACCTCGTTGTCGAGGAGAAGCTTCTCGAGGCTCTGCGTCGACTCGAAGTCGAGCATCCCCGGGCCCGAGATCATGTTCACACCGGCGAGCACGGCCAGGACCGCGCCCATGGCGGTCTCGAAGCCGGCCTGGTAGTCCACGCACTTCGCGTCCGAGAGCGCCATGTAGGCGTGCGTCGGCAGGCCCAGGTGCTTGCCGACCTGGGCGTATCCGACGTCGATCATCATGGTCTCGACGGCGCCCATCGGCGTCGTGCCGTGCCGCATGTCGAACGCCGCCGGCGAGCCGCCGTAGATGATCGGCGCGCCCTTTCGCGCGAGCTGGTGGATGACGATGCCGGAGAGGTTCTCCGCGGCGTGCTGGACGATGGCTCCGCGGAGCGTGACCGGAGACGTCGCGCCGGTCAGAGGCATCGACACGAGCTCCGCGGGAACTCCGGCACGCGCGCAGTCGATGAGCGCCTGGCAGGTCAGGTCGCTCCACTTGAGCGGCGGGCTCGGGCAGCAGTCGAAGATCGCCAGGGGTCTTTGCGCCAGCGCCGCCTCGGAGCCACGGACGGCCGAGAGCATCGCGTGCATCGGCCCGAACCCGTCCTTCTGGAAGGTCCCCGTGACGACCGGCTTTCGCCCGTGCGTGAGCGCGAGGTAGAGGCGAGTGCGATCCGCGATCTGCAAGGGGACGTCCGAGGGCGAGAGCGCGGTGCTCTGGGCGGCGTAGTTGCCGAGCCCGTCCACCAGCCGGGCGAGATCGGCGACGTCGCGCGTCGTGGCGTCGCGCCGCCGCCCCGTCTGGGAGTCGAGGACGTGGATCGCCGCCGAGCCGGGGTCGAAGTGGACCCGATCCTCGCCGAGGTCGAGCGCGAGCCGGCCGCCCCGGTCGTGGACGGCGACGCGGCGCGGCGCGGACGCGACCGAGTCGCGAGCGAGCTTCTCCGGGATCTTGAAGCGGTCCCCCTCTTCGCGAGCGCCCGCCTCGGCGAGGAGCTTCGAGGCCAGGGCGTTCTCGACCAGGACCCCGGTCGTCTCCAGGCACCGGCAGGCCTCGGAGACGATCTGCTGCGCGTCGAGGTCGGACAGGAGACGCACGGTAGGGCGAACGGCGTTCATCGCAGATGCTCCTCCTGCGCCACGGCGGCGCGACGGTAGCGACAGTGCGTCAGCGTGCAGCGGGCACAGCCCGCGAGGCCCTTGGCCGGGAGCGTCTTCGCTCCGAGCCACATGGCGAACGAGATCGACTTGCGCGGGACCATCAGGAGAGAGCCGAGAAGCTCCACGCCGACCTCCCGGTGGGGCAGGAGCGCGAAGAGCGCGCGCTGCCACTCGAGCGTCCAGCGGCCGTAGCCGGGGCTGAGCCGGCACTCGAGGGCCGAGTGCTCCTCCGGCAGGCTGGCGCCGCACACCGACGCGCCCAGGAGGTCCGCCGCCTCCTCGGCCGCGGCGCTGCCGGCGGCGTCGAACAGGAGCGCGCGCGTGGCGTCGCCTTCGGCGGCGAGCGTGCGGGCACGGCCCTCGATGCCGGGCCCGGCGGTGCACAGCCCGATGACGAGGCCCGAGGCGACCTCGGGCTCGAGCCCGATCTCGACCGAGCGCGCCGCGTCGAGCGGCATCGTCGTGCCGCGCGCGCGGGCGAGCGCGCGAGCCTCGGGCAGGACCTCGGCGAGCAGACGTCCGATCCGCGGCGGTGGCTCGCGTCCGGGCGGGTAGCCCAAGAAACCCACCACGGCATCGCGCTCGATCGCGACGGTCAGGTCGACGACGCTCACTCGAGCCCCCGCCTCAGCGCGGCGATGAAGCGTGGGTCCGTGCCGCAGCAGCCCCCGAGCGCCTCGACGCCGAGCGCGCGGACCTCGACCATGTCCTCGGCGAACCGCTCGGGGGCCTGGTCGTAGCGCAGCCGGCCGTCCTCGAGACGTGGCGCGCCCGCGTTCGGCTGGAGCACGATGGGCGCCTGCACGGCGGCGCGCGCCTGGGAGGCGAGGGCGAGCATGTCCTCGCTCGTCACGCTGCAGTTCGCGCCGACCGCGGCGGCGCCGGCTCGAGCGAGCTTCGACAGGGCCGGCGCGAGCCCGTCGCCCATGACGGTGAAGAACCCTCGGGGCTTCTTCTCGAAGGTCATGGACACGAGCACCGGCACGGACGGCGCCGCCTCGCGGAGGGCCTCGAGCGCGACGAGCGCCTCGCGCAGGTCGCTCATGGTCTCGACGTGAAAGGCATCCACGCCAGCGCCGGCGAGCGCGCGCCCCAGCGCGAGGAAGTCGCGGCGCCAGGCCGCGGGATCGCCCCTTCCGACCGGCGGCAAGTACTCGCCCGTCGGGCCCACGTCGCCGAGGACGAAGCGCGCGCCGCTCGATCGCGCGAGACCTACGGAGGCCGCGGCGAGCTCGGAGGCGCGGCCGGCGAGCCCTCGCGGCCCCAGGCGCGCGGCCGTCGCGCCGAAGCTGTTCGTGTGGACCGCCTCGGAGCCGGCCTCGACGTAGGCGCGGTGGATCGAGGCGACGTCGTCCGGGCGGTTGACGTTCCAGCTCTCGGGGGGCTCGCCCGGCCCGAGACCGCGCGCGATCAGCATCGTGCCGAGGCCGCCGTCGAGCACGAGGGGCCTCTTGCCCGTGAGCCGCTCGGCCAGGCCCGTCACGATCCCGCCGGCGCCTCGACGAGAGCGCGCGCGGCGGCGACGGCGCTCATGGCGTTCTCGGCGTGCGCGGCGCCGATCTGCTTGGCCCACTGGGGAGTCGTCGGAGCGCCGCCGACGAGGAGCTTCGCCGTCCCCGACGACAGGGCGCGGGCCAGCGTGTCCTGCACGACCATGGTCGTCGTCAGGAGCGCCGACGCCGCGACGATGTCGGCCTTCACCTCTCGCGCCCTGGACAGGAAGGTCTCCACCGGGACGTCGGCGCCGAGGTCGTGCACCTCGAACCCGTGCGCGCCGAGGAGCGTCCCCACGAGCGTCTTGCCGATGTCGTGCAGATCCCCCTGGACCGTGCCGATGACCACGCGGCCCAGCGGCTCGCGCGGACCGCGGCGCGCGGCGAGCGCCGGCTGGACGATCGCCATCGCGGCCTTCATCGCCACCGCGCTCTGGACGAGCTCGGGCAGGAAGTACTCGCCCTCTTCCCAGAGCCGCCCCACCTCGCGGATGCCGGCCGCGAATCCCTCGTCGATCGCAGGCAGGAGGTCGGTGCCGGACGCCACGACCTCGCGCGCGATGCGCTCGGCAACCTCGACGTCGCCATCCACGATCGACTGCCGCATCTCGGAAAAGCTCGGGTCCTGCATCGGCTACCTCCTCGGGGTGCCCATCCTGCCGGCACTCGCCGGACGGATCAAGGACCCCGGTTCGATCCCTGTCCGATCACGAAGAGCTCCCGGATGACGCGGTCCGCGAGGAGCCATCGCTCCTCCGGAATGCGCAGCCGCGTGCCCTCGCGCTCGAGGAGGCCCTCGCGGCACAGGCGCTCGACTGCCCGTGCGCGCGGGGCGATCGCGTCGAGGCCGTGCCGCGCCCCGAGAGCGGCGAGGTCGATGCCCTCGCGCAGCCTGAGGCCCAGCAGGACGCCCTCGTTGACCAGGTCGGCGGCGCTCAGGTTCTCGCGCCAGTCATCGGGCGGCGACGGGCTCAGGTAGCGGGCCGGATCGAGGGTGTTCCGGTAGCGGACGCCGCCGCCGGTGGTCCGGTGGAACCCGAACGCGCCGGGCCCGAGGCCCAGGTATTGCCCGCCTTCCCAGTACACACGGTTGTGAAGGCAGTGCCGGCCCCAGTTCGAGACCTCGTAGTGCTCGAAGCCCCGGCTCGCGAGCGCTGCCCGCGCGGCCTCGTAGAGATCGGCGAGATGGTCGTCGGAGGGGGCGGCGAGGAGCCTGCGGCGCTGCAGATCTCCGAAAGGCGTGCCGGGCTCGATCGTGAGAGTGTAGACGGAGAGGTGCTCGACGCCCGCCTCGACGACGGCGTCGATGTCGCGCTCGAGCTCGGCCGGCGTCTGGCCGGGCATGCCGGCGATGAGGTCGGCGGAGACGCGCAGGGCGGCCGCGCGAGCCGCCACGAGCGCCCCCAGAGCTCCGGGCCCGTCGTGCAGCCGCCCGAGGAACGCGAGGTGCCGCGCCTCGAGCGACTGGACGCCGACCGAGAGCCGGCCGACACCCGCCGCCGCGAGGCGGGTAGCGCCATCCGCGTCGAGCGACGAGGGGTTGCACTCGACCGTGACCTCGACGAGCTCGCCCAGCTCGCGGAGCCGGGCGAGGACGCGGCCAAGCGCCTCGGGCCGCCAGAGGCTGGGTGTGCCCCCGCCAACGAAGACGGTGAGCTTGGAGCCCGTCCAGTCGCCGGCCAAGAGGCGCCGCTCGAGCTCGCGGATGACGGCGCCGGCGAAGGCCTCGTGGGGGACGTCGTCCTGCCGGGTCGCGTACGAGGTGAAGTCGCAGTAGGGGCACTTCCTCAGGCACCAGGGGAAGTGGATGTAGACCCCGATCATCTCGCCGGTGGGGCCTCCGAGCCCCCCCGGGGAGACGACCTCCGGGTCGCGATCGCGACCACCGCTCCCACGGCGACCAGGCCCAGGATGACGACGAACTGCTCGACCGTGGCCTGCGAACCGAAGGCGATGCTGATCGCGACGCTCAGGAGCCCGAGCCCCTTGGCGCGGATCCCCGAGCCCAGGCGCACGAGGGCCGCCGCGGTCGCGAGGTACTGGCCGAGGACAGCGAGCACCGCGAGGTCGACGAGGTGCTCGAAGTCGAGGATCTGCGAGAGGGCGAGCGTCAGCGCCGTCGAGACCACGATCGCCAGCGCCGGCGTCTCGAAGCGCGGGTGGGGCCGGGCCAGGGCGGTCGGCACGAAGCGATCCTCGGCGAGCGCGGAGACGTAGCGCGGGGTGCACAGGGCGGTGCCGGCGTTGAAGCCGAAGATCGAGACGACCCCGCCCGCGGCCATCAGGTCCGCGCCCCAGGAGCCGAGGAAGCCACGGGAGGCCGCCGCCAGCGGCGCCTCTCCAGGCCCGCCGCCCACTCCGACGAAGACGAGCTGCACGAGCCCGTACAGCACCGCCGAGATCACGACCGACGCGACGACCGCGAGGGGCACCGAGGTCCTCGGCCGCCGGACCTCGCCCGCGGGGACGCCGACGACCTCGAACCCCTGGTACGCGAACATCGTCATCAGGGCGGCCGCGGGCAGGGGTCCGAGCCCGTGCGGCGCGAACGGCGTCATCCTCGACGCGCGGATCGCGAACAGGCCGACGACACCGAAGATCAAGAGCGGCACGAGCTTGCCGACGGTCATCACGTCCGTGACTCGGGCCCCCGGCTTGACGCCGCAGTACTTGACGGCGCCGAGGCCGAAGATGACCGTCGCCGCGACGGCCTTGGCCGCGCCGCCGTGGCCGAGCTCGGGGACGAAGTGGCCGAGGTAGCGGGGGAGCGCGTTCGCGACCGCCGCCCACGAGACCAGCGCCGTGACCCAGGCGGACCAGCCGACCGCGAAGCCGACCTTCTCCCCGAACGCGACGGTGGCGTACCGGTAAGGGCCGCCGGACCTGTCCTCCGTTCCCCCGAGCGAGGCGAAGCAGAGCGCCAGGGGCAGGCAGAAGAGGCCCGTCAGGACGAAAGCCAGCGTCGAGGCGGGCCCGAGGCCGCCGGTCAGCTTTCCGGGAAACAGGTAGATGCCGCTGCCCACGATGGCGTTGACGCCGATGCAGATCATGTCGAAGGTCGTCAGCGCCCGGCGCACGGGGCGACGGTAGCACCAGTTGCAGCGAGGTGCAGGGTGAGCCATCCTCCCCGGGCGATGCAGGTCTATCTCGACAACGCCGCGACCACGCGGCCGTCTGCCGCCGTGCGCCGGGCGATGATGGAGGCCCTCGAGGTCTCGTTCGGCAACCCCTCGTCGCTGCACCGCGTGGGGATCGAGGCGAGCCGGATCGTCGAGCGGGCGCGCGAGGAGCTGTCGGCGCTCCTCGGCGACCGGCGAAGGGTCGCGTTCACGAGCGGCGGGACCGAGGCCGACGCGCTGGCGATCGCGGGGGTCGGGCTGAGGTCGAAGCGCCGCCACCTCGTGGCGACGGCCTTCGAGCACTCGGCGGTGCTCGACACCATGCGCGCGCTCTGCGACCTCGGCGCCGAGGTCACCCTCGTCCCGGTCGGCTCGGACGGCGTGGTAGACCCGGATGACGTCGCCCGTGCGGTGCGGGCGGACACCGCGCTCGTCGCCGTGATGGCGGTCCAGAACGAGATCGGCACCGTGCAGCCCATCGAGGCGGTCGCGCGGCGCGTGCACGAGGTCAACGACCGGACGGTCGTGCACGTGGACGCGGTCCAGGCGGTCGGCTACGTGCCGCTCGAGCCGCTCGCTGCGGCCGACACGGTCGTCGTCTCCGCCCACAAGATGCACGGCCCGAAGGGCTCGGGCGCGCTGCTCTACCGAGAGGGAGTCGTCCTCCGCCCGCTCTGGTCGGGCGGCGGCCAGGAGGGCGGCGTTCGCACGGGAACGCAGAACGTGCCCGGGATCGCCGGCCTCGCCCTCGCCGCCCGGGACGCGGCCCTCGCCAGGCCCGAGGCCGCTGCCAGGATGGCGCGGCTGCGCGACGCCCTGGTCGGCCACGTGCTCGGCGAGGTGCCGGGCTCTCGGCTCGTTGGCTCGCAGGCGCGAAGGTCGCCCGCCAACGCGTGCCTCGCCTTCCCAGGGCTTCGCGCGGAGCCGATGCTCCACGCCCTCGAGGCGAAGGGCATCTACGTCTCGAGCGGCTCGGCGTGCCACGCGAAGGAGGGTAAGATCTCGCACGTGCTCGAAGCGATCGGGCTCGACGCTTCCACCGGCGTGATCCGAGTGACCCTGTGTCGCGAGACGACCCAGGACGAGACCCTGCACGCGGCGCGTGCGCTCGTCGACGTCGCGCGGGCGACCGCGCTCGGCGGCGCTGCGTGACGTGGCTCCGATAGCCGCGATGCAGGCAATCGTCCTGCGAATCGGGGAGCTCTTCCTCAAGGGAAGGAACCGGCACCTCTTCGAGCGGCAGCTCGAGCGAAACCTCCGGTGCACCCTCAGGTCACTCGGCGGCTGGCAGGTCTCGCTGGGGCACGGGAGGGTCTTCGTCCTGGGGCCCGAGGCCACGGCCGCGGAGGCGACGCGGAGGCTCGCGGGGACCTTCGGGATCGCCTCGCTCTCGCGCGCGACCCTCTGCCCGGAGGACATCGACGCGATCCAGTCGGCCGCCGTCGACCTCGCGCGCGGCGCCGCCGAGAGAGGCGCGCGGTCGTTCGCGGTCGCGACGCGCAGGCCGAAGAAGTCGTTCCCGCAGAAGTCCGGCGAGGTGAACGTGCGGGTGGGGAAGGCGATCGAGGAGGCTACGGGGATGCCGGTCGATCTCGATCGGCCCGACCTGACCGTCTCCATCGAGATCGGCCACGAGCGGACGTTCGTGTGCGGCGAGAAGGTGGCCGGCGCGGGCGGGCTGCCGGTCGGATCCAGCGGCACCGCGATGCTGCTCCTGTCGGGCGGGATCGACTCGCCCGTGGCCGGGTGGCTGGCGCAGAAGCGGGGTCTCCGGCTGCAGGCGATCTACTTCCACTCCTTCCCGCACACCGGCGATCGGGCGCGCGAGAAGGTCGTGGATCTCGCGCGCATCCTCGCGGGATCCCAGTGCGGGATGAAGCTGTGGGTGGTGCCGTTCGCGTCGATCCAGGAGGCCCTGCAGGGCGGCGCTCCCGGCCGCCAGCTCGTCCTCCTGTACCGGCGGATGATGGTCCGGATCGCCGAGGCCCACGCGCGACGCGAGGGCTGCGAGGCCCTGGTCACGGGCGACAGCCTCGGTCAGGTGGCCAGCCAGACGCTCGCGAACCTCGCCTGCGTCGAGAAGGTCGCCACGCTGCCGCTCCTCAGGCCCCTCATCGCCTACGACAAGGCGGAGACGGTCAAGCTCGCGCGGCGGATCGGAACGTTCGAGAAGTCGTCCGAGCCGGCCGAGGACTGCTGCTCCCTCTTCGTGCCGTCGTTCCCGGAGACCCGGGGGCGCCCCGTGGTTCTGGACGACATCGAGAAGGCGTTCCCGATCGCAGCGTGGACCGAGACGCGCGGCGAGCCCATGACCGCGTGAACGGCGGCTGCTCGAGCTCACGGTCGCGAGGCGGCGGCGACCACGAGCGCGTCCCAGCGTCTGACACGCGCGTCCTCGTCGCCGACGATGTCGACCAGGCTCGCACGCACGAGCGCGCGATCGATCTCGCTTCCCGAGACCGCGACCAACCGCTCGAGGTCGAGGATGTCCTTCGTCCGGAAGAACAGCATCTTGAAGACGGCGAGGTCCTCGGGTGCCAGAAACCAGGCAAGCCGGCCCTCGAGCGGCGCGGCACGGATCCGCCGCCTGACTGCATCGTAAAACGGGATGCAGGGAACGAAGACATCGACTCTCATGCCCTCGAAGAACGCCCGGAAGTCGCCGCGCCCGCAGGCCGAGGCAATCGCGGACGCCTCGTCAATCTCGCATCCCGCTCGCCGGATTGCGGCGAAGCCCCGAGGCAGCTCCGCTTCGTCGAGGAAAAGGTCCAGGTCCACGTCCACCGTGCCCCTCGGCACGCCCCAAACTCCCAGAGCCAGGGCCCCGCCGACAGCGTAGGGCAGGCCCTCGGCCTCGAGCTCGTCCGCGAGCCGTCTTGCGACCGCCGCCGCGGACGGGGCAGTCACGGGGACCGCGTCTGCCGGGCTGCGCTCACGAGTCGCATCCAGAGACCCTCGCTCTCGGGCGAGCGCGGATCCTGATAGGCGAGGACTCGCCGCCAGTCCGGCCTCGCCGATAGCTGTGCCGCAGCGAGGCGGCAGAGGTCGGAGACCATCGCCGAGCGCTCCTCGATCGATCTGCCCACGTACGGCGCGATGTCCTCGAAGATCGCCCCGACGTCGTCCCTCGGCCGCAGCGATGGTGGCAGCAACGCTTCCGACATGAGTGGATCATGCCGCCTGCCGCAGGGAACGACAAGGAGCGCTCCGGAGCGTGTGAACCGGGCGCCTCTACTTCAAACGAATGGAGAAGGTCGTGCCCGCGTCGGCGCTGGTCTCGAAGGCCACGGTGCCGCCGAGGTAGCGCTCGCCGAACAGCTTCATGCTGAAGGTGCCCAGGCCCCGCCCCCGGCCGGTCTTGGTGGTGAACGACCGCTGGAAGATCTGGGAGGCCACCCGCGCGGGGATCTCGCCGGCGTTCCAGACGTAGAGCTCGCACCCGCCGCCCGCGGGGCGGGCGCCGAGCCGGACCGTTCCGCCCTCCTGGGTCGCCTCGTAGGCGTTCTTCAGCATGTTAGCGACCACCCTTATGAGGAGCGATCCGTCGGTGACGAGGGGCTCGTGCGCCTCGCAGGTCACGAGGAGCTCCTTGCCCCGGACGATGGCGTTTCCCGAGAGCATCTTCGAGACCACGTCGAGCACCGCCGATGGGGCTACCGGCGCGAGGGACAGCTCGAGCGTGCCGCGCTCGGCGTCGAGCAGGGCGCGCTGGGCGAGGATCTCGCGCTTGAGCTCCTCGGTGAGGAACGCGATGCGGCCGGCCGCCTTCTCGGACCTCGATCCCCGCACGATCGCCCTCGCCCAGCCGTCGATCCCGGCGACGGTGTTGAGCAGGTCGTGGAAGAAGACCTGCTCCAGGGCCTCGCGCCGCTTCTGGTCGCGAAGATCGCGCAAGGAGAGCACCGTGAAGGTCTCGCCGCCCACCCGCATCGGGGAGGCCTTGACCATGAGCTCGAGGCACTCGGTCGACCCTCGCCGTTGAACGGTCATGAGGCACTCGCGCTCCTCCGGCCGCTCGTTCTCCTGGCTCGCGAGGATGGCGATCGCCCACCCGCAAGTGGCGCATGCCTCGCTCGTGCCGCACCCGGCGGCGCCGTCCCACGCGTGGACGCACCCGAAGGCCTCGCCGGGGCGATACCCGAGGAGCTCCCGAGCGTCCTGCCTTCCGAGATCCTCGAGGAGCGCGCCGTTGCCGAACAGGATCTGCCTCTGCCGGTTGAGGATCAGGACGCGAGCCTCGATCGCCTCGAGGAGCTCCTGCACGGCCGGCTGGGTGCCCAGGGCCTCGATGCTCGCCTCGACCTCGGTCCGCGTCGCCCGCTCGGGGGGAGCGAAACGCGTCGGCGCAGGCGGCGCCCCTTCACCGAAGATCTTGCGTGAAACCTCGTCCATTCGGCGGTCGCGCCCGAGACGCGACCGAGCGACCATTAGCGCGCATTCCCGGCATGTCAATCAAGAGAGAAATCGCTCCGAGATCACCCCCCCAGGTACGCCTCCCGGACGCGCGGGTCGTCGCGCAGCTCGGCGGAGGAGCCGGACATCGCGATCCGGCCCGTCTCGAGGACGTAGGCGCGGGCCGCGACCTCGAGGGCGATGCGCGTGTTCTGCTCCACGAGCAGGATCGTCGTGCCCTCGGCGGCGATCCTCCGGATCGAGTCGAAGATCTGCTGCACGAGCTTGGGCGCGATGCCGAGCGACGGCTCGTCGAGGAGCATCAGGCGCGGCGCGGCCATCATGGCGCGGCCGATCGCGAGCATCTGCTGCTCGCCGCCGGAGAGCGTCCCGCCTTCCTGCGACAGGCGCTCCCGCAGCCGCGGGAAGAGCGCGAAGACGTGCTCCATCGACTCGGCGAGCGTCGGGCCCTTGCGCCTGCGGCGCGTCCAGGCGCCGAGCTCGAGGTTCTCGCGCACGCTGAGGTTCGAGAAGATCGCCCGCCCCTCGGGCGCGAGCGCGATCCCGAGCGCGATCACGTGGGGCGTCGTCACTCGCGAGATCTCGGTGCCGTCGAACGTGATCGAGCCGTGCGTCGGGCGCACCAGGCCCGTGATGGCCCTGAGCGTCGTGGTCTTGCCCGCGCCGTTCGCCCCGATCATCGCGACGATCTCGCCCCTCTGGACCTCCAGAGAGACCCCGCCGAGCGCCCGGATCCCTCCGTAGGAGACGTGGACGTCGGCGAGCCGGAGCAGCGGGCTATCCATCGTCGATGTCCTCGCCGAGGTAGGCCGCGATCACGTGACGGTCCTTCTGGATCTCCTCGGGGGTGCCCTCCGCGATCGTCTCGCCGTGGTCCATGACGTGGATGCGCTCGCAGACGCCCATGACGACCCGCATGTTGTGCTCGACGAGGACGATCGTCAGCTCGAACTCGTCCCTGAGCCACCTGATCTGCTCGTTGAGGTCGTCGGCCTCGCCCGTGTTCATGCCGGCGGCCGGCTCGTCGAGGAGCAGGACCTTGGGCCCAAGCATGAGCGCCCGCGCGATCTCGAGCTTGCGCTGCGAGCCGTACGGGAGGTTCTTCGCCTGCTCCAGGGCCAGGCCGTCGAGCTTGAAGATCTCGAGGAGCCGCAGCGCACGCTCGAGCTGGTGCTTCTCCTCCTGCCGGAACGCGGCCGTCCTGAAGACGGCGCCGACCAGGCCAACCCTGGCGGTCATGTGGGCGCTGACGAGCACGTTCTCGACGACGCTCATCTCGGCGAAGACCCGGATGTTCTGGAAGGTCCGCGCGATCCCGCGCGAGGCGACCTGATAGGGCTGTAGCCCGTCGATCCGCTTCGAGTCGAGCAGGACCTCGCCGCCCTCGTCGGGCTCGTAGACGCCCGTGACCACGTTGAAGACCGTCGTCTTGCCCGCCCCGTTCGGGCCGATGAGGCCGAAGATCTGCCGATCCTGGGCGCGGAAGGAGACGCGGTGCACGGCCTTGAGGCCCCCGAAGGTCCTGCCGAGCGATCGGACCTCGAGCGCGGTCACGAGGGCCTCCTGGCGATGAAGCGCCACAACTGGCGTGGGTCCAGCTCGCGCTGGCCGAGGATCCCCTGCGGCCTCAGGATCATCATCACCACGAGCATCAGCGAGAACGTCATCAGCCTGAGCGATCCGGCCGCGCCCTGCGCCTCCGCCTCGGAGTAGCCGAAGACCATCGCGATCGTGACCATGGGGCCGCGAAGGGCCTCGAGCATCACGGTGTAGAAGACCGCGCCCAGGATCGCGCCCGACACGGAGCCGAGCCCCCCGACGATGATCATGATGATCGCCTGGATCGACGTGTCGAACTTGAAGTCGTTCGGGTTCACGGCGCCCTGCAGCATCGCGAACAGCCCCCCCGCGACGCCTGCGAACGCGGACGAGACGACGAACGAGAGGACCTTGTACCGCGTGCAGTCGACGCCCATCGCCTCCGCGGCGATCTCGTCCTCCCGGATCGCCGCGAGCGCGCGGCCGTGGGTCGAGAACTTGATGTTGCGCATGACCGCGACGGTCAGGATCGCGAGCGCCATCACCCAGAAGGGCGTGGTGAGGATCGGCAGGCCCTCGGACCGGCCGCCGTCGTAGCCTCGCTGGCCGCCGAGCGCCTGGATGTTGTTGAAGACCAGGCGGATGACCTCGCCGAAGCCCAGCGTCACGATCGCGAGGTAGTCCCCCTTCAGCCGCAGGGATGGGATGCCCACCACGAGCCCCGCGATCGCGGCGAAGATCGCCCCGGCGACGAGCCCGACGACGAGCGTCGCGCCATCGGACGCCCACGGCGGGGCGAACGACAGGATCCGGCCGACGGCGTGGTCGACGTGGACCACGGTGAAGGCGGTTCCGTATGCGCCGACGGCCATGAAGCCGGCGTGACCGATGGAGAACTGCCCGGTCGTGCCGTTGATGAGGTTCAAGGACGTCGCGAGCACGGTGTTGATCGCGCACAGGACGATGATCCGGACGACGTAGTCGTTGACGAGCCCCGTCCACCAGTCGAAGAGCCACAGGGCCCCGACGACCGCCACGAGGATCGCGAGGCGTCGGGTCACGCTCAGACCTTCTCCGACCGGATCGCGCCCAGGAGCCCCTGGGGCCGCACGAGCAGCATCACGATCAGGATCCCGAACGTGATCGCGTCGCGGTAGTCGGTCGAGACGTAGCCGGCGACGAGCTGCTCGGAGACGCCGATCGCGAGGCCGCCGACCACCGCGCCGGGGATGTTGCCGATGCCGCCGAGCACCGCGGCGACGAACGCCTTCAGGCCGTTCAGGATCCCCATGAGGGGCGTGACCGTGGTCTGGTCGAGGCCGAAGAGGATCCCGCCCGCAGCGGCGAGCGCGGAGCCCACCCCGAAGGTGATCGCGATCACGCGGTCGGTCTGGATGCCCATCAGGCGCGCGGCGTCGAGGTTGAGCGAGAGCGCGCGCATGGCCTTTCCGGTCCACGTCCTGGTCACGAATCGATGCAGGCCCCACATCAGGACGAGCGTCGTGGCGAAGATCGCGATCTTGATGTTCGTGACGACGACGCCGCCCAGGTGGTACGGCACCTCGCGGAGGATCTGGGGGAAGCGCTCGGGCTCGGCGCCGAAGACGAGCTGGCCGAGGTTCTCGAGCAGGAGCGACATCCCGATCGCGGTGATGAGCGGCGTGAGCTTGGGCGCCGTGCGCACGGGCCGGTACGCGAACCGTTCGATCGACATGCCGAGGAGCGCGCACGCCGCCATCGCGGCGCACAGGACCGCCACCGCCGCCGGGACCGAGAGGGGCGCGGCGCCCGCGCCCGACGCCCCGAACGCGGCGGCCACGTACAGGCCGACGAACGCCCCGACCATGAACACGTCGCTGTGCGCGAAGTTGATGAGCTTGAGCACGCCGTACACCATCGTGTAGCCGAGCGCGATCAGCGCGTAGATGCTCCCCAGGGACAGGCCGTTCAGGAGCTGCTGGAAGAAGACGGACACCGAGGGGCGCTACGGCTCGATGGTGGCGACGTACTCGTACTTGCCGCCCTCGATCTTCAGGACGACCGCGGGCTTGACGGCGTTTCGCCCGGCATCGATCGTGATGTTGCCGGTGACCCCGTCGAAGCCGCGCGTCGAGGCGAGCGCGTCCCTGATCGTGGGGCCGTCGATGGTCGTCGCTCGACCCATCGCGTCGAAGAGGATCTTCGCGGCGTCGTAGCCGAGCGCGGCCAGGCCGCTCGGAGTCTCGTGGTAGCGCCGGCGGTACTCGTCTATGAAGCGCTGGGCCGTGGGCGTCGCCCGCTCCGCGGAGTAGTGGTTCGAGAAGTACGACCCGTTCAGGGCCTCGCCGCCGATCTCGACGAGCTGCGGCGAGTCCCAGCCGTCGCCGCCGAGGAGCGGCACGTCGAGGCCCAGGCGCTTGGACTGCACGGCGATGTTGCCGACCTCCGTGTAGTAGCCGGGAACGAAGATCGCCTGCGGCCCGGCGGTCTTGATCGTCGTGAGCTGCGCGGAGAAGTCCGTGTCGCCCTCGTTGTAGGAGAGGTCGCTGACGACCGTGCCGCCCAGGCGGCCGAAGGCCTCCTTGAACGCGTCCGCCAGCCCGACCGAGTAGTCGTTCCGGACGTCCCGCAGGATCGCCACCTTCGTGAGACCGAGGTTGGTCCTCGCGAACTTCGCCATCACCAAGCCCTGGAAGGGGTCGATGAAGCACACCCTGAAGATGTAGTCGCCGACCTTGGTGACCTCGGGGTTCGTGGAAGAGGGCGTCACCATGGGAACGCGCTTGCGCTGGCACACGCGGGCGCCGACCTTGCTCCGGGAGCTCGCGACCTCGCCGAGCACCGCGACCACGTGATCGAGGTCGATGAGGCGCGTCACCGTCGTCACCGCCTCGTCGCTCTTGCCCTGGTCGTCGAGGGAGATCAGCCTGAGCTTGCGGCCCTTGACGCCGCCTGCCTCGTTGGTCTCGTCGACGGCGATCTGGATGCCGTTGTGGGTCTCGACGCCGAAGGTGGCCGTCGACCCGGTCATCGAGCCGTACTCCCCCACGAGGATCTCGCCGTCGCCGCCTCGCGGCCCGTGGTTCTTGGAATGACGGCCATCGCCTCCCCCGTCGCCGCCTCGGTCCTTGCATCCGATCGCGAAGACCACGGCGGCCAGGACGAGCACGGGCGACTTGAATCGGATATTCGCTGACATGGTCTTTCCCAGGTCTCCCCTCCGGGGCGCGAACCATACCAGATTTCATGCCCATCCGGTTTCTTGCCAAGCCGGGATCCGGACGGGCAGGGATTGAACGGGCGACCGGCGACAGGCAGCCGGCGACGGGCAATTCCGGACCCGGATAAGCAGCGCGTGCGTCCGGCGGCTGCCAGTTGCCACCCATTTTGATCACCCCCCTAGCAGATTCGCGCACTTAGCTTCAATTGTAGACACAACTCACAGTCTGTCCACCTGATCTGTGGTTTGATTTGTTGCGGTATTATCGATTACTATTGACATGCGGCCATTGGTTGGCGTAGATACTTGCGCGTGCACGTCCGCATCTCCACCGTTCGCCGCGCCGACCGGACCTACTGCTACGCCCAGCTCGTCGAGAGCTACCGCCGCCCCGACGGCATGCCCGCGCACCGCGTGCTCGCCCATCTCGGTACGCGCTCGGAGCAGGAGATTGCC